>JAZNZR010000071.1:0-23418 GCA_045595025.1 Oscillospiraceae bacterium | reverse complement strand
GCAATGAAGGATAATGCATCCGCTGAGCTTTTTCTCAAGGAGATAGATATGCTGCTTTGATGGAGGGAGAAGATTATGCTTTGCAGTCTTCATATTGAAAATATTGCTGTCATAGAGCGCTCCGATGTGGATTTCGGTACGGGCTTTAATGTTCTCACCGGTGAGACCGGTGCCGGTAAAAGTATGGTCATTGACGCTCTTGACGCTGTTCTCGGCGGAAGAGCCAGCAGGGAAATAGTGCGCCACGGAGCGGATAAGGCGTTGGTCAGTGCCGTTTTCCGCTGCAATGCCGCGGATGAATGGTTTGAAGAAAATGAGATAGATGCTGAGGATGAAATAATCATCCAGCGCCGTATATCTTCGGAGGGAAAAAGCTCCTGCCGCGTAAACGGTATGCCCGTAACCGTCCAGCAGCTGCGTTCTCTGGGATCTCTGCTTCTTGATATTCACGGTCAGAATGACGGAAGACAGCTTCTGGATGAGACAAGACATCTTGCATATTTGGATAGCTTCGGCGGTCTTGAGGAGCTTATTGCCGACTATTCTCTCAGCTATAAATCCTGGCGCGAGGTGGAAAAGGAAATTCGCCGCCTATCCATGGACGAGCTTGAGAAAGAGCGCCTCACCGAAAACCTCCGTTACCAGATAGCTGAGATTGAGAAGGCCGATATTCGGGTGGGCGAGGAAGATGAACTCAACGAGCGCCGCAGCCTGATGAAGAACTCCGGCAAGCTCACCGAGGCTCTTGATGCCGCATACGAGGCCTTGTATAGCGGAAGCGATAATGCTGTTGCCCTTGCTGCGGACGCAGAGGATTGCGTGAGCCATGCTTCAGGTTATGCCGCGGAGCTTAAAGAAACTCTCCAAATAATCACCGATGCGCGCTTTATGCTTGAAGATGCCGCCGAGCGGGTGGCCGATATGAGGGCATCTATGGATTTCTCTCCCGAGGAATATGATTTCATCGAGGAGCGACTTGCTCTCCTGCGCCGCCTTGAACGCAAATACGGAATAGACGAGGAAGCGGTGTTGGCGCATCTTGAGTCCTGCCGAAGCCGACTCGAGGAAATAGAATTCGCCGGAGATATGCTCATCCGCCTTGAAAAGGACAGAGATAAGCTTGTAAAGGAGATTCTTAAAAAGGGCGCTGCTCTTACGGCTGCCCGCAAAGAGGCCGCCCGCCGACTTTCTGAGCGGGTTGAAGGCGAACTGAAGTATCTGAGCATGCCCTCTGTGCGCTTTGTCGCAAAGGTGGAGCCCATTGGAGATGCAGGAGGCTTTAACGCCACGGGCTGCGATGATGTTAAATTCTATATGTCTGCCAACGCAGGCGAGGAACCCGGACGTATATCCAAAATTGCCTCCGGCGGTGAGCTCAGCCGTATAATGCTGGCTATGAAGAGTGTCCTTGCGGAAGGCGACAGTGTTGAAAGTCTTGTTTTTGACGAGATTGATACGGGTGTTTCAGGAATTGCCGCCCAAAGAGTGGGCGAAAAAATCGGACAGATGAGCGGTAAAAAGCAGGTTATATGCATAACGCATCTGCCTCAGATAGCCGCAATGGCGGATACCCATTTCAGAATAATGAAACAGGAGCGCTCCGGCAGAACATATACAAGTGTTACGGAGCTTGATAAAGAAGGCAGACTCGGTGAGCTTGCCCGTCTCTACGGCGGCGATGTGGTCACTGAGCTGACATTGCGAAGTGCGGAAGAGCAGCTTGCCGCCGCAGAAGCATTTAAAGCAGCCAACAGATAAAAGGAAGTGAGCAGGAGTGCAAAAGGGAAAGACAATGGGCATGGACTTCACCCAGGGACCCATTATGCCAATGCTCCTGAGGTTTTTCCTGCCCTTTCTTCTTGCCAATGCTCTGAATAATCTCTATAACACCGTTGACGCAGTTATAATAGGTCAGTTTCTTGGGAGCTACGGCATCGTTGCCGTCAGTATGGGCGGAAAAATGCTCGCCCTTTATACTCTCGTGGGAACGGCTCTTGCGGCTGCAGGTCAGGTGCTTATTTCCCAGCATATAGGCGCAGGACGAAAGGATGAGCTCAATTCAACGATCGGAACTCTCTTTTCCGAGCTTCTTGCCTTCTCTGTGCTTTTTGCGATTATAAATCTATGCTTTGGAAGAAGCATACTGGCCCTGATAAATACCCCCACGGATTCCTTGATTCCCGCTCTGGATTATCTGAGGATAACCAGCATCGGTCTCCCGCTGATGTTTGGTTATAATGCCGTAAGCAGCGTGCTTCGTGCAATGGGTGACAGCAAAAGTCCTCTCTTGTTTATAGCCATTGCTACGGTTTTGAACATTGTTCTGGATATAGTATTTATAGTGTTCTTTAATCTTGGCGTTGCCGGAACAGCTCTTGCAACGGTAATCGGTCAGGGCGTATCCCTTGTGTTTTCTCTGACGCTGCTTTATAGAAAAAGAGCCGAGTTCGGATTTGATTTTAAGCTGAGTTCATTCAAGGTTGTTTGGTCAAAGCTTGCTCTTTTGCTCAAGCTTGGTCTGCCCCTTTCGATGAGAGGCGTTTTCATTATCGCAACCCAGATGTATCTCCTCAGCTTCATTAATTCCTTCGGCATGGCTGCATCCGCCGCCTATAATGTGAGCGACAAGATATACCATGTTGCCAATATATTTGCCATTTCCGTCCGCGAGGCGGGAGGAACTATGGTTGCTCAGAATATAGGCGCCCGGAGATATGACAGAGTCAAAACCATTGTGGGCAGCGTTGCGAAGGTTTCTTTTTCCGCAGCCGCAATTATGGCCGCAATTTCTCTGGCATTCCCCAAAACTGTGTTTTCCGCCTTTACCTCCGATCCGCAGGTTCTGGCGCAGGCAGCTTCCTATATGATGGTATGCTGTGTGATTTATTTCCTCTCTGCCGCCATAGCTCCCTATGAGGGCGTTGTTTCGGGAACAGGCAATGCAAAGCTTGGATTCCTTGGAGGAATGCTGGACGGAGTTTTCTTCCGCATAGGCTTCGGAATGCTTTTCGGACTTGTGCTTGATATGGGTGCTCTGGGATTTTTCCTGGGTGATGCCCTCGCCAGAACGGGTATTGTTTTGGTGGGTGCAATTTATTACCATTCCGGAAAATGGATGAAATATAGAATAATTTCTGATTGATAAGGAGGCTTTGCCGTGATAGACAGAGCGTATATTAAGTATTTAGCAAAGCAATCTATGAAGGGAAGAAAGCCTTCTGTATATCTGGTTGCTCTGGTCTTTCTTATAATTACGAACATACTCTCAGAACTTTCAACAAAGATTCAGATAGGCAACACCTCTATCGATGAGATATGGGAAGATATGTCTCAGGGTGTAAGTTTTGTTCCACCCGAGCTAAGCTTTGGCGGCTCCTTGATTCTGGTAGCGATAGCCCTAATGTCTGCAGTTTTGACAATTGGTTTCCAGGGCTACTGCATGAGAGTAAGCCGCAAGCAGGATGCCGGTATCGGAGATATATTTGATGTGTTCTCTTTTTTCAAAAAAGCAGTTGCTCTCAGCTTTATGACGGGTCTTTTTATTATACTATGGAGTATGCTTTTGGTTGTTCCCGGTATCATTGCCGCATACCGCTATTCTTTTGCACCTTATATCCTTCTTGATACTCCTTCCAAAGGCGTTTTGCAGTGTATAAGAGAAAGCAAGGAATTAACCGCGGGCTATAAGGGAAAGCTGTTTGTTCTGGATTTAAGCTTTATCGGTTGGGAGTTTCTGGCAAGCGTTCCCGCTCTGCTTGCAGGAGCTTCTCCCATTATAGCCATAGCCGGTTCTATACTTATTAGCGCTTTCGTAACTCCTTACAGAACAATCGCAACTGCCATGTATTATAACCGCTTGTCCGGATGGATAACTGCTCCGGAAGATTGATTATCATCTGAATAAATAAAAAGGACTGACAGAAATTTCTGTCAGTCCTTTTGCACTTAAATGCCGAAATAGTTTTTCGCATTTCTCCAGCAGATATCTTTCACTATTTCGCCGAGGAAGGGAATGTCATTGGGATATTCCCCGTTATCAACCTTCTGACCGAGTTTTTCGCAGAGAATTCTGCGGAAGTACTCATGACGGGTGAAGCTTGTGAAAGAGCGGGAGTCGGTAAGCATACCGACGCTGCCGGATATAAGACCGGTCTCCATCAGCTGGTCAAGCTGCTCGCTTATGCCGCGGATATGGTCAAGGAGCCACCAGGCTGCACCGTACTGCACTTTTGCTCCGTTTGCGCAGAAGTTGACTGCCATAGTGGAGAGCATAGCGCTGTCGGAGGGATGGAGATTATAGAGAATGGTTTTCGGAAGGGCGTTCTCGCCTTCGAGATCACTGAGGAAGGCAGATAGGAGGAAAGGATCGGTGGCTGCACCAATACTGTCGCCTCCGGCATCGGGGCCAAAGCCCTTCATCAGGAGGGGAGAGTTGTTGCGTACAGGGCCGAGATGCAGCTGCATCACAAGATCTCTGCGGGCATACTCCTTTCCAAGGAAGTGGAGAAGCTCGCCCTGATAGATGCTGATCTCATCTTCGCTGAGCTTTTCGCCTTTCAGAGCTTTTTCAACAATGGCTTCGCAGCTGCCTCTTGCGTAGCGGAAACGGGTAAAACCGTGGTCGGTTACACGGCAAAGCGCGTTCTGGAAAAAGTCAAGAGAAGCGCTCAGCGCATGGCGGAGACTGTCCCAATCCTTAATTTCTCCGTATTTTTCCCCGAGAGCCTTGCATGCGGGAGCGAAGGCGCTCTGGTCAATATGAAGGAAGCGGTCGGGACGGAAGGAGGGGAGGGTTACGAATGAAAGAGAATCATCCTCTTTAAGCTTCAGATGCCATTCAAGGCTGTCGGCAGGATCGTCGGTGGTGCAAATAGCCTTTACCTGCATCTTTTCAAGCAGACTTGCAGCGTCAAAACCGTTGCCGGCAAGAATTGCGCTTGTCTTATTCCAAATTTCCTCCGCACTTGCGGCGGTAATGGGCTCATATATTCCGAAATATCTCTGAAGCTCCAGATGAGCCCAGTGGTAAACGGGAGAGCCGATAAGTCTGGGCATTATCTCGGCAAAGCGAAGGAATTTTTCGTATTCTCCCGCAGCGCCGGTGATGTAATATTCATCAACACCGCAAACTCTCATGCAGCGCCATTTGTAATGGTCGGCCTCAAGCCAAAGCTGGGTAAGATTTTCGTATCTCCTGCGCTCATATATATCCTTGGGAGGCAGGTGATTGTGGTAGTCGATAATGGGGCAATCCTCGGCATAGCCGTGGAAAAGTTCTCTGGCGGTTTCGGTGCTAAGGAGAAAATCCTTATCCATAAACTGTTTCATTAAAATTTCTCCTTGTTAATCCAAAGACCCAGAGCGGGATTGGGAATAAAGTAAACTTCCTCGCCATCGGGGAGGGTGTTGTAGCCGTAGCCGAGCTTTTCGGGATCGTAGCGCTTTGCCATTTCGTCATAGTCGGCAGGGATAAAGCCAACGCCTTCGATCTCCTCTTTGCTGATATTCTTAACGGCATAGGTAATGGAGAAGCGTCCGTCGCTGGAGCCGTGGATAAGATGGGCAGCAGCGCCCATATTGTCGCGAAGATCCTGATTTTCGCTCTTTTCAAACTGCTGAAGAGTGTTGATGCGGCCACGGTAACCGTATTTGCGGATAAGCTTGTCCACGATAGGGTCTTCACCGAAACGCTCAACTCCGGGAGCGAGAACTATAAGTTCGCCGCCGTCAGCGATAGCCATTCTGGTGCGGTAGATGCTCTTGTTTCCAAGCCAGGTGCTCTTAAATTCATCGGGAGTGAGATATACCACGCATTTTTTAATGCCCGTCTCAACAAAGTCAATGTTCTTTTCCTGAGCAAGCTCAATAGCTTTTTCAAGAGCGCTGCGCTTTTCGCTGATGAAAAGTCCGTGGGTGCGGATTTTTCCACCGGGAGCTGTGCAGACAGTAAGGGCAAAAATAACGGGTCTGTCCTTGAGGAAATGCTCAAGGGCATAGTCGAATACCTTCCGCACGGGGGTATGGTCACGACCCATCATGCGCTCCATTCCGTAAACAGCACCCACCATATGGCTGGAGTTTATCATATCGCTGCCGCCAACGCCTACAAAGAGGTTCTTGGAGTGGTTGGCCATACCGATAACCTCGTGGGGAACAACCTGACCGGGGGATATAATAAGGTCGTATTTTTCGTCCATAACAAGGCGGTTAATCTCAACGCTGACGCTGTCATGCCAGAGCCCCTCGGTAATCTCATCCAGATATTCAGAGGGAACCTCGCCGATTTTAACAACATCCTTGCGCCAGTTATGGGGAATAAAATGCTCATAGGGTATGTCGCCGAACATAATGGAAGCTTCCTCTTCGGTAACGGGGACATGAGTACCCAGAGCGGGAAGAATATCAACATTGCAGCCCATATCAGTAAGAGCATGATAATAAACATTGCTGATATAGCCGGCGTTGGAATGGAAGCGGGTGAAATCAGGGGGAATAATCAGAACATTTTCAAGCTTTTTGCCTTCAAGGGAAAGGAGAAGAGCATCCTTTATTTCCTCGGGAGAAAGACCCTCATCGGTTTTTGCTTTAAGAAAAATTTCCATATTAATATAAACTCCTTTATGGGAAAAAGGGACGGCATAACCGTCCCTTATTTATTTGGATTATACGCCGGAATAAGCGGAGAAGCCGCCGTCAACGGGAACAACAACACCGGTGATGAAGCCGGAAGCGCTGTCGTCGAGGAGGAACTGGAGAGTGCCGAGAAGCTCCTCGGGCTCACCGAAGCGTCCCATGGGAGTTGCGGCAAGAATCTTGCCGGTGCGTGCGGTGGGGCTGCCGTCGGGATTGAAGAGAAGAGCGGCATTCTGCTTGGTGGCAAAGAAGCCGGGAGCAATACCGTTTACGCGGATACCAACACGGCTGAAGTGAACAGCCAGCCACTGAGTGAAGTTGGAAACAGCTGCCTTTGCGCCGGAGTAGGCGGGAATCTTGGTGAGGGGAGTGTATGCATTCATGGAGCTGATGTTGATGACGGAGCAGCCGCTGCGTCCGATCATATCCTTGGCAAAAGCCTGAGTGGGAATAAGAGTGCCGATGAAGTTGAGGTTAAACACGAACTCAACGCCGCTCTGGTCCAGATCGAAGAAGCTCTTGGTGTCTGCATCAATGTCGCCGATTTCAAAATATTCCTTATCGGTCTGAGCGCGGGGATTATTGCCGCCTGCGCCGTTGATGAGATAGTCGCACTTGCCCAGCTTTGCGAGAACTTCCTGATGGCATTTTTCCATAGCTTCTTTGCTGAGAACATCGCAGACAAATGCCTCGGCGATACCGCCGTCGTCGCGAATAGCCTTGGCTATTGCCTCGGCACCTTCAGCGTTGCGGTCGAGAACGGCAACCTTGCAGCCGGCCTTGCCGAGAGCGATGGCGAACATACCGCAGAGCACGCCGCCTGCGCCGGTGATAACAGCAACCTTGCCGGAGAGAACGGGATTGGGAGTAATAGTCATGTCTTTAACCATCCTTTATCAGTTAATGTTGAAACAGTATTTTTCGATTGCCTTTGCAACGCCGTCTTCATCGCAGGAGGCGGCGAGGGCCTTTGCGCAGGCCTTGGCCTCGGGACAGGCGTTTGCCATTGCAATACCGAGACCGGCATCACGGAGCATACTCAGGTCGTTAAGTCCGTCGCCGAAGCTCATGGTGGAAGAAAGGGGAATGCTGAGGTGTTTTGCCAAAGCCTGAAGAGCGGCGCCCTTATTGGCATTTATATGATTGATCTCTATATTCTGGTCAACAGAAGAGGAAACAATGATGTTTTCATAGCGCTGAGCCAGGGTGGAAAGCATTTCAAGGCGCAGAGGCTCATCTCTTGTGAAACAGGATATTTTCTGAACATCCTGACCGCGATTTCTAAGAAAGGCCTTCAACTCGGGAACTCGGTTGCGTGTGCGGTGAACAAGGGCGCGGAAATGAGGAGAATCGATTACGCTGTCAACGCGGTCCATAAACTCTCCTGACATCCATCCGGCGGAATTCATGTAACAGTCATAAATAAAGGGCAGACTGTCGAACTCGGTCATAATTTCAACGCACTGCTGCCATGGCATTTCAGCGGCATATATAAGCTCACCAGTCTGAAGATCACGGACTTCAGCGCCGTTCATGGCGATAAAATACCGAATAAAGGGCAGCTGTCTTATGGCTTCGGGCATGCCGTCATAAAATCGTCCGGTGGTAGGGACAATTTCAATTCCCTCAGCAGCGGCCTTCTCGAGAACAGCACGGGAACGCTCGGTGAGCTCTTTGTTTGAGTTGAGGAGAGTTCCGTCAAGATCGAGAGCGATTATGCGGTAATCAGGCATTGTAGGTACCTGCGCTTGTGCTTCCGCCGTGACCGGTCCAGTTGGTATGGAAGAACTGGCCTCTGGGAGCGTCAAGACGCTCGTAGGTGTGAGCGCCGAAATAGTCGCGCTGAGCCTGAAGCAGGTTTGCAGGAAGGGCAGCGGTGGTGTAGCCGTCGAAGTAGCTGAGAGCGCTGGAGAATGCGGGCATGGGGATGCCGGATTTTACTGCGTATGCAACAACCTCGCGCCATGCAGGAACAAGAGCCTTGATAGTCTCTGCAAAGTAATCATCCATAAGGAGATTTTCAAGCTCGGTGTTCTTGTCGTATGCTTCCTTGATTTTGCCGAGGAAGACGCTGCGAATGATGCAGCCGCCGCGCCACATAAGTGCAATGCCGCCATAGTTCAGGTTCCAGCCGTAGGTCTTGGCTGCGCTGCGCATAAGGGAGTAGCCCTGTGCGTAGGAAATGATCTTGCTTGCGTAAAGTGCCTTGCGGATACACTCAATGAAAGCAGCCTTGTCGCCTTCAAAGGCGGGAATGTCCTTTGTAAAGAGCTTGGAGGCCTTAACGCGCTCATCTTTAACTGCGGAAAGGCAGCGTGCAAAAACAGCCTCGCCGATAAGAGTGAGGGGGATGCCCTCGTCAAGAGCGGCAACGGCGGTCCATTTGCCGGTGCCCTTCTGACCTGCGGTATCAAGAATGTGCTCAACGGTGGTCTCGCCCTTTTCATCCCTGTAGCCGAGAATGTCGCGGGTGATCTCGATGAGGTAGCTGTCAAGCTCGGTTTCGTTCCAGTGGGCAAATACATCGTGCATCTCCTCGGCGCTCATTCCGAGACCGTCGCGCATAAGCTGGTAAGCTTCGCAGATAAGCTGCATATCGCCGTATTCGATTCCGTTGTGAACCATCTTGACAAAGTGACCTGCGCCGTTTTCACCAACCCAGTCGCAGCAGGGGGTGCCGTCTTCAACCTTGGCGCAGATACCCTGGAAAATGGGCTTGACATACTGCCATGCAGCGGGAGAGCCGCCGGGCATCATGGAAGGACCGTTGAGAGCGCCCTCTTCGCCGCCGGAAACACCGCAGCCAACATAGAGGAGACCCTTGCTCTCAACATACTGGGTGCGGCGGATGGAGTCGGGGAAGTGGCTGTTGCCGCCGTCAATGAGAATGTCGCCTTCTTCAAGATAGGGAATGAGCTGGTCGATGAGGGAGTCAACAGCCTGTCCGGCCTTGACCATCATGAATACTTTTCTGGGTCTTTCCAGATTTGCAACAAGCTCATCAATGCTGTAGCAGCCGATGATGTTCTTGCCTGCCGCACGACCCTCAATGAAGGAACGTACTTTTTCGGTGGTTCTGTTATAAACTGCAACGGTGAAGCCCTTGCTTTCCATATTCATAACAAGGTTTTCACCCATAACAGCAAGGCCGACAAGGCCGATATCTGCTTTTTTCATAGTTAAGTGCCTCCTAGCTTATCTCTGAACGCGGGCGTAGCCGGCGTAAATATCCCAAACCTGCTTTTCGTCGGCAGGCTCTGCATAGTCCTTGAGGCTGCTGGCAGCCAGAACACCGCTTGCCCAGCCAAACTGAAGAGCCTTTTCTCCGTCCCAACCGGAAATAAGACCGTGGAGCAGACCTCCGGTGAAACCGTCGCCGCCGCCGATGCGGTCCATAACCTGAATGGGTCTGGGCTCAATAACGCTCCACTGGTTATCAGCCAGAAGCAGGCAGCCCCAAAGATGCTCGTTTGCGGAAATAACCTGACGGAGAGTGGTTGCAAATACCTTTGCGTTGGAATACTTCTCCTTAACCTGAGCGATCATAGCCTTAAAGGACTCGATCTTGGAGCTGAGATCCTTGCCGCCTGCTTCGGGACCCTTGAAGCCGAGGCAGAGCTGGAAATCCTCTTCGTTGCCTACAAGAACATCGGCAACGGAAGCAATTTCATGGAAAGCTTTTGCAAGCTCATCCTCGCGGCCCTTCCAGAAGGTGGCGCGATAGTTAAGGTCGAAGGAAACGAGAGTGCCGTGAGCCTTGGCGGCCTTTGCCATATCAAGGCAGAAACGGGTGGTATCCTCGCTCATTGCGGCGATAAGGCCGGAAATATGGAGCATTGCAACACCTTCGGTGCCGAAAATGCGCTCGATATCGAATTCGTCTGCGGAGAGGGAGCGGCCAACTTCGCCTGCGCGGTCATTCCATACGCGGGGGGCGCGGCTGCCGAAGCCGGAGTCGGCAATATTGAACTGGTGGCGGTAACCCCAGGGACCACCCTGGTCCACATCAATGCCTTCATAGCGGATATTGCGTGCACGGAGCTGGCTCTTGATAAAATCAGCAATGGGGCTTCCCTTGACGAACTTAGTCAGAACAAGGCACTCATTTCCAAGAGAAGAGGTTACATTGAGAACATTGCTCTCGGCGCTTGTTGCCTGAAGAATGAAACGGTCGCTGTTGTGAACAGCCATGCGGTTTTCGGGAGTGATGCGGACACCCATACTGGTGGGGCAGGCAATTGCATAGCGGTAAGAGGAGCGGAGATTAAGTTCCATGACACTGATGTTCCTTTCCGTACTTATTTTTATTTGTTTATTCTTAACTAAAGTATTTGAAAATATTTTACAATAAGACAAAATACAATGGAATTGCAAATTTTACCAAAAAACATTGCAAATAAAAGCATGTTGTGTTAGTGTGGTAGAAAAAGGGAAGAGGAGTGGATAAATTGGCTCACATTTTTACATACCGGGATCAGGAAATTTACAGTCATCATACTGTTGATGAGCACCCCAAAGCGGAAAATTTTCAGATGCATGCCCACGAGTGGATGGAGGTTTTCTATCTTCTTTCGGGTAAATGCAGCTATCTGGTTGAAGGAAGCAAATATGAGCTTCATCCGGGGGATATATTGATAATGCGATCTGCTGAAACCCATATGATTGAGATTAAAGAAGATGAGCCCTATGAACGCATTGCAATCCATTTCTCTCCTGCTGTTCTGGCGGCGGTTCCACAAAATGAGCGCTTTCTCAGACCCTTCCTTGACCGCCCCTTGGGACAGCGCAATCTTTATCGGACAGATGAGAGCGGAGACAGCCGGCTGCGGGCAGCCTTTGAAGGTTTCGGCTTTGAGGGAATAGGGGATGTTAAGCTGAATCTTATGTGCCGTCTTCTTATGTTCCTTACGGTGCTGAGTGCAGTGTTTGAAAAGCAAGGTAATCTGGACGGAAGTGAGGATAGCTTCCAAAGCCAGCTTGTTGCCTTTGTTAACGAGCATTTGTTTGAGGATATCTCCCTCCAGTCCATTGCCGATGCATTTTTCAGAAGCCGAAGCCAGATAAGCCGCGTGTTCCGCCAGGCAACAGGCTCTCCCCTCTGGGAATATGTAACTATAAAACGCCTCCTTGCCGCTCAGGCGATGCTTCAAAGGGGAGTAAATGCTTCCGAGGCCTGCCTGGCCTGCGGCTTTTCGGACTATTCATCCTTCTTCCGTGCCTACCGAGCCCGTTTTGGACACTCTCCAAAAAACGACTATGGAAAGGAACTTAAGGATCGCTGAATTATTGATAATGTTAAAAGCCCGTGTATTCTTCCGGATACACGGGCTTTTATGATGTAGTCAGAATTACTTCACCTTTGCAAAACCGCTTTTTTGCTGGCGGTACTGCTTGGGGGTTATCGAAGTGTATTTTTTGAATATTTTTGTAAAATAGTTGTCGTCCTGTATGCCGCAGCGCTGACCTACAACTGAAATCGGAAGGTCAGTAGAGCCAAGAAGATACACGGCGTGTTCAATCCGCTTCTGGTTGACATAATCTGTGAGCGTTTTGCCGGTTTCCTTTTTGAACAGGCTTGAAAGGTAGCTGGCATTTACATTGAGGGCTTCGGCGTTGGCCTTTAGGCTCAAGTCTGCGGTTAGGTCAAAGTCTATTCGGGCGATTATGTACCGTACCAGCTGAGAATAATTTGATGTGGCATGGTTTTTTACCAACAGGCAATATTTTTTTGCCATATCCTGCCAGAGATTCATAAACTCATCCAATACTGCAGCATTTTCAATTTTTCGGGCAAACTCAGAAGAAAGACGGTCTATATGAATAGGATGGACTCCGCCCTTTTCCACAGCTTTTCGCATAAGAGTGTTGAGAATAATGGAATAGTTCTTGATATTTCGCAGGGGAGTGGTGCGGTTTTCAAGGGCTGCTCTTGTGAAGTTGGAGAGCATAATGCTTGCTCTGTGAGTGCGCCCTTGAGAAATGGCCTCTATGAACTGGTTTTCGGAATAATATTGCTGCTCAATTCTGCGGATGGTAGAGAGAATGTTCTCCTGCACCTGAGTGTCCGGAGGCGAAGCAAGAGGTATAAAGCTTTCTGGAATTCCGCTTATTATCTCTTCTGCTGTGAACTGATGCAGTCCCCATATGCGCTCTGCAAGACTGTTTAGTGCGGCAGAAATGATTCTCTCATTTGGCATATACGGCACGCTGCGAAAGTGATTTTCCAGAATAGGGGTCCATTGCCTGTTTATGCCGTTTTCCTCAATAAAGCGGTCTATCCATATCTGATCCTTCTCCTCCCTGAGATACGGGCCAACCACCAAAACTGTAGTCTCATCAAATTCGGGTAGGAGCATAAGGGCAAAGGAGCAGGAAAACTCATCGGTTACCCTGTAAATAATCCTCTCTTGGATGTTCTCACGCATACGATCCTCTATGGTTTTAGGAAGCCTGGAACCAAAAATTTTACTGCGCAGTCCAAGGTCTGTTTTCATTATCACATCCTCCCTTGTTGGCAGGATCGTGATCTTCAGACTGAACTGGGATAATATGCTGCGGAATATGTTCAGCTCAGCTTCATATGTAAGCATTTTCCAAGTCTCCCTTTTTAATATTGGCGGCAGTCTTTCGCATAATAGAAGGTAGAAAATTTAACGGTCTAATTTTTGTATATTATCGTATAAATTTTGCGAAAGTGCAAGCGTGAACAAAAAAATTGCTAAAGCAGACAAAAATTATTCTATCAATTTTGGATAGATTGTCATAAAATATTTGCTGTGGTAATTCTGGATACAGAAGCCAACAATTGAAAGGAATGAGATGTTAAAATGAACAACAAATCCGTCCGTCCCTTTGGTTTCAGGGACAAGCTGGGCTATATGTTCGGTGACTTCGGCAATGACTTCACCTTCATTTTGTCCACCATGATCCTGATGAAGTTCTACACCGATGTTATGGGTGTTTCTGCCGCACTTGTCGGTACACTTATGATGATTGCCCGTTTTGTTGACGCCGTTACCGACGTTACCATGGGACGTATCTGTGACCGCAGCCGTGTTACTGCCGCAGGTAAGTTCAAACCCTGGCTTTTGCGTATGTGCGTGCCTGTGGCCATAGCCTCCTTCCTTATGTATGCCCCCGGTCTCAGCTCCGGTATTGCAAGCAGCTGGTCTTACGGTGCAAGAGTTGGCTGGCTCATAGTTACCTATCTTCTTTGGGGCTCTTTCTGCTATACCGGTATAAACATTCCCTACGGTTCTATGGCTTCTGCTGTTTCTTCCGAGCCCGGTGACCGCCAGAGCCTCTCCACCTTCCGCACTATCGGCGGAACTCTTGCAGGTATATTTATCGGTGTTGGTCTGCCCCTTATTGCTTATGACAAGATCCCCCTGGCAGACGGTACCACTCAGGACGTTATCAACGGCAGCAAAACCGCCATTGCAGCCGGTGTATTCTCCATACTTGCAATTATTTGCTATATCCTTTGCTACAAGATGACAACTGAACGCATTGTTCCCGAAGAGGGCACTCGGGAAAACAATGTTTCCGTCGGTCAGATGCTTAAGAGTGCATTCAGTAACCGTGCTCTTATTTCCATCATCGTGGCTTCTCTTGTTATGCTTCTTGCTCAGCTTACCATGCAGAATATGGTAGCATACGTTTACCCCGACTATTTCAATGCTGCAAAGCTTCAGAGCGTTGGCTCTATGGTTATGATGGTCGGTATGTTTATTGCTGCTGCTGTGGCAAAGCCCCTTACTAATAAGTTCGGTAAGGCCGAGGTCAGCGCTGTTACCTCTGTTGTTGGTGCCGTTATCTGCGTTATCACATGGATTATCATTCCCATAATCTATAAAAACCCCGCAACTTCCGGAATTGCTGTCTATGTCTATATGATAATGATGGCCCTTTTCTGGCTCTTCCTCGGAGTGTTCTCTATGGTCTGCTGGGCACTCATCACCGACGTTATCGATTATTCCGAGCTGAAAAACGGCAAGCGTGAAGACGGCAGTGTGTATGCAATGTATTCCTTCGCCCGTAAGTGCGGTCAGGCTCTTGCCTCCGGCGTTTCCGGATGGCTCCTTGATGCCATTAAATATAACGAGCTTGCCCTCACTCAGGGAGTTGCACAGACTCAGGCGGTTAAGGACGGCATCTTCACCATTTCCAACGTTGTTCCCGCAATCGGACTTGTTCTTCTTGCAGCTGTTCTGTGGTTCTGGTATCCTCTCCACAAGAAGCAGGTTGACGCCAACGTTGCCGCTCTGAAGGAAAAGCACGGCAGATAAATCTGATAATTATCCAATAAGTCCGGGGGCGTGTGGCAAACCTTATACGCCCCCTTTTTTCACTCAAAAAAGGAGAATATTATTTTGAGAACTGTAATCAATTTCAACAGAAAATGGTCCTTTACCAAGCAGAACAGCTCTGTTCCCTCCGCTCTTCCTTCCGATTGGAATATTGTCAATATTCCCCATTGCTGGAACGCAATTGACGGACAGGATGGCGATAACGATTATTGGAGAGGCACAGCTTGGTATGCAAAGAGCTTTATGAAGAGCGAACTGCCCAAAGCAGAGCGCTATTATATTGAGCTTCGCGGCACCAATTCCTCCGCTGACCTCTACCTCAACGGCAAGGCCATTGCCCATCATGACGGCGGCTATTCCACCTGGCGCGTAGACCTCACCGAGGCTATGGCAGAGCAGAACCTTCTGGTTGTTGCTGTGGATAACGCTCCTAACGACAGAGTTTATCCCCAGATGGCAGACTTCACCTTCTATGGCGGTATGTACCGTGATGTAAACCTTATCTGCGTTCCCGAGAGCCACTTTGATCTGGATTACTACGGTGGTCCCGGTCTCATGGTCACTCCCGAAATCTCCGGCTGCGATGCCAAGGTCAGCATCGAGGCATTTGTCACCAACGGCAAGCTGGGTCAGTCCCTCCGCTACACTGTTTCTTCCCGCTGCGGCTGCACCAAGTACACTGCAGAATCCACCGATACAAAGGCAGTTATTGAGATTCCCAATGTCCACCTCTGGAACGGACGCAAGGATCCTTATCTCTACACCGCAACCGTAGAGCTTCTCGAGGGCGGCGAGGTTATCGACAGCGTTTCCACCCGTTTCGGCTGCCGCAGCTTTGAAATCGATCCCGACAGAGGCTTCATCCTCAACGGCGAGGAATATCCTCTCCGGGGCGTTAGCCGTCATCAGGACCGCTGGGGCGTAGGTAACGCTCTGCTTCCTGAACATCACGAAGAGGACATTGACCTCATCTGCGAAGTGGGATGCACCACCATCCGTCTGGCTCACTATCAGCACGACCAGTATTTCTATGATCTCTGCGATGAGCGCGGTCTTGTTATCTGGGCAGAAATTCCCTATATCTCCAAGCATATGCCCACCGGACGCGAGAACACCATCAGCCAGATGACCGAACTCATTGTTCAGAACTATAACCATCCCTCCATCGTTGTCTGGGGTCTCAGCAACGAGATCTCTATCGGCGGCTCCGATGATGACCTCCTCGAAAACCATCGCATCCTCAATGACCTCTGCCACGAGATGGATAAGACCCGTCTTACCACCATTGCAGCGGTTTCCATGTGCAAGATGAATGATCCTTACCTCCAGATTCCCGATGTAGTTTCCTATAACCACTACTTCGGCTGGTATGGCGGCGAAACTTCCATGAACGGCCCCTGGTTTGATAAGTTCCATGCAATGCATCCCTCTATTCCCATCGGCTGCTCCGAGTATGGCTGCGAGGCTCTCAACTGGCATACCTCCAACCCCATGCAGGGCGACTATACCGAAGAATATCAGGCATATTATCATGAAGAACTCATCAAGCAGCTGTTCACCCGCAAGTATATGTGGGCAACCCATGTCTGGAATATGTTCGACTTTGGTGCCGATGCCCGTAACGAAGGCGGCGAGAACGGACAGAACCACAAGGGTCTTGTAACCTTCGACCGTAAGTATAAGAAGGATAGCTTCTATGCTTACAAGGCATGGCTCAGCGACGAGCCCTTTGTACACCTCTGCGGAAAGCGCTATGTTGACCGCGTTGAGGATGTAACCAAGGTTACCGTTTATTCCAACCAGAGCGAGGTTGAACTTTTTGTCAACGGCGAGAGCCTTGGCAAGAAGACCGCTCCCGACCATTTCTTCTATTTCGATGTTCCCAATGTTGGCACCTCCAAGCTGGAGGCTGTTGCAGGTGAATGCCGCGACGAAAGCGTTATCAACAAGGTTGAAACCTTCAATGAGAGCTATCGTCTCGTAGAGAAGGGCGCAATTCTCAACTGGTTTGATATCGATGCTCCCGAAGGCTACTTCTCCCTCAACGATAAGATGGGCGATGTGATTGCCACTATGCGCGGCAAGATGCTCTTTATGGGCCTCATGGGCAAAATGCTGGGAGGCAACAAGGGCGAAGGCGGCGGAATGAAGGCCATGGGCTTCGACATCACTCCCGATATGATGAGCATGATGAATGGCTTCACCGTTCTTCGTCTGCTCACCCTTATGGGCGGAATGATGGATGCCAAATTCACCAAGGAAGATCTCCTTGAGCTCAACGCCAAACTGAACAAGATTAAGAAAAAAGACTAAAACCTAAAATAATCCCGGAACCGAAAGGCTCCGGGATTTTTATTTTCTTAAATTTAAGGCTGGCACTGACTGCAGGGTTCAAAGCCCTGAGCCAGAAGCAGCTGTCGGCTGCCGCTATATTCCTGGCGGTTTTTATCGCTCATGCTGTTTGCGCCGGGGCAGGAGGGAAGATGGAATTTCTTTGAATTTGTATTCAAAACGAAGTCCTGAGCTTCATCTTCCGCAAAGGTGTTTTCGTCCAGACGGCTTTCTCCGGTGGCGTAATCAATTATAACTCCGGGCTGAACATTATAGCAGTATACATTGAAGCATATGCCGTCACCCTCATCCTCAACACTGTAAGCTTCCATCTGCACGCCTCGCGCAACAAGCTCGTCACCGGTGAAAATTGGGCTTACACGGTAGAGAACATGGTTTCCGGTTTCCTTAACATAGTCTGCAACCATATTTTCAAAGGGAAGCATACCTTCTACGTTTACATAACGTGTTCCGGTTATAAGATTTTGCTCGTTTGCATTTTCTCCGGTAAGCTGGAATCCAATGAGGTGGCAGCGGTTATAAAGGTATTCTCCGTCAACAAAGGAGTAGGGGACATTCACCCAGCCGGAAGGCTTCACATGGCTTATGCTCTCTCTGGCCTCAGTGGGCATAAGCTCCTGACCAACACAGGCCATGGTAACACCGCAGCGTCCAAGATAGTCCAGCTCGCTGAAATACTCATAGGCCTCGGTGGTAATCTCATCCTCAGCGAAGGAGGGCTCATTTCCGTTAATGACGCAGTAGGCCTCTCCGGAAAATTCCGGAATTGAGTCAAGGTCAACAATGGCGGCGGGAGAGCTTGGCTCCTGCTGAGCGTCAGGGAACTGATGTTGAACTATTATGTAAACCACAATTAACAGAAGAAGAGGCAGCAGGGCCTTAAGTATCTTACTTTGCTTTTTCTTACTCATGGGTATACACCTCCTTGGTGATGTTTTTGTGGGATGAGCCGGGGAAGTCTGTGCTTGATTCCAGCTGCCAGCGGCCTAAATCGATGTCAAATTTAAGGTCGGACTGATATCTACGGTTCCAGCGATAAAGTATAATTTTCTCGGCTTTGTGCTCAAGCGCGGCAGGTGAGCTAAACTCCAGAAAGCAGTATTCTCCCACACCTGCTTTGGACTCAAAGCCCCCTTCGGTGTGAATATTTGCTTCGGTATCCTTAAAGAGGGGGGCGGAGCGCTCATCCATCCAAATAGCTGCGCCCTTGGCCTCTGCGGCAATATCGGCGCAGAGGAGACTGTCTCGGCTTTGGCGGCGGCGGTTGAAGGCCATGCCCATTATGTCGTCCACACAAACAATGAGAATCATATCAAAAGCTCCTAAATTGTGTTTGTATAAATATATTATATCAAGCTTTTGTGGTCAGTTCAATAATAAGGCAGGGATGGGCATGTAAAAAATAGCTGAAAAGCACCGGAATAGGGCAAATCCCGGCTTGAATTATGGAAAAAAACGTGTTAAAATCAACTTGTTCCAAATAAAAATTTTGAAAGGAAGTTATTCCATGTCTTACAAAGTAACCCGCGCTAACGAAGCTGTTAAGTACGAAGCTCCCGGCCATTTCGACGTCCGCACCACCCGTCTGCACAACCCCGCAGAGGTCAACGGCGGCTCCATCGTTCACGGCCTTTCTCATTTCCTCCCCGGCGGCGGCGCTGATGTTGCTCCCGCAAACTTCGAAATGATTTACTACATCATCTCCGGCGAAATGACCGTCACCCTTTTTGACGATGCTGATGTAGAGACCAAGTATGTCCTCAAGGCTGGCGACTCCGTTCATTTCGGCAAGGGCACCAAGCGCGGCTGCCTGAACACCGGCATCGAGTCTGCTCAGATGATGACCATCATGATCAAGCCCCAGGCATAAGTTTACATAACATAAACACAAAATCGGCACTGCAGCAATGCGGTGCCGATTTTTTGGCTATTTTTTTCTGCAAACCATCATGAGCCTGCTCATGCTCAGGCAGAAATTGAAACATTCGCAGAAGAACAAAATAAAGATATAGCCGCCCAGCGCGTAGCGTGGGATTAAAATGACAACAAACAGCACTCCGAGGGCGGCCTCGCAAACATTGAAGAGCATTGAATGAAGCATCTGTCCAAGCCCCTTTAAACAGCCGTCCGTCACGATATCCATATACATTATGGGGATTAAAAGGGCAAAAATCCTTATGTAGCGCCCGGCCTCAAGGCTTTTGTATACCGCAATTCCCAATTCCTCTGACATACAAAACATAAAAAGCCCCACGGCGAGAGAAAAAAACAGTGTTGCTTTAAGCAGTGATTTAACCGTGGAGCGCACCCGTGCCATATCACCCGATACCTGAGCTGCCGTCAGCTCGGATATACTGAGCTCTGCTGCGGCGGCAAGTATGCAGGACGGAAAGGTAATAACGGGAAACACCATACCGCATATAACACCGTAGCCTGATAGTGCTGCCTGGGCGCTCATGCCGCTTATGCGTAATTTTCGCGGAATAAGAAGGTTTTCAAGGCTTGTAAGGGATACTCTTGCATACGCGGAAAGTGCCAACGGAAGGGCAATTTTAAGCATTCTTGATGATAAGCCTGCAACGCAGTTATCCTCTTTACCTTTGGGTTTTAGTGCAAGATAAGTTATAAGGCTCATTGCAAAGGAGCTGGCATCTGCAATTACATTGCTTTTTGCTATGGCGGCGCAGCATTGGTCAAGATTACCGCCTTCAACCTTTGAAAGTAAAAGTACCGCGCAGCCTATATTTATAAGCTGCTCAAGTATTTGTATCACAGAGGCATGGATGACCTTTTTGTTTGCAATGAACCATCCGCTGAAAACTGAGGAGAGGGATACGAAGGGCATGCAAAGAGAGAGGGTGCGAAGGCTTAAAACCGTTCTCGCATCTCTTATCCAGATAAAACCTATCTTTTCCGCACCAAAGAACATAAGCGCAAAAGCAGCCGCTCCGAACACTGATGCGTAAGCAAGGCAGCAGCCAACGGCACCCACAGCTCCCCGGGGTCTGCCCAAGCCCAGTTCCTCGCTTACAAGGCGTGTTGAGGTGAAGCGTATTCCGGAAATGGCAAAGGTTGCGCATAGAGCGTTCACGCTTGCTATAAGCTGAAAAAGGCCGATACCGTCGGAGCCTACGCGCCCTGCCAGCCATACCTGATAACTCAGTCCAACGCAGCGCATGATAATTCCAGATAAAGTCAGGATAACCGTGTTTTGCAGCAGCTTCTTCAAACCGGACATAACTAAACCTCCGCATATACTCAGACAAGTATATGCGGAGGTTTACTGTTCAAATGACTCAGTCGGAAACGGAATCAGGAGGACCGGAGGATTTATTGATAACGGCATTTATCCAGCCTGTGTTGAAGCTACCGTCAATAATTTTGTAGCTTTTTCCGCCAAAGGAAAGCAAGCAGCTTTCGCTTATGTCGAGGCTAAAAACAAGCTTATTGGCATAATTGTAAAATTCAAGAGTGTATAATGCAGCTTCCGTAGATTCAGCTTCTTCCAGTGTAAGGTCTTTAAGATTGCTGTGAATATCATCGGTCATTCCGTTTACTCGGGCTTTTGAGTCGCCATTCCAGGTAATGACAACATAATCAGCCTTCGAGATCTGTTCAAAATCTGTTCTGCCGCAGCCGGAACAAAGGAAGGCGATTATAAGAAGAATTACAATGAATTTTCTCATTAATTTCACCTCGCATATTCAGTTAAGCATATCGGAGTTTGCCTCAAAAAGCTGCTGAATTCGCATTCTGAGGGCTGTATTTTCCGGCTTGGAAAGCCTCGGGTCATCTGCGAGGAGCTTATGTGCGGCAGCCTGAGCGCTCTGGAGAACACGCATATCGCCTCCCAAATCGGCAATATGCATTTCCGGCAAACCGTGCTGCCTTGAACCGAAGAAATCGCCGGGACCGCGAAGACGCAGGTCGTGCTCGCTTATCTTGAAACCGTCATTGGTTTCGCACATAACCTTCAGGCGCTCTTTGCTCTCCTCAGTTTTTGCGTCTGAGACCAGTATGCACCAGCTTTTGTGCTTTCCGCGTCCTACCCGTCCGCGAAGCTGATGAAGCTGACTTAAGCCGAAGCGCTCGGCATTTTCGATTATCATAAGAGATGCGTTGGGAACGTCCACACCAACCTCAATAACCGTTGTGGAAACAAGAATATCAATTTCACCGGCAACAACCGCGCTCATAACAGCGTCCTTATCCTTCGCCTTCATTTTGCCGTGGATGCAGGCAACATTCAGCTCGGGGAAAACGGTTTTCAGATGCTCCGCGTGTTCGGTGGCGCTTTTAAGTTCTATCTCCAGTTCCTCATTTTCCTCCACCATGGGACATACAACAAAGACCTGCCTGCCTTCTCCAACCTGCTTACGGATGAAGCCGTAAAGTCTGGCACGGTAGCTTTCATCCACATGGAAGGTATCCACTTTAAGCCTGCCGGGGGGAAGCTCATCAATGACGGAGACATCAAGATCGCCGTAAATCATAAGAGCCAAGGTGCGGGGAATGGGAGTTGCCGACATAACAAGAACATGGGGCTTTTCCGTTTTGGCTGCAAGGGCGGAGCGCTGGGTAACACCGAAACGGTGCTGCTCGTCGGTCACCGCCAGTGCAAGGTCTTTGAAATTAACATTTTCGCTTATAATAGCATGAGTGCCTACGATAAGATCAATTTCTCCCTTTTCCAGCGCCTCCCGAATTTTTCTTTTATTGGCGGCAGTGGTGGAGCCGCTGAGCTTTTCCACGCGGATTCCGAAAGGATCAAGGAAGGAACGAAGGGTTTCCAGATGCTGCTCGGCAAGTATCTCCGTAGGAGCCATAAATGCAGCCTGTCTGCCGCTGCGGCATACGCTCCATATACAGGCGGCGGCAACCAAAGTTTTGCCGCTGCCAACATCACCCTGAACAAGTCTGTTCATAGGTCTGCCGGAGGCCATATCTTCCAGCGCGTCCTTAACAGCACGGCGCTGGGCGGATGTGGGGGAGAAGGACAGGGAAGAATAAAACTCCTCAATATCACAAGCGTCTATCACCTTGCCGCCGGAGAGCTGACGGCCGGAGCGCATACCCGAAAGTGCGCAGGCGAGGACAAATAGCTCCTCGAATATAAGGCGTTTTCTGGAAAGCTCCAAGGCTCCATAATCGGCGGGGAAATGAATGTTTTCATAAGCATACCGAGCCTGAGCAAGCTTATGCTCTTTGATAATTTTGGGTGGAAGAGCATCGGGAACATCGTCCCCAAGCTCATTGAGGGCATTTCTCACATAGCCGCTCATCATTTTTCCGGAAATACCCTTGGTAAGGGAATAAACGGGTACGATTTTTCCGCTTGCCTCGCTGTCGGCGTCCACAAGCTCAAAGGCAGGATTTGCCATGGTACGCTTGGAACCTGCGGCATTAATCTTTCCGTAGAAAAGGTATGTCTCTCCCGCATGGAAACGGGTGCGGAGAAAGCTCTGATTGAAAAATGTTATGTCAACCGAGCCGGTGTCATCCACAACGCGGAATTTTACAAGCTCCATGCCGCGGCGAATACGGGCGAGGCTGGGCTCTCTTGCAACAACTGCCTTTATGGTTACGGGAGAATCGAAGGGGGCATCGTATATGGGATAAACCTGACTTCTGTCCTCGTAGCTTCTGGGGAAGTGGTTGATAAGGTCACGAAGGCAGTTTATGCCAAGTTTGGCAAGAGCCTTGGCTCTGGTTTCGCCTACGCCCTTAAGATAGCGTATATCTTTTTCAAGCTGCGACATTTCACCGCCTCCTTTCCAAGCCTGACAGATATAGTTCGAACCCGTTTTTGAGGTCATATCCGTCGGCATTGCCTCGTTGTCGGCTTTTGAAAGGCACAAAGCCTTTCTGCAAGCCGCCGTCTTGCACTGCATTAGTATATGACCTCAAAAATCTTTGACTCCCAGAGAGCGGATTTTTGTGTCAGGCAAAATTGAATTATGCAGGTGGGCTGTCGCCCACCAAAGAATGAAATGAAGTCTGGCGCTAAAATCCGCCTCGCGGAGCGTGTTCGGATTTTATCTGTCAGGCTAATTTGATATTATCACGAAATAAGCTAAATTGCAAAATAATCCTGCATAGTGTATAATGACGAAAAAAGCTATAG
>JAZNZR010000070.1:0-7905 GCA_045595025.1 Oscillospiraceae bacterium | reverse complement strand
TGGATTTTTTTATTGTCTTGCAGAAAAATCTTTCTCTTTGGAGTGCTTTGCAGTTTTGAATATCAGATTTTTTCTTGCAGCAACTCCCTTGAGCGCGGAAATACTTTGTGTATTTCAAGATCAGCGGAGGAAGCTGCGGGGAAAAAGATTTATTCAAAACCGTGTAAATCCCTATGTGGGGCCGCCTAAGCTTCTGACTTTTTTTATTTTATCGGACACATACGCCCCGTGTGGTCAATGTCGTACTCACCCTCAAGCAAAATTTCGCTTACAGGCACAATTTTATAGCCTTGAGCGAGTAAATACTCTATAATCGACGGAAGGGCTTCAGGAGTGTGTTTTGCAGCATTATGAAAAAGAACAATACTTCCACTCTGAACAGCCTTGCATACTCTCTCATTGATATCAGTGGCGCTTAGGTCTTTCCAGTCCAAACTGTCCACATCCCACTGAATTGTATGTATTCCCATTGAATCCAGCGTAGAGATTACATTATCATTGTATTCTCCGTACGGGCAGCGGAAAAGAGTGGGTCTTACGCCGGTTACTTTTTCAATCTTATCACAGCTATTATTGATATTTGAAACAATCTGCTCAGTACTAAGGCTATTAAAATGAGCATGGTCATCGGAGTGAGTCATTACCTCGTGCCCTGCATCATGAAGAGCCTTGACCGATTCAGGATACTTATCCACCCATTGACCCACTACAAAGAAGGTTGCTCTGACATTATATTTTCCCAAAATATCTATGAGCTGCTGAGTGTCTTCATTGCCCCACGCAGCATCAAATGTAAGAGAAACCGCCTTATCGTCTCTCTTCACGCAGTATACAGGCAGCTTTCTATCTGTTTTTGAAGCAGTGATAGCAAGTGGACTGTTGACAACGCTAAAAATTATTATAACAGCAACAATCATAGAAAGAAGACTAATTATCTTTCGCTTTCTCAGAAGCATAAGTTTCAGCTTATCCATTAATGTACCTCCGAACAGTGTTTGTACACTCTATGAGGCTAAAGCTTGCTTAATAACAAAAAAAGAGTCCCTAAGGACTCTTTTTTATTCTGTCATCTTCAAAAATTGTTCTTCATCAATTATGGGTATTCCCAGGCTTTCAGCTTTGGTAAGCTTACTGCCCGCCGCTTCGCCTGCAAGAACATAGCCCGTTTTTTTACTGACGCTTCCGCTTACCTTTCCGCCGAATTTTTCAATAATTGCGGCAGCCTCATCCCTTGTGAAATTGGGAAGTGTGCCGGTAAGCACAAATGTAATTCCTGCAAAGCGTTGATCAATAAGCTCTTCATCACTATCAAAGCTGACTCCTGCAGAGCGCAAAAGCTCAATTTGGTGAAGAGATTGGGGATTTTCAAAATATTCTACAATATTTTCCGCTGTAATCTGCCCAATATCGGGAACCATCAAAAGTTCAAGTACATTTGCATTAATCAGATTATCAAGGCTTCCAAAATGTCTCGCAAGAACTTTAGCAGCTTTTGCACCTACCTGACGGATTCCAAAAGCACAAATCAGCCTTGCGAGTCCGGCATTTTTACTATTATTGATTGCATCAACAAGATTTTCTGCGCTCTTTTTTCCCATTCTGTCAAGAGAAGCAACAGATTGAGGCTCAAGATAATATAAATCGGCGGGAGAATTGATAAGCTGCGCGTTTACAAGCGCTTCAACAACTGCAGGACCAAGTCCTTCAATATCCATGGCTTCTTTGGAAGCAAAATGGCAGATATTCCGAAGCTTCTGTGCAGGACACTCCGCTCCGGTGCAGCGCATGGCAGCGCCGTCCTCATCCCTAACAACAGGACTACCGCATTCGGGGCATACAGCAGGCAGACGGAAAGGAACGGTTCCTTCGGGTCTCAGCTTAAAATCAACCTCAACCACTTCGGGAATAATCTCTCCCGCTTTCTGGACAAGGACAGTATCGCCCACGCGAACATCAAGCTTATCTATAAAATCCTGATTATGAAGCGTTGCATTAGTAACGGTAGTACCTGCCAGACGAACAGGCTCCACAACTGCTTTGGGAGTAAGAACGCCTGTTCTGCCAACCTGAACTACAATATCCACAACCTTGCTGGGCTTTTTCTCGGGAGGATATTTATAGGCGACAGCCCATCGGGGGGCTTTGCTTGTACTACCCAAAATTTCACGCAGTGGGAGCTCGTTTACCTTAATTACCGCTCCGTCCATTTCATAGGGGAAAGCGTCTCTGTTCTCACCAATCCACTCAATATGGCTGATACAATCATTTATGTTGTCAAAAACCCTATAGGGAACAACATCAAAGCCAAAGGATTTAAGGGCATCAAGGGTCTCGGTGTGATTGGAATATTCACGGTTGCTGTACTGAATGTTATATACGATGAGGTCAAGTCTGCGGGAAGCAGTAACCTTTGAATCAAGCTGACGGAGTGAACCAGCCGCTGCATTGCGTGGATTTGCAAGAAGGCTCTCCCCTTTTATTTCCCTTTCCTTATTCAGGAAATCAAAGGTTTCCTTTGACATATAAACCTCGCCGCGTACAATAAGTCTTTCGGGAGCATTAATGAGCTTTTGTGGAAGAGAGCGAATTGTTTTAAGGTTTTCTGTAACATCTTCTCCCGTTTGACCGTCGCCTCTGGTCGCACCGCGGACAAAAATTCCGTTTTCATACTCAAGAGCAATAGAGAGACCGTCAATTTTCGGTTCAACATCGTATGTGTGTATTTCGTCAAGAGCCTTCTCAACGCGCTCACCAAAAGCAACGAGCTCCTCATGGGAAAACACGTCGCTCAGGCTCTCAAGAGGCACCTGATGCTTAACGGGGCTGAACTGGCTGCTTACCTTGCCTCCAACTTTCTGGGTTGGAGATGAGGCATCCCTAAACTGAGGAAAAGCATCTTCAAGATCCATAAGAGTATGGATAAGCTTATCATACTCAAAATCGGAAATTGTGGGAGCATCCTCGTCATAATACCTTCTGGAATGCTCCTCTACCTCAGCTCTAAGAGCCAGTATTTTTTCTCTTGCTTCATTAGCAGTCATAATTTTCACTCCACATCAACATAAGTTTCCGGAACAGCACCGACAATAACCGTTTCGGCAATAAGAACATTACTCTCAACTCTTGTTGTCAGAACATCCCAGGGAATAAGTATGTCAATATCAACATCAACTTTTAATATAATTTTGTGTTTTGCCTGATTTATCCCTGTGGAAACAATCTCATTTTCTATATCTATATAGGAACTTGTTAGGGTAATAACCTCAACAGGAACTTCAGGGCCTTTACCCATAAGAATATTTGAACCAAGAAGATTGCCTATGGGAACTCTTATATTCAGTATACCGTTTTCGGCTGCCTCTACTACCTCAGCAAGGATTTGCGCCGACACTGAATTAATTCGCGACATATTTGCACTGATGGCCGCCACATTGCCGTTTATGTCTTTCTCTATGCTTACGAAATAGTCATAGGAATAGTCGCCTTCGGACATAATTTTGCTGACAGTATCGTTAACTGCAAGGGTAACCATATCCGTTGCATCGCTTATGGCCATTTCGCCCGTAAGTCTCCGCAAATATGAAACGGCTTTGAATCCAAAAACAAATGCGGATAAAATAAGTAATAAAACCAAAGCCGGCATAATATTAATTTTGCCGGCTCTGATATATCTTAAACTGGCTCGTCTTCCAAATACCGCCACAAAAATCACCTCGGTAATTTTATGACAGGAATTGAAATTTAATCAAAATACAAGCTTGCCCTCCGCGATTTTTTCAAGAAAAGCATACGACAGCTTATACATATCCTCAAATTCGGAAATTTTAAGAACGCAGGCAGGAGAATGGATGTTTCTTACAGCGCAGCTGATCGCTGCAGTGTGAACTCCGGCAAGAGAGCGCTGAATGGAATATCCGTCTGTGCCACCTGCAATGCGGGTCTTTGTCTGCCACTGGATTTCCTTTTCATCGGCAAGAGAGGTAATCGCGGAATACATAGCCTTGTCATACACAGTTCCGCCGTCCATAAAAGGAACAACAATACCTTTTCCTGCGGTACAAATGCGTTTGGAAGCCGCTATGCCGGGAAGATCTGTTGCGGTTGTACCTTCAAGAACGAGAGAGATATCGGGGCAAAGCCTGTTGGCCGCAACGCCTGCTCCTCTTGCTCCTATCTCTTCCTGAACAGAGAATACAAATGTCACATCGCAGGGCAGCTCGCTTTCAATAAGCTTAAGTGCCGCAGCACAGCCCACTCTGTCATCAATGGCTTTAGCCTTTAGCCAACCATCACCAAACTCAACAATGCTGTTGTCAAAAGAGCAGAAATCCCCAAGGAATGTGAGCTTTTCAGCATTTTCCCTGTCAGGACAGCCGATATCAATATAAAGATCATCAACAGCGGGAACCTTGCCCTCTTCATCGGCAGTAGTCTGATGAATTGCTTTAACGGCGATTACACCGGGTACTCTATTTTCACCAACAAACACTTTCTTACCTATGAGCACACGGCGGTCAATTCCGCCCACGCAGCCAAATCGCAGGTAGCCCTCATCGGTAATTCCCATAACAATAAAGCCTACCTCATCCATATGAGCGCAAACCATAATTTTCTGAGAAGGAACTACTTTTCCCTTTTTGAAAACATAAAGATTTCCCATAGGATCGGTGCTAATGGAATCGGCATAAGGAAGTGCACGATGAAGAATATAATCTCTTACCTCGTCCTCAAATCCGGATACGCCGTTAAGGTAGCAAAGAGTCTTCAAAGTTTCAAGCATTTTTACAGCACCTCCCCTGCATCGCTGAGAAATTCGGAAAGCAGATTTACAATTTTCTCTCCGTCAGAAACAAGGCAGGTCTCAACAGGAGAATGCATGTACTTAAGAGGCAAAGAAACTATCGCTGTGGCAACGCCCATTCGGCTTGTCTGAATGGCCCAGGCATTCGTACCGCTGTTTCCGGGTAACACCTCAAGCTGATAATCAATACCGCAGCTAACTGCCTTGTCAATTATTTTACGGGTAAAAGCACGGTTGGTGTTAGGACCCACAGCAATCGCAGGTCCTCCACCCATTTTCAGGCACTTATACTCCGGGACATCGGGAGTTTTTCCAAAAGTGACATCAAGAATAACGGCATAGTCGGGGGCAACACCAAAGGCACCGGTGACAGCACCTCGAAGTCCGATTTCCTCCTGAACGGAAAACAGGCAGTAGATATCAACATTGCTCTCCTTTTTGGAAAGAGCCTCCATAGTCTTAATAATAATTGCAGCGCAGCTGCGGTCATCAAGACTTTTACCGCAAACCGATTCTTCTCCCATACGGAATGCACCGCAGCCATATACGCAGGGTGTTCCCACCTTAACTGCAGCCTTGGCTTCATCCTCGCTCATTCCAATATCTATGTAAAGATCATCAATGCCGAGGGCTTTACTCATGTCTCCGGAAGAAAGAGCATGGGGAGGCATAACATCAATAACACCGTAAATGGGCTTCTCGGTAAGAACAGTAACTTCCGCAGCAGGAAGCATTCTGGGGTCAATGCCGCCCAGACTGTTGAAACGGAGATAACCGTTTTCATAACCTGTAACCATCAGTCCGATTTCGTCCATATGAGCATCAAGAAGCACGGCGGGAGCATTATCTTTGCCGCAGCGCTTGACGGCGATGAGATTTCCCATTACATCTCTCTTAACCTCATCCACATATGGTCTTATTTTATCTTCAATAAGACGGGAGACTGACTCTTCAAAACCGGCAGGACCCGCAGCGGCGCAAAGCTCAAGTATAACATCAGCAAGCTCCATATCAGTTAAGCCCTCCTATTATCTCTTTAAATCTCTTGCCGCGCTCGGCAAAATTTTTGAACTTATCGAATGATGCACAGGCAGGAGACATTATGACAACGTCGCCCTCTGAAGCAGATTCTGCAGCGGCAAGAACAGTTTCGGTAAAATCATCGAAAACATAAATGGGAAGCATAGAGGCATCATAACCTTCAGCACTCTCAACGGCATTTTTTATCTTATCGGCAGTATGTCCGCAAAGGAAAAGCGCCTTAACACTTTTAATTACCTCTTCCGCAAGAGGCTCAAATCCAATCTTTTTGTCGTATCCGCCGGCGATAAGAATAGTCTTTTCTTTAAAACTCTTCAGACCGGCAACGGTACGGCTGGGCGAAGAGGCAATGGAGTCGTTATAATAGCGAACGCCCTTATGAACTCGCACAAGCTCAATTCTGTGCTCCACTCCGCCGAAGTTTTTAGCAACGGAAACTATGCTGTCTTCGGATACAAGCCCATCCGTTGCGGCGATTGCAGCCATATAGTTCTCAACATTATGCTCGCCGGGCAGAAGAATATCGGATTTATCTACAATTTTCTCTCCATTGAGATATATCGCATCATCTTTGATGCAGCAGCCTGCTTCAACATTCTTAAAGCGGCTGAAAAAGCTTACGGAGGAGTTAGCCTCATCGGCATAAGAAGCGGTTATCTCGTTATCGAGATTAAGAACAAGGCGATCATGTATGTTCTGACCGGTAAAAATGTTCTTTTTTGCAATCTGATAATCTTCATAAGAGGGGTGAACATCAAGATGATTGGGAGAAATATTGGTGATAACAGAAACATTGGGGTGACAGTTCATACTGTGAAGCTGAAAAGAGCTGAGCTCCAAAACGGCCACATCATCCTTACTCATCTGAGGAACATCACAGAGCAAAGGCTTGCCAATATTTCCACCGAGGTGCACCTTATAACCCTCAGCCTTGAGAAGCTCGGAAATAAGCGTAGATGTGGTGGTCTTTCCGTCTGAGCCGGTAACAGCAATTATCCTGCAGGGGCAAAGAGCAAAGAAGGCCTCCATCTCGCTGGTTACGAGACTCCCATGCTCCTTTGCTTTGTCAAGGAACATGGGGTGAAGTCCGGGAGTGCGGAAAATAACATCAAAATTCAGCTCGGAAAGATAATCCTCGCCAAGCTTGAATTTTACTCCAAGGAGGGAGAGTTCTTCAAAAACATCTCCAAGAGCCTGTGCAGAGCGTTTGTCGCAGGCGGTTACATCGCAGCCCTCTCCTGCCAGAAGGCGGATAAGGGGAAGGTTGCTTACGCCTATGCCAATAACAGCAATGGATTTATCTTTAAGTCCGTTAACATATTCATTAAGTGTCAAATTATTCACCTCTTTAATTCGTTAATTATAACTCAATACTTATATAAAAACAATCTTTTTATTGACTTTACTCCATCCCTTTAGTAAAATCTCATTTGCGAGTAGGCCGAACGACCGCGGGCAAGAGCCGAAAGGCTCTGCGTGAGGAAAGTCCGGGCTCCATAGGGCAAGGATAACGGGTAACGCCCGCCAGGGGTGACCCTCGGACAAGTGCAACAGAAATATACCGCCTCAACTTTTTGAGGTAAGGGTGGAAAAGTGGGGTAAGAGCCCACTCGCCGCGTGGAGACACGTTGGCGCTGTAAACTCTATCCGGAGCAACGCCGTGGAGGAACAATAGGTTGGCCCGACCGTTCCGAGGAGGCGGCTTGAGCCTGTTGGCAACGACAGGCCACAGATAGATGGTCGTTTAAGACAGAACCCGGCTTACAGACCAACTCGTTTCATGGGGGTGTTCAGTTAACTGCTGAACACCCCCAAATATTGTGGTTTTTTGATGAAAAAATAGCTATTTTTCTATTGACATTGACAATACTGCGTGATATATTATTATGGCCGCATTGAGAAGGTTTAAGTGAAATGTGGTTTCCACCTTAAAAGCGAGTCTGCAAAAAGAAAGGCAGGTGCAACCAAATGAAGCATGCAATCATCGTAACCGGTGGCAAGCAGTACCGTGTTGCCGAGGGTGACGTTATCTTCGTAGAGAAGCTCGACGTCGAAGCCGGCGA
>JAZNZR010000069.1:0-8843 GCA_045595025.1 Oscillospiraceae bacterium | reverse complement strand
GATATATTCAATATTTTCTGCTTGACATTCACAATAAATTCATTTATAATGGCAAAGCTGACAACAAAATAAGGAGATTTTGTTCGAAGGAAAACGTGGAGAAGTCGCGTAGCCCGGTCGAGCGCGCACGATTGGAAATCGTGTAATGGCCAAAAACCATTCGAGGGTTCGAATCCCTCCTTCTCCGCCAAAAAACAAGCCTTGTCTGAAAGACAAGGCTTGTTTTTTTACTTAAATCCACCGCAAAGGCTTAAAGCCTTGCGTCCGGCAGACCGCAGAAGGGATCTACGGGGCTCACACCTTTGAACCGGCTGCGTCCCATAAGCTTTTCTATGCACAGCTTTATTGTGGTTTCCGTGGCGGTATAGGCATTTATGTATGTGCGTATCATGGGCACATCCTGCAAATGATAGGGATTTGCAAGGGACACAAACACGCAGGGCTCTTCATTCAAAAATCGGGGGATATCAAGAGCGTGCTTGGGGCACCAGTTAAGACGCACGACCGTCTGGTTGCTGGCCTGCTCACAGTTTGCGATATAGAGGGTGAGTCTGTTGGGACTTAGGCATCCGCTGCCGTGGAGCTCATCCGCCATAGGCTCGTACAGCTCCACCTCAAAGCCCTCCTTTTCAAGGGTGGAGAGGACAATGGCTTTCACCGAGCCATCGGAGATAGCGTCCTTGCCCAGGAAAATCAGCCGGATACGGGGATAGCGCTCCGGCGTAATGGGGAAAATCCCGGGCTCGTTGTTCTTTACAAGGGTAATGGCCTTATCTGCGCATTCCTCGTGCCAAGCTTTTGCAGGCAGCTTTTCTATTGCCGGGGAGGCAAAGCATACCTTGGCCTTCAGCGCCAGAATGCGCGCTACAGCCTCATCAAGGCGTTGGCGGCTTAATCTGCCGTCGGCAAGGGCGGAGAGAACGAAGCCGTAGTCCTCCTCAAAGTCGGTATTGAAAACAAGCATATCGCAGCCGGCCATAATGGCGGCGGGAACGGCCTCCCTGCGGGGCTTATGCATGCAAAAGCCGCCCATAATCGTGGCATCGGAGGTGATAAGGCCGTTAAAGCCCAGCACCCCTCTCAGCACCTTCTGGAGCAGAGTGGGGCTCATGGAGGCGGGAGCGTAGGCCTCCGCATCGCTCAGACCTCCGTCCGCGTCTCTTGCCACATTGGGCTGGGCGATATGTCCCACCATTACGCTCATCAGGTCATTGGCGATGAGATTTTCATAAACCGCCCCATAAGTATCATACCATTTGTCGGCGGAAAGGCTGTTCACCGTAACATGCAGATGATGATCCCGGTGGTCCACACCGTCTCCGGGGAAATGCTTGGCACAGGCGGCTATGCCCCGGTTTTGCATAGTGCTGACATATTTTTCGGTGAAGCGAACAACCTTGTCCCTGTCGCTGCCGAAGCTGCGCACATTGGTGATGGGATTTGCGTAATTCAGGTCAAGGTCGCATACGGGGGAAAAGCTCCAGTTTATGCCGCACATTTTTCCCTCTTCGGCACAAACCGCTGCGAAGTTTTCCACGCATTTCTCCTCGTTGGCTGCGGCTGAGAGCATTGGCCAGCCGAAGAGGGTGCCGTCGCTCATAGCGCCCGCGCCGCCTTCTTCCAGATTGGCAGCCTTCAAAAGAGGGATTTTTGCCGCCGCATCAAGGGGCGCGAAGTCGGCTTTTATACCCTCGCAGTCCTTGACAGGGCGGAAAAGCACACTGCCCACCTTGCCCGTTGCCACCATTTCCAGAAGCTTTTCGGGGGAATAGTCCCCGCCCATAACACAGAAAAGCTGTCCTGCCTTTTCCTCATCGGACATGGAAGCGAGGGTGGAGAAGACCCATGCAAGCTGCTCATCATCGAGATAAAAGGGTTTTGCTTTGAGATCCATCTTGTTGCCCCCCTCATCCCAGTGTCAGGGCGCTGTAAACAATGTTTCCAACGCCGCCGTCGAGCCTGCGTCTGTCTTCGCCCACAGCGTGAGCCATCATAGCCTCGGTGCCGAGGAAATTGAAGGGGGCCTTTTCGCTGCGGCCTTCCAGAATATCATCGCATACGGCGATAACACGCTCAATCATATCCGGCACACCCATGCCGTCGCCATGGCTTAGCAGCACGGTGTCATAGCGTCCCCTTACCTTGTCAAGCAGAGCCAGAAGAGCCTTTTTATAGCCGCTTACGGGGAGGCTGAGCTCATCAAAGAGGAACACCATATAGTTGCAGGCATCTCCAAGAAGCAGCATTCTTTCCTCGGGGATAAGAAAAACAAGGCTGCCTTCGGTGTGACCGGAGCAGGCATAGGTCTCCACGCTTATACCGCCGAGGGGGAAAATCTCGCCTTCGGCAAGATTTTTCATTTTTTCAAAGGGCATGGCGGGGATGATCTGCTCCGGGCTCAGTTTATGGAAATCGGGCCACATGGTTCCGCTGCCAGCGCGAAAATCCCACTGGGAGTGGACGGAGTAGGCCTTTTCTTCAAGAGGGCTTATGCGAACATCCCCAAACTCCGCTGCGCCAAGGGCATGGTCAGTGTGCCCGTGGGTGCAGAGAACGGTGAGGGGTTTATCAGTCAGAGTGTCAACGCAGGCTTTCAGGCTCCCGAAGCCGCTGCCTGTGTCGATAAGCACGGCTCTCTCGCTGCCCTCAACAAGATACATAAGCTCCGTATTGAATGCGTATATGCGGGTGATATTATCCGTGACTTTTTCTGTCTTAAATTTAAGTTCCATACAGACGCTCCTTTGAAAAACAGGCAGGTATATGATACCTGCCCGTTTATTATTTTATAAAAACCTTGTCGAGGAAGTCAAGACACATATCGCTGACCCATTTTTCATGATACCAGGGGTGTCCGTGGTGAAGCTTTCCCTCAGCAATATGAAGTGTTGCCCTTCCTTCGCCTGCTGCCCCGTTTATAGCAGCGGCGAACTCGATGGACTGCTCCTTGGGAACCACCTGATCAATGCCGCCGTGGACAATGAGGAAAGGCACGGTGTTCTTGCTGACATGGGCGATGGGGCTTGAAAGCCGGCAAAGCTCGGGCACCTTCACGATATGGGCGCCAAGGAACATACTTTCGGGAGAATGGGGGTCATTGTGGTCGGCAACTCCGTCGCCGGTGAGAGCGAAGGCTTCGTCCATTTTGAGGAAACCGGCACAGGGACCGCACCAGTCAATGCAGGCATGAACATGGCTGGAATACTCGCTGTAGCCCATGGAGAGATCCTCAAAGGCGGGATTATCGTTGGTGACGGCAACAAAGCTGCTGAGCCAGCCGCCGGCAGAGGGACCCCAAATTGCAATGCGCTCGGTATCAAAGCCGTACTTTTCTGCATTGGCACGAACCCAGCGGATTACGGTTTTTGCGTCATACACCATAGCGGGGAAGCGTGCCTCGCCGCTTTTGCGGTACTCGGCACTTACTACGGCGTAGCCCCGGTCAAGACCTCTCAGCATCGGCTCAACGGAGTCATCGCGCTTTGTGCCGAAAAGGAAGGCACCGCCGTGGAAATGAACTATAACAGGGCATTTGCCGCTGCGCTTTTCCGGCAGGTAAAGATCCAGCTTTTGGTCGGGAGAGCCGTCGCAGTAGGGAATTTCAAGATATTTCTCGGAAATGGCATCAAGTATTTCCTGAGCCAGAGGGGGAATGAAATCCGGAGGACCGTCCATAGGAGGCATTCCACCCATAGGAGGCATTCCACCCATAGGGGGCATTCCGCCCATAGGAGGAAGATTATCACCAAGTCCGAAGTGCATGCTGGCAGCGCCTTTGCCGCTGCTCACGGGAAGGGGCATCTCCTCCAGAGGAACAAGGGGCTCTATGCCCTTGAGATGCTTATCCAGAAATGCATACATAATGGCCAGATTCTCTTCGCTCTTAAACTCGGGACCGTCATGACCTGCTCCTTCAAGGGGAAGATAGGTGACTCTTCCTTCGCCCAGCTTGTCTATGATTGCCTCATAGAGAATGTCGCTTTGTCCCTTGGGAACGAGGACATCCATAGTGCCATGCTGGAGCAGCAGAGGGCACATGGAGTCGTTGATATAGGTGATGGGGTTTGCGGCTGCCAGAACAGCGGGGTCGGCATCCTTTACGGGGGCTCCGATATACTTGCTTTCGGGGGAGAAAGGCATGCTGTGGTCATCAAGGCTTACTCCGTTTGCACGGGCCTGCTCGTCCATCTTCTCGAAGGCGGTGGGACCGAACCAGTCGATGGCGCAGGTAACAGAGGCATCAAGCTCCGCTTCCTCACCGTAGAACTTATCAATGTTCATGGCAAAAAGAGCGCTGAGGTTTCCGCCGGCGCTGCCGCCGAAGGCGCAGATTTTGTCTGCGTCAATATTAAGCTCCTTTGCGTTTTTGTGGAGATAATCCACGAAGAGTCTGCAATCCAAAACGGCTGCGGGGAAGGGAGAGTCGCCGCTGCGGCGATAGTTGCATGAAGCGAAGGCGTAGCCGTGCTTTGTGCAGTCAAGAAGCTCCTGAATGTGGAAATCCCGCTTGTCGCCCAGAGCAAAGCCGCCGCCGTGCATGTGAAGCAGCACGGGGAAGGGACCTTCGCCGGTTTCGGGATAATAAATATCAAAAACCTGACGGGGATGACCGTTTCCGTAGCGGAGGTCAAGGCGATTGTTGGGATAGGCGCTTATATCCGCGTCCGGCATTTCGGGAGGAGGACCGTCAAAAGGCGGCTTTCCTCCCATGGGCGGTTTTTTCATAAAATCCATAGTTCCACCTCTCTCAGGCCTGAGCTTCGGCTTCGGGCAATTTCTCCTCGTCATTATGGATGCGCACAGTGGGTCTGGGTCTGTTCTTGATAGCGTCAAAGGAGATAGCGCCAAGGAGAATGATACCCTTTACGGCGTACTGGAGATAGATACCCCAGCCGGCAAGCTGCATTCCGGTGGAGATGATCTGCATAACGAAGATACCGGCAACAAGACCCACAACATTGCCCTTGCCGCCCATAAAGCTGATGCCGCCGATGATGGCTGCGGTGAGGCAGGTGAACTCAGTGCCGGGGCCGGAGTTGGCAGAAGTCATGTTCTGGTGAGCCATCATATCAAGAGCGGCCAGAGCGAAAACAGCGCCGGTTATGGCAAAGGTCATAGCCTGAATAAAGTCTGCCTTGATACCGCTGAGACGGGCGCACTCTCTGTTGCCGCCAACGGCCAGAACATCGCGACCGAAATGGGTCTTGTTCAGCACAAACCAGGCGAGAATAACGCAGAGAAGAGCCAGATAAACGTCTATGGGCATGCCGAGGAATTTAACGGTATAGAGGGAGCGGAAAACTTCGGGAAGACCGGAATAGGTCTTGGCGTTTGTAATGGTAAGGCAAACGCCCTTGAATACCTCGCTGGTGGCGATAGTTACGATGAGGGGGAAGAGCTTCAGCTTTGTGACGATGAGACCGTTTATAAGACCCATAACAAAACCCAGCACAATGCCCCAGACAAGGATTATGAGCATATGTCCGAAAGTGAACACACCGCCGCTGCTTTCCAGAATTTTCTGAGTGAGCAGGAAGGATGTGGAGGATACCATTGCCATTTCGTAGCCAACGGAAAGGTCGATCCCGCCGCCGATCATAACGAAGGCAATACCCATACCGGCGATTACATAATAGCTGGATTCGCTGACAAGGTTATAAATATTGCGCTTGCTGAGAAAAGCGGGGTTAATAATTGAGAACATAATGATAAGAAACGCCAGAATAATATAAACTGTACCCTCGCGCCAAGCGTAGGACAGGGCGCCTTTAAGCCGTGCGCCAAAAGATTGATTGGTATTAATCATGCTGTTACCTCCATACCAGACGCAAGCGTCAGTACATTTTCTTGTGTGAAGCGGTCTTTTGTAAGCTCACCGGCAACTCTGCCTTCGGAAAGGACAAGAATACGGTCGCTCATTCCAAGGAGTTCTTCCATATCAGATGTGATCATTATGATGGCCTTGCCTTCTGCAGCCATCTTGTTCATAAGGAGATATATCTCCTGCTTCGCGCCGACATCAATACCCTTGGTGGGTTCATCGAAGAAGATAATATCAAGGTCGGCTGCCATAGTCTTGGCAACAACAACCTTCTGCTGGTTGCCGCCGGAAAGATTGATGACCATCTGGTTCAGACTGGGAACCTTGATTCGGAGATTATCCTTATATTCCTGAGCCACAGCCCTGCGTTTGCGGCCGGATAAAATGCCTGCGGTCATGTATTTCTTGTTGCAGATAAGGGTGGTATTGAAAAGAACGGTATTGAAAAGGATGCAGCCCTGCTCCTTGCGGTCCTCGGGGATAAGACCGATGCCTGCGCCGATAGCGTCAGTGGGAGATTTGATTTTAACCTTCTTTCCGTTGACCAGCACTTCGCCGCTTTCAATATGGGCAGCGCCGCAAATAAGCTGGGCAGTTTCTGTTCTGCCGCAGCCGACAAGACCGGCCACGCCGAGAACTTCGCCCTTGCGGATGCTGAAGGAGATGTTTTCAACGCTGTTGCCGGTAAGATTGCGGCACTCCAGAGCCACTTCTCCAAGAGGATGGCTGCGGGTGGGATGGCTCTGGTCAAGCTCGCGTCCTACCATCAGCTTAACAAGCTCCTGACGGTTAGTGTCGGCAGTGTTTATGGTGGCAACAAACTTTCCGTCACGCAAAACGGTTATGCGATCTGTGATCTCAAAAACCTCGTCGAGACGGTGGGATATGTAAATGACGGTGACGCCCTTGCTCTTAAGCTTGCGGATAACGTTGAAGAGAAGATCAACCTCGGTGGTGGCAAGCGCGGAGGTGGGCTCATCCATTATCATAATTTTCGCGTTATTACTGATGCCCTTGCATATCTCAACAAGCTGCTGCTGGGCAGGAGAAAGAGACACGACGGGGACACCGGGATTAAGGTTAAAGCCGTACTCATCGAAAATTTCCTGAGCCAGCTTGTTTACCTGCTTCTGGGAATAGAGCTTGGCCTGAGGTCTGCCGAGGAATATATTCTCCGCAACAGTGAGAGGAAGGCAGAGGTTCAGCTCCTGATAAATGACAGCAACGCCCTCTTCACGGGAGGATGCGGGAGTCATTTTCTTAAATTCCCTGTCATCGAATGCCATTATGCCGCTGTCCGGCTCAATGGCGCCCGCAATGGCCTTTATCAGTGTGGATTTACCTGCACCGTTTTCGCCAAGGAGAGCATGGACTTCGCCGTCGGCGACGGAGAAGGACACATCGTCCAAGGCAACGACACCGGGATAAGTCTTTGTTATATTCTTTAATGTAAGCATAATAATCTCCCTTTAGGGTTTGGATCGACATCTAAATGATTGCGGGGACGCGACGAACGCGTCCCCGCATTTAATATTAAGTTTGCTTTGGTTTATTACTCAACGGGAGTAACAGTGCCGTCACCGTTGTTGGTCCAGGTGATGCCGTTGTTCTTCCAGAAGCCAGCAATCTGGGGGCCGTCGCCAACGCACTCAGCGGTGGTGAAGGTGCCGTCAGCATTGTTGACAACAGTTGCGGTCCAGCTGGGGTTGCCCATACTGGGGTTTTCGGGCTGAGCAACAATAGCGGTACCGTCTTCGTTGATGGTTACAGTCCACTTGATCTCGCCAAAGGGAGTGGGCTCCATATAGCTGTAAACGCCGGCAGCGATACCGGCAGCTGCGCCGCCTTCAAGGAGACCGTACTTTTCAACGTGGGCAGCGTAGTCATCGCTCTTTACGGGAACAGCCTTGCCCTCGTTGAGAGCAGCCCAAACGATGGAGTTATTCTCCCAGAAGCCAGCGATCTGGGGGCCGTCACCGACACACTCGGAGGTAGTGAAAGTGCCGTCGCCGTTGTCGGTCCAGACAGCGGTCCAGGTGGGATTGCCCATGCCTTCGTTCTCAGGCTGTGCAACCACTGCGGTACCATCCTCATTCAGAGTGACAGTCCAGCCGATCTCGCCAAAGGGAGTGGTTTCCATGTAGGTGTATTCACCAGCGGTGACAGCCGCAGCAGCACCTGCGGGAGCCTCAACTGCGGGTTCGTCAACAACAGGAGTCTCCTCGGGAGCTTCTTCCACAATATAGCCGTCCTTGGAGTTCCAGTAGATGACGGTATTCTCATCGTTCAGGGCCTCAATAGGATCGAAAGCCTGAACGGTAGCACCGGACAGGATGTTGAAGTGAGCGACAGAAGCGGTGCCATTGCCCCACTCTTCGTCCACAGTCCACCATGCTGCGATGCCGTCGATGTTGTTCTTGACGTAGTCAACACCCTCGGTGCCGTACATGATGGCATAGGCGGTGTTTGCAACGGAGTCAGCAACCTCGCCGCCGGCAGCGGAAACGCCAAACTGGCAGGCACCGCGCATAACGGAGGGAGTCACACCGTCGGTCGCGGAAACGGCGCCGACCATGTAGTCAGCCTCGTTGCCCATAACGCCGGAGGAGAAGAATGCAAATTCATCGATCTGGTCGGAGTAGTTATCCACGATGTACTGGCCGCCCTGAGTGGAAGCCAGAGAGTTATAGGCGATAAAGATACGGGTGTTGGGGTTGGTGGTCAGAATGTTTGCAACATTCAGGCCGCCGTTGGTCTGGTCCTGCTCCACAACAACGCCCTTGTAGCGGTCAGCAGCAGCCTTGCAGTAGGCAGGGTTCTCGACCTTATTGGCCTCGTCGACAACGTTGCCGGAAACATCGATGTAGTTTCCTTCGTAGTCCTTCAGGTAGGGCTCCAGAATAGCCATCTCACCGGCGGAGCGCTCCAGAGTTTCCTCGGACAGGCTGGACTGCAGGAATGCCAGCTCCCAGTTGGGGTTGGCGGCAGTCAGCTCATCAGCATGAGCTTCGATCCAGTTCTT
>JAZNZR010000068.1:0-5097 GCA_045595025.1 Oscillospiraceae bacterium | reverse complement strand
CTGCTGAGTGCAGGAGATAGCACCCTGAGAAACCTTGTCCATACCCATAACGAGAGTCATGGAGACGGGATCGTCCAGAACGCCGGCGGGATAGAGATACTTGAAAACGTCTTCAACAGCGGTGGGATCGAAAACTTCGATCTCAGCCTTGATGCCCATTTCCTTAATGCGGCGGGCAACGTTAACGAGCCACTTGCGGGTCCACATGTAGATGAACTCAAGGTCTTCCCAAGTGGTGGTCATGAGAGAGCAGTCGAGGGTGACCATCTCGGGCCAGCAAGCGGGATCCTTCATATCGAGAACGCCGAGACCATCGTCGGTGTGAGCGTTGGCACGGGTTGCGGGAGCGGAGGAGTTCTGAATGATGATGGGGCACTTTGCGCGGATGCCGGAGTTGATTTCTGCAAAGATCTCGCCGTCGTTGCAGCTCTTGCCTTCCTTGTTGCGGGCGTGGCAGTGAACGATAGTTGCACCTGCGTTGTAGCAGTCGTATGCGGATGCAATGATCTCATCGGGCTGCTCGGGAAGTCCGGGGTTCTGAGCCTTTCCCTGAAAGTTGCCGGTCTGTGCGACGGTCAGGATAACTTTTCTCTTAGCCATAATTCAAATTTCCTTTCTCATTAAAATTTTGAAATTCGGACTGTCAATTTAGGACGCTTTGCCTAAAGCAACACGCCTTAAAATACAAGGCTATTATATATTATTGCCGACAAGATGGTTAAAAGATTTTTTTATAGGGTGATAAAGGATTGGATTCATATATAGTAAACAGGACACCCGCGTCAGGTGTCCTGTTTGAAAAAGTTTAATCGTAAAGATTAAAATATATATTATCGGAGAGGGAGTTGAGGCTGAGAAAACGCTGAACATCCGGGTTGCCGGTGTTGCGCTGCCATGCAACTACCATTGTGATTTTAGCATCGTCGCCGTCAATGGGGAGAGTAACAACATTGGGGCAATTATAGAAATATTTAAGGTGAGGGGGGAGGATGGATATTCCCACGCCGGAGTTTATTGCAAGCACGGCCATGTCGGCGCGGTTATAATAGTTGATGATATCAGGAACGATTCCTCTGTTTGCACAGATTTTGTTTATCTGTCCGGAAAGTGTAAAGTCCTGGGCGGGTGTGGAGACAAAGTGATACTTGGCAAGAGTGCTCCAGTCGTTCATATCGATATAGTCGAGAAAAGATTTGTTGACAAAAAGATGAAGATGATTGCTGCCAAGGCTCCGGTACTCAACTATTTCGTTTTCGGGAACCATATGCTGATGCGCGAAATAAAGATCGTAATTATTCTGCCCGAGAGCAGCGGTCATTTCCGCGCCTTCCAGCAGGTCAACATTGACCTGAACACCGGGATACCTCTTGAGAAATTCTTCGAGGCAGACAGTGAAATAGCCTGCGGCGCTGGAAAGCATTGCAACTTTTATGTATCCCCTTCTTCCCTCGGAAATGTTTCTGAGGCGATTCTCGGCCTCGGCCTGAAGAGAAAGAAGCTGCTTGGCGTAACTGACAAACTCCTTGCCCTCGGGAGTGAGGGAAACGCTGTGGCTGTTGCGTTTCAGAAGAGTAACACCGAGATTGCTTTCGAGTGCCTTTATGTAGTTGCTTACGGTGGGCTGCGTTACATAAAATTCATTTGCGGTTTTTGTGAAATTAAGAGTCTGAGAAAGCGAAATAAATAATTTCAGCTGCAAAGTATCCATAATGGCAACTCCTGTTTATATTTTTTCGGATCAGTAAAGGGCGCTTTGCATTTGCTTTTTAATCCTTTTTATAAGTTCATCCCTTGCGGGGTTTTGCGGGGCATTTTTAGCAGTAGAGACGCAAATCGTTCTCTTAGGGAAGTGCAGGTTTGTTTTGATGACGAAAATGTTTTCGTATCCTATAAGCATGCTGGGACGGGGGGTGGGCACAAGAGCAACGCCCATACCGCAGTTTACCATATCAAGAAGATGGCTGAAGTTTTCAACCTGATAACTGCTTTCCACACGAAGATTATGCATAGCGAAAAAACGCTGAAGATACTCGCTGCCGCTTATTCCGTGGTTGAGGGATATGAAATTCTCAATGGAAATATCATATATTCTCGTGTTATCTCCCATCAGGGACTTATGGTTTTTGCCCGCGATGAAAACATCGCTGTAATCCAACAGCGTGGAAGAAACGATGCTGTCGGAATCGGGAAGGGGAGAGAGAGAAAAAACCGCATCGGTCTCATCATTGATAAGTGATGATGTGATGTGACCGGGACTGTCAATCATATTTGAGGAAATTTCCACACGCACATCGGGAAAATCCTTTTGAAAGTCTTTAAGAATAGGGAGAATATGGCGGCAAAACACAAAATTATCGGCTCCGATACGGACGCTGATAGTTTTAAAGGACTTGAGTCTTTTGATTCGGTCTTCTCCGATTGCAATTTCTTCATAAGCGCGGGAGACATGCCGGAAAAGCATTTCACCTTCGGCCGTGAGAAAAATACCTTGCTGAGAACGCTCCATAAGCTTACAGCCAAGATCCGATTCAAGGCTTTGTATGGCACGGCTTACTGTTGACTGGGAAAGAAAGAGTGCGCCTGCGGCATGGGTTATATTTTTGTATTTACCAACAAAATAGAATATTTTATATGAATCGAAACTTGCTGACATATTTATCTCCTCGATTGAAGTTTTTATATCATGGCATCGAAAAAATTTAAAGTGTCTGAGGCGGAAATAGATGATAAAGAATTTTTATAACATCATAAATACAATGCAAATACAAGGGAAAGCGGGATGTTTTCCGTTTGTATTATACATTAAAATAGGAATCAAAACAATTCGACAAAACAACGAAAAGTCGATGCAAATTTGCATCGTGTTGCATAAAATATGCATTTGCTAATTGCGATTTGATGGTGTTAAATTAGTCTATAAACATATTCGATAGAATTCGTGTACTATGTCCACTGGCTTTTGTCGAATATTAACACCTCGATACGGAATGTATTGAAAGAGATTTAGGAGTGTGAAGAGTATGAATGCTATATTAGCCGGTGTTCTTGGTCTTGTCATTCTTCTTATCCTTCTGTTTATGGGTATGCACATCGGTCTGGCAATGGCTCTTGTCGGATTCATCGGCATATTCTATATGAATGCACAGAAGTATAACATAAGCATGGCATTCACCCGCGCTATAGGTGCTTTCAAAACCGGACCTTTTGATTCGTGTAGTAAAGAATCGCTTGTAGTTATACCTATGTTTACTCTCATGGGTGTTGTCTGCTACTATGCGGGCATCAGCCAGGAGCTTTACGCAGCTTGCTACAAGTTCGTCAGCCGTATGCGCGGCGGTCTTGCAATTGCAACCGAAATTGCCTGCGCATTCTTCGGCGCTATCTGCGGCAGCGCAACCGCAACCACCGCTTCTATGGGCAAGATCTGTCTGCCTGAGATGGATAAGTACGGTTACAAGCGCAGCCTTTCCGCCGGTGCAATTTCCGCCGGTGGTACTCTGGGTATTCTGATACCCCCCAGCGTTGGCTTTATGCTTTACGGCATCAACGCCGGTGTTGGTGTCGGACCCATGTTCATTTCCGGAATTCTTCCCGGTGTTCTGCTTTGCATTTGCTACAGCGCTGTTGCTGTTGTCATCTGCTTTATTGATCCCGAAGCCGGTCCCAAGGGTCCCAAGTTCCCTGTTAAGGAAAAGCTGAAGGCTCTTCTGGGTGTTCTTCCCGTTCTCGTCCTCTTTATAATGGTTCTCGGCGGCATCCTTCTTGGATGGTGCTCTGCTACCGAGGGCGGCGCAATCGGCGCATTCGGTTCTTTCATCTTCATGGCGATCAAGAAGAAGTTCACCTTTAAGAATATTGTTGCAGCTCTTAAGGAGACCCTTGAGACCACTGCAATGATCTTCCTCATTATGATCGGTTCCGACCTTCTCGGCCAGTTCTTCTCCCTTACCGGTCTGAGCAAGGCTCTCGCAACCTTCTGCCTGCAGTACGACCTGAGCAAGTGGCTCGTTCTCGCTGTCTGCCTTGTTATCTACGGTATACTGGGCTGCTTCGTTGACTCTCTGCCCCTCATCGTTCTGCTTACCCCCATCTTCCTGCCCCTCATCGACAGCTATGAGTACACCGTTGCAATGGGCGCTCTTGATGTTATGACCTGCGACCGTATGTGGTTCGGCGTTCTGATGGTCATGCTGATGGAGTTCGGTCTTATGACTCCTCCTGTCGGTATGTGCTGCTATGTTATGGCCGGCATTGCTCCGGACATGACTCTGGGTCAGGTCTTCAAGGGTACCGCGCCCTTGCTGCTGGGTATTATTGTCGCCCTTGCGATCGTTATTATTTTGCCTGAGATCGCTGTTTGGCTCCCCAGCTTCATGAGATACGGTTAATACGGGTATCATCCCCGCGTTAATACATACCCCGCATAAAATTTTAAGGAGGCAAAATCATGAAAAAAGTTCTCGCACTTGTTCTTGCAGTTCTGATGGTTGTTTCCCTGTTCGCCGCTTGCGGTGGCCAGGAAGCTCCCGCACCTGCTGCTCCTGCAGATCCCGCTGCTCCCGCAGATCCTGCTGAGCCCGCTGAGCCCGCAAAGCCCGCTCTTCCCGTAAAGGCTGACTTTGCTGCCGGTCCCGAATGGGATGGCTCCGAGCCCACCAAGGAAAACGGCAACTGGGCACAGTCCTATGCTGTGATCGCTGCTCTTGCAGAGCAGGCAAAGGCTTATGCTGATGTCGCTCCCGAGATCACCTTCACCCTCGCTTGCCATGACCCCGCTGAGTCCGCTCCCGGTGAGTTCCTCACTGCATGGGCTGACGCTGTCACCATTGCCACCGAAGGCGCTATCGACTTCGACATCGGCTACTCCGGCACCCACTCCGGCACCATGAAGGTCGTTGACGATATGGTATCCGGTACCATCGACTTCGGCTGGACCCTGCCCTGCTACTTCAAGAACTACTTCCCCCTCACCAACGTCATCCAGAACCCTGCTCTTGGCATTAAGGATGCAACTGTAGGTTCCGCAGCTATGTGGGAACTCTACAAGAACACCCCCGCCATCCAGGAGGAATATGACGAGGGCGAAGTCCTCTTCCT
>JAZNZR010000067.1:0-20681 GCA_045595025.1 Oscillospiraceae bacterium | reverse complement strand
GTTAGCTTTGCCATGATGAAGGTTGATGAAGAGTTCCATGAACTGCAGGAAGGAATATTGGCCGATAATAAGGAAAACATTGAAGAGGAGATAGGAGATCTCCTTTATACCGTTGTAAATGTTGCCCGTCACTGCGGCGTTGATCCTGAGACCGCGCTCCATAAGGCATGTGATAAATCAATCAATCGCTTCCGCAGCATGGAGGATAAAGTCCATGCTGAAGGAAGAAGACTAGAGGATATGTCTCCCGTGGAAATGGAGAAATATTATCAGCTTGTGAGAGCCGAAAATGAAGGCAAAGAAATGAAGTTTTATCTTGACAAGCAGATGGATTTTTGATAAATTCATATGGCTGCGTTTTTGGGGACAGACTGTCTCAAAATGCTGATATATACATTTATTTGCGGAATTTTTCCGCTATCATAACAGGAGGAATAAGAATGAATAAGGCAGAACTCATTTCCGCTGTAGCAGAGAAGACCGGTCTCTCCAAGAAGGACAGCGAAAAGGCAATCAATGCTACTTTTGACACCATTACTCTTTCTATGGAGGCAGGCGAGAAGGTTCAGCTCGTTGGATTTGGTGCTTTTGATGTTAAAGAGCGTGGCTCCCGCATGGGCCGCAACCCCAAGACCAAGGAAGAGATCGAGATTCCCGCATCCCGCGTTCCCGTTTTCAAAGCCGGCAAGGCTCTGAAAGAGGCTCTTTCCAAGTAATTTAATTTGCTGAGGGTCCAACCCCTTGATAAAAGCGGCATGGCCCGATAGGCCGATGCCGCTTTTTAATTAAGATCATAGGGAGTTATATATGAGAATTGATAAATATCTTAAAGTTTCCCGCCTAATCAAAAGACGCACCGTTGCCAATGAAGCCTGCGACGGTGAAAGAATTTCCGTAAACGGACGACAGGTGAAGGCCAGCTATCAGGTCAAGGTGGGAGATGTTATTGAAATCGCTTTCGGTCAGCGCTCTCTTAAAGTTCAGGTCACCGAAATCAATGAGCACGCCAATAAGGCCGATGCTTCCGCTATGTATAAGGAGATAGAATAAAAGCTGCGTTATGCAGCTTTTATTTTTTATAGGCTCAGATTGACTATAAAGCAAAGGAAAAAGCCCCATAGGCAGGGAATAAGTATAGATAGGAAAACATATCGGTATTTTCCGCATTCTTTTTTTATTGTCATAAGCGTTGTTGAACATGGCCAGTGTAACAGCGTAAAAATAATAACGCATATAATTGTGCAATCGTTCCAGCCGGCGTTTCTAAGCATTTCACCAACCTCCGCGGCATCAGGAAGAAGCATGAGGCTGCTTCCGGAGGTACAGCACATAAGGATAATCGGCATTATAATTTCATTGGCCGGAAGACCGAGGATAAATGCAAAGAGTATTGTTCCGTTCAAACCGAAAATTGAAGCAGGCTTATCAAGAAAATGGCAAATATAGGTTATAAGGCTTGAGTCATTGATTTTTATATTTGCAAGAAGCCATATTATGAGTCCTGCAGGGGCAGAGGCTTTTATTGCTCTGAACAGAACTTTTGCAGTCCGGTCATAAAAAGAGCGTACCAGTGTATCCCATAGTTTAGGTCTTCTGTAAGGCGGCAACTCCAGGGTAAAAGTGAGTTTTTCGTTCCTGCAATAGATAAGGGAGAGGAGCTTTGTGCTGATAAGCGTTATAAGAGCGCCTAATATTATAACTGCCATGACGGCTGCGGGTGCGGTGAACTCACCGCCCCTCGGATATAAAATTGCTGCAAGTAAAATTATTGTGGGAAATCTCCCGTTGCAGGGCATAAAACTGTTTGTAAGTATGCTTATTATTTTTTGTCCGGGAGAGGATATGATTGCGCAGGAAGTTACACCTACGGCATTGCAGCCCAGTCCCATACACATAGTAAGCGATTGCTTCCCGCAGCTGCCGCAGCATCTGAATACGGGGTCCAAATTAAAAGCAATTCGCGGCAGGAGACCGAAATCTTCAAGCAGCGTGAACAGAGGAAAGAATATTGCCATAGGAGGAAGCATAACGGAAACTACCCATGCTGTTGTGCCGTAAATGCCGTCTATTATAATTCCAGTCAGCATTTCCGGGAAACCCAGTGTCAATGCACAGTTTCGCAATATTGTTCCCACAAGGGAAAATAAACCGCTTAAAAGCTGCGAAGGGATGTTGGCTGCGCTTATGCTTATCCAGAGAAGAACAAACAGCATCAGAAGCATAATGGGCAAACCGAAAACCTTGCTGCAGATAAGTTTATCCAAAAGACTGATCTCTGGATTGTTGTTGGAAGCAAAAATTGTTTTTCGGGCAATTTCTGCTGCCTTTTTCTTAAGTTTTATTATATCAGGCTCAGATAATGGCTTTTTTATTTCGCAAATTCCTTCTTTAGAAATTGCCGCGATAAGTCTGTCGATTCCTCTTCCGCTGGATGCGCTCATTGGAATTACCGGCAGGTCTAGCTCTCGGGAGAGTGCTTGGGCATCTATCGAAATACCTTTTGCTTCCGCTTCGTCAATTAAATTAAGACATACAGTTATGCCGCCTCTTATTTCCTTTATCTGAAGAAGAAGGTACAGGCTTTTTTCGAGACAGCAGGCGTCGCAGACATATATAATATGATTGCATTCTTCGTTGCATATGGTTTCTGCTGCTGCCAACTCATCCGGTGAATTTGCTATGAGAGAATATGTACCCGGAGTATCAATTACCATTACATTATTGTCCGACGATGCCATTATTCCGCATGAGGAGCCTACGGTTTTTCCGCTCCAGTTGCCGGTGTGCTGACGAAGACCTGTCAGGGCGTTGAATATGGTGGACTTACCCACATTGGGGTTGCCTGCAAGTATTATTTTATCCGGCATACAATTCTCCTTTCTATGTCATTATATGCCGGTTTTCACGTTATGACAAAAGAGCGCGTCAAAGACGCGCTCTCAAGACAATTCAATTACAAGTATTTTTTCGCTCTCCGTGCGCCTTAACGCAATAACGGCATTCTGCACCATATAGGCCATGGGCTCGCCGAATACGCCGGAAAAAAGGGCTTTAACAGATGCTCCGGGGTAAAACCCCAGTTCGGCAAGTCTGTCATTTGCTGATATGCCGTTTTCAAGGGAGAAAACGAATGCGGAGGCGCCGGGAGGAAGTTCGCTTAGTTTAATTCTGGACGACATTGCATTCCTTCTTCATACTCGGGCAATAAAAATTTGATTGCCCGTATATACTATGCCCCAGTTTTTCATAAGGTTACATTCAAACCGCTTGTCAGCTTGTGTATTCTGTCACCCAGCTCCTCTTTAAGGATTGCAAAGGCATTTGCGCCTGTGCAGTGGCCTGTATAATAGATTGAAGGATGTTTTTTCAGCTCTTTTCCCACCTGACGTACAAAGTCGACCGGGAGGTCCTGACCTAAACCGGGATTTGTAAGATGGAAGCCGGCGATAACATGGGATGGAGCTTCATCGCAAATATCTTCAACTCTGCGGATAATGTTGATTATTCCACGGTGAGCGCAGCCGGCAACAAGGCAGATTTTTTCTCCCTCGTGTATGAGAAGATTCTGCTCGTGTTTGAACGGGTCGGGAATAAATTCGCCATCTGCTTCCTCAAAAAGACTGCTGTTTGAAGCGGATAAAAATTCTGAACTTCGGATATCTGAAAAAAGTGCAAGCTCTTTATCGATGGCGTGTACATTATTTGTAAGCCTTATTCTCTCTTTATAGTCGGTAATAAGACTTCTGTCCATACCAATGTCCCGCCAGCCAACATTTTCGGTGGCATAATGGCCTCTGGTAGCCGCGAGAGGATGGATATATACTCTTGCGATGCTGTTGACTTCAAGAAAAGCGCGCAGACCTCCGGCATGGTCATAGTGACCGTGGGATAGAATGGCGATATCTACCTCTTTCAGATCAACGCCCATTTTTTTGGCATTTGAGAGAAGAAGCTTACCGTCCGGGCCCGCGTCGAAGAGTATTTTGTGGTTTTCTGTTTCAATATATAAGGCAAGTCCGTGTGCACAATCAAGACCGTCTATACAGCTGTTTTCAACAAGTGTTATAATTCTCATAGATACTCCTCCTGCTGTTAATAACTTATTATATCATAAGTTATTCTTGAATCGGATAATTTTAACATAAATTTTACATTAAGCTGTTTATTTTTTCTTTTGATGCGTATAAACTGTGATTGAAAAAACAATAATCCCGCTCTTGTTATCTCCGCCAATCTTCGCGAAGCACTCAGTGGGTAAAATATATAATTTGAAAAGGAGATAAATATGGTAAGTTTTGAGGATATAAAAAACGACACAGCTATTAAAACATATATCCGCAAGGCGGATGAGTCTTTGATTGCCCTTGGTTTCACCGAACATAGCTTTGCTCATGTGGGACTGGTGGCACATAACTGCAAATACATTCTCTCCACTCTCGGTTATTCCGAGAGGGAGCAGGAACTGAGCCAGATTGCGGCTTTTCTCCACGATATAGGCAATCTGGTGAACAGGGTTGAACATTCCCAGTCCGGTGCGGTAATGGCTTTCCGAATTCTTCACAATATGGATATGGATCCCGCCGAAGTTGCTGAGATAGTCACTGCCATTGGCAATCATGACGAGGGAACGGGAAGACCTGTAAGTCCCATTGCAGCAGCCCTTATACTGGCTGACAAAAGCGATGTGCGCCGTTCCAGAGTCCGGAATAATGACGAAAACAGTTTTGACATTCACGACAGGGTCAATTATTCCGTAAAAAAATCTGAACTGAAGATCAGTGAGGATAAAAAAACAATCACTCTTGCCCTACATGTTGACACCTATTATTGCTCGGTTATGGATTATTTCGAGATTTTCATGCAGCGTATGATTATGTGCCGAAATGCAGCAAAGGCTCTCGGCATGATTTTTAAGCTTGTTATTAACGAGCAGGCTCTGATCTAAAAAATACTGCCGCCATTATGGCGGCAGTATTTTTATTCTTCGTCAATATCGTCCATCAGACGCATGCCGGCAGTATCGGTAACAGGGAGGGAGAAGACAATAGCTCTAGCTTCGGTTTTGACTCCTGCCTCATCCATGATGGAGCGCATTATATCATTTTTCTGATCCTTGCGGACAACGATGAATACCATCTCTTTTTCGGGTGCAATTGTAACTCCCATAAACTTTTCCGCAAGATGACTGCCGGTTCCGCGGGCGTGGATAACCGTACCGCCTGCTGCGTGAACCTTTCTTGCAGCGTCCATTATAAGATCTGAATAGCCCTGATTACTGATTGCAACCAAAAGCTCATATTTAGTGTCTTTCAAAACAGATTCCTCTCCTTTAACAAAGTCCTGACCGCTTGCGAGAAAATTAAGGGATTTTCCGCCTCCTATGCTGCTCAGAGGAACAATGAAGGCGATTCCGATTCCGGGGATATCAATGTTTATCTTTCTGCGAAGTTCCCGTTTAAGGCTTTTCCATTTCTCTGAGGTGACAACATGGAAAAGCAGAGTTTTTTCCGGGCCGTCAAGGCCGAAATAATCCAATATCTCATTTGATGCAGTACCTTTACCAAGAGTAAGAAAGGAAACCTCAAGACCGCAATCTCTATAGAAATCGGTAAATTTTTTAGTTAAATTTCGGCTGGTTATTGTAACCATTAAGTGGAGCTGGCTCATAAGCTAACCTCCGGAGTATTAGTTATAGTTCGATAATGGCATCTTCGTCAAATTCATAACCCGGAGCGCAGTCTGCTTTGTTCTTGCGCTGCTTAAGCAGGGTTATAAGACCAAGAACTTGAATTGTGATAAGGGGAGTCATGGCAACCATTGCCACAACACCGAAAGCGTCAGAAGCAAGATCTCCGCCTACGGCAACGCAGGCACCCTGAGCAAGAGGAAGCAAAAATGTTGCTGTCATAGGGCCGGAAGCAACGCCGCCGGAGTCAAAAGCAATGGCAGTGAATATCTTGGGAACAATAAAGCTGAGCCCAAGAGCAACAGCATAACCGGGAATTAGAAAATAAAGAATAGGTATTTCCAGAAGAACTCTGGTCATGGCAAGCGCTACAGAAACGGCAACGCCCACAGAGAGACTGATACCCATTGCCCTTGCGGAAATAGCTCCTTCGGTTATTTCCTCAACCTGATGATTGAGAACATAAACAGCTGGCTCTGCTTTAACAATAAAGTAACCAATCAATGCGCCGATGGGAATAAGTATAAAACGGAATGGGGAGGAGGCAAGAACGCTTCCTATATAAGTGCCGGCAGGCATAAAACCGACATTTGCACCCGCGAGGAATAGAACGAGACCTATATAGGTGTAGACAAGACCAATTAATATTTTTTTCAGACTCTTTTTATTGAGATGAAGAGAGAAAATCTGGAAAAGACCGAAAAAAACTACAATGGGAAGAAGAGAAACAGCTATTTCCTTCAAATAATGGGGAAGGGAAGAAGTGAACATTCTGCGCAGCTCGATAGTATTGCTGATATCAAGTTCCTTCAAAACGCTGTAATCATTTTCACCGGGACGGAAAATCATACCAAGAATGAGAACAGCGAGAATAGGTCCGACGCTGCACAAGGCAACAAGACCGAAGCTGTCATCGGATGCGTTTCTGTCGCTTCGAATGGCGGATATACCCACGCCGAGAGCCATAATGAAGGGTACGGTCATAGGACCGGTGGTAACGCCGCCTGAATCAAAGGAAATGGCACGGAAATCCGCTGGCACAAAGAAAATAAGAACAAAGGCGGAAATATATAAAAAGACAAGGAGACGGGAGAGAGAAATGCCGAGAAGCACTCTCAAAACGGCAACAACAAGGAAAATTCCAACGCCAAGAGCAACAGCAATAATAAGAGCCTGATTTGGGATGGAGGGCACAAGTCCGGCAAGCACCTGCAAATCGGGCTCGGAAATTGTAATAATAACTCCGAGGATAAGGCTCAAAGTACAGATAAGAAGAACATTCTTGCTCTTTGTCATTTTAGAGCCGACTTTTTCACCCATGGGAACCATTGAAATCTCAGCGCCCAGGGTGAAGAACATCATGCCGATCATTACCATTACAGATCCGAAAAGGAAGCTCAAAATAATGCTCGGACTTACAGGCGCAATTGTGAGACTCAAAGCCAAGACAATTATTAATATGGGTGTTACTGCGGCCAAGGCCTCATGGAGCTTGGCTTTCATTTTTGGATTTATTAGCTTCAAGTCGTCACCTCCTGTGTGTTGAAGTTTTTATAGCAGCTATTTGTAACAGAATAACATAGTTTTAAAAAATAAATAAGTCTTAAATCGAAATTTTCAATAAATTTACAGGAAATTAATAAAAAAAGAAACCGTTCAAAAGAACGGTTTCTTTATGGTCCGAGTGACTGGAGTTGAACCAGCGGCCTCTTGAACCCCATTCAAGCACGCTACCATCTGCGCTACACCCGGATATTTGTTTTGCTGATTTCTCAGCGCCTGATTATCTTAACACATGAATAAACAAAATGCAAGCTTTTTTTTACAAAAATAATAAAAAGTTTTTGTTTAAAGATATGAGTATAAATCTGTGTTCCCGGGACAAAATAGCATTGCATTCCAAAAAGGAGGTAAAATGAAATGAGCAACACTAAGCAGAATAGCCAGAACAATAATCAGCAGCAGAATAGCCAGAATAATAATCAGCAGAACAGCCAGAATCAGAAGAGCAGCTATTGATTGTTATCCTGAAAAAAGAACGACCTGTGCTGAGCACAGGTCGTTTTCATATTTAAGACATTTTTATACCCCAGATAAGGCATTTTCTCGTTCCTACAACGACCATGTCCTCGTATACGGCGGGTGTGGCTTCAACGCCGCCCATAAGGTTGAAGTTATCAAGAACTTCACCCGTGAGCGCATCCATAAGGTACATATAGTTGCCGTAGGTGCAGTAAACAAGGAATCCGCGTCCGTCTTCATTATAGACCAGAACAGGGGAGGACCAGGTGTAGTAAGATTTATACTCCCAAAGAACTTCGCCGGTTTCGCAGTCAATGCAGGCAAGAATGCCGTTGTTATTCAGGTCGGTCTTTGCGACTGTGACATAAATACGGCCTTCAAGGTCGTTTTTACCAAGAGCGACGGTAGACTGAACGCCGCCTGATACGCCGGATTCGGTATAGCATTTATAATCCTTCTGCCATACTATCTCACCTGTTTCAGCATCAATCTTCCAAATAGGAATATCAGCTGTGTTGTAGCTTCTCCATCCGTAATGGAAGGAGGTGCTGACATAGATATAGGGATGACCGTCTTCGATAGAGAGAACGGGGGTTCCGTTAGAGTCATCAAGTATATCCTGTACCCAAACCAATTCAAGAGTATTGAGATCAAGGCACATAAGGTTACCGCCGTTATCGCACATAAACATGTGTCCGCACCAGATAGCTGGACTGCCTTCCATACCTACCCAGTATGAGTAAAGACTTGTTCGTTTGCCGTAATAGTGCCATTTGCGGATGTTATCGGGATTAACGGATAGTGTACCGGCCTCCTCATCATACTGCGTGTTCAGCTTCATGAGGTAAACTATGCCGTTTTCGCCGGGATATATAAGCTGGTCAGTTTCAGCATCAACAAGCGCGGAGGCATCAAAATAGCATAGCTCGCCGCGGAGAGAAAACTTATCCATATTGCCGAACTCATACAAAATGGAAAAATCAATAAGGCTGATAACAAATGCTCTGGAAACACCCTTGGAGGAGTCATAGCCGGCACCGAGATAAAGGATAGGATATCCTCTGGGATCAAGGGCTCCGGAACCCTTAAAGGTGAATCCCATATTCAAAACATCTCTTGTTTTCTGTCCGCTTTCAAGATCAAGGAAGTAAACATTGCCGTCCATAGTGGCATAGATTACTTCCACAAGCTCATCATCTTCCTTGGCCCAATCATACATATTCATAATAGCTTTGGTTTCTTTAGGCCACTTCACAATAAGAGGCTGTCCTGTCCAGCCGCTTCCTGACCAGACTGCTCCGTTATGTATGAGCGTTCCGGTGGTATAATTCCATGCATTATTAAGCTGGAAGTCTTCAAGTCCGGCATAGCCGTATGAGCCTCCGTCGCGAAGGTTGTTTCCGCGGAAGGTTATTATACCGTTGGCATCGGTGTAGTCATCACCGTAGCCGAAGAAAATCTTTTCTTCTTCGCTTGCCTCATATTTCTCGCCGTCACCAAGTGTGGTTCCGTCAATATTAATGCCAACAGTCTTAATCAGATTTTCGGGAAGAGTACTTTCCACAGCATGAGGTTCAAAGCTGGGAATAGGAGTAGGCGTGGGGGGTGGAGTTGGAATTACAATACCTTCAAGAGGATCGGATTCACTGTCTGTTGGGTCAACAGTGGGAATATATCCCTGATGAAAATAATAATCGGGCAGAAGGTCCACATACGCAGGGTCAACACCTGCAATAGTGGTGGGCTCTTTATGATGCTTTGAAACAAGACCGAAGAAAAGCCCCAGAAGGACAAGAAGAATTACTCCCTCAATAATCAATATTGGAAGGCGGTTTTTAATATCCGCGGAAAGCTTTTTAATAAAATTCATATATGATAACACCTTATTCCTGTAAGTAGTGCAGTTCATTCTATTAACCTTTATAATATAACAAATAGCTTCATAAAATGCAATGTTCTTGTGTTAAGTTGACAAAATTTTTGGGCTCATATAAAATCGATAACATAAATAAAATCCCGGGAGGGTGTGTATGAATAAGGTCAAAAATGGCGCTTTAATGGTTATTGTAGGAACAGCTGCCTATTTTTTCCTTGGCGTGATGTATATTTGGTCCGTGCTTCGGATTGAGGTTAACAGCGTATTTCCGGAGTATACTGCAGCGCAGATGTCTTTATGCTTCACCATAATGATGTCAACTTTCTGCGTTGGCGGATTTGTTGGAGGAAAAATTGTTCATAAAAAGACTCCCGCTATGTCCCTTCGCATAGGATCTATTTTAATTCTTCTTGGATATTTGGGAGCAGGCATGATGCGTTTTCTTGATGGAGACGCCGCCCTTCGCCTTTTGTATATTTCCTACTCCGTTGTTGGTGGATTTGGCATAGGAATGGGATATAACGCTCTTATGGCAAATATTTCTCCCTGGTTTCCAGGAAAGGTTGGTCTAGTAACCGGAATAATGATGATGGGAATGGGGCTCAGCAGCATCGTTTTTGCCTTTGTAATTGAACATATTTGTCCGAAAATAGGTATCTTTAATATTTTTATGATTATGGCTGTTGCGGTCTCCTTAATGCTGTTTGTATCTTCCTTCGTTGTTAAGAAACCACCCATTGTTTTTTCCAATAACAGCTCCCTTGAAGTAAGACCCAGCAAAAAGCCCATAGAGATGATTTCCAGCCTCAGTTTCTGGATTTATTTCCTGTGGAACACCTTTGCCGGATGCAGCGGTTTGCTCATCATAAATTCTGCCGCTAACATTGCGGCATATTTCGGTCTTGCTGCAAGTCTGGGAATGGTGATAAGCCTTTTCAACGGATGTGGAAGACCTGTTGTAGGACTATTGGTTGATAAGCTTGGGCAGTATAAAGCAATGATGCTTCTTAATGTTATGCTTATTGCCGCCGCAGTAATGCTAATTGTTTCCGATAGAATCGGCATAAGTGCGCTCATGTTTGTCGGTATGATATTTGTCGGCATTGTTTATGGCGGAGGAAGCACAATTGCCACGAAGGTCATAAATGACCTTTACGGACCGAAGCATTTTGGAGTTAACCATAGCATAAGTAATTTCTGCGTCATTGCTGCATCATTTATTGGACCCTATCTGAGCGGAATTTTGCAGGACCGTTCCGGCGGCGGCTTCACAAGCACTTTTTATATGCTGCTTACCATTTCAGTTTTAATGCTCCTTTTAATTTTCGCCCTTATAATTGTTATAAAAAAGGAAAAATAATTTCATATTACTATTGACAATGCGTCTTTAATGATATATAATCTCAATTGTAAAGAACAAGACAAAGGAGGTATATATGAAGGAACGCAACACAGTTCAAAAGGAAATCATATATTCTGCCCTTTGCCGGATGGCTAATCATCCAACGGCCGATGAGGTTTATCTCTCGGTCCATGAGACCCATCCAACTATCAGCAGGGCAACGGTTTTCAGAGTGCTGAACAAAATGGCAGAAAACGGCTCTATTATGAAAGTCAATATAACAAACGGAGCCGATCATTTCGATCATCAGGTATTCAATCATTATCACGCGCATTGCAGAAGCTGCGGTGAGGTATGTGACGTGAAGCTTGCTCCCCTTGTTATGCTTGAGGAAGGCAAGTTTGAAGCTGATAACAGTTTCAATATCACCGGTTATTCTCTCCAGTTTGATGGCTTATGCAGAAAATGTTCTGAAAAAGAAGGTGCTTAATTTTGGATGTAAAAGCATTCAGAAAAATGAGCTACGGCCTGTTTCTTCTTACCACAAAGCATGGCGATAAGGAAAACGGATGCATTATTAACACTGCTATTCAGTGCGCATCCGAACCGAGAATGATCTCCATCTGTGTGATTAAGAAAAATCTTACCAACGAGTTCATTGAAAAATCCGGTAAATTTAATCTTACTGTGCTTTCCGAGAGCGTACCGTATGAAACCTATAGGGTATTTGGAATGACAAGCGGAAGAGAAGAGGATAAGTTCTCTTATTTCCCCGATTCTCCCGTATCCGAAAACGGGCTGAGGTATTTGCAGGAAGGAAATGCTCTTTTCCAATGTAAGGTTGTATCATCCCAGGATCTGGGAAGTCATCAAATGTATATAGCTGAGCTTACCGGTGCGAAAGTTTTATCCGATGAAGCATCTGCAACATATGCTTATTATCAGTCCACTGTAAAAAATCAGGCTCCCAAGCCTGATAAAAACGGATGGCGCTGCAAGATCTGCGGCTACATCCATGAGGGTGAAACCCTCCCCGGAGATTTTATTTGCCCTCTCTGTAAGCACGGCGCTGAGGATTTTGAGAAAGTCGTCGCAGTTAATGAAGAAATAAAAAATATAAATAATAATGAAAAAGGAGAATCTGTTATGAAAAAGTTTGTTTGCAAAGTTTGCGGCTATGTCCACACCGGTGATTCCGCTCCCGCTGAGTGCCCTGTATGCCATGTCGGCGCACAGATGTTCGAAGAAGTCAAGGGCGAGATGAAGCTTGCTGCCGAGCATGATTACGGCGTATATGCAAAGACTGTCAAGAATAATCCCGATATCTCCGCTGAAGATAAAGCATACATTTTCGAGCAGCTCATGGCAAACTTCCAGGGCGAGTGCAGCGAGGTTGGTATGTATCTGTGCATGGCTCGTATTGCACACCGCGAGGGCTATCCCGAGATCGGTCTGTACTGGGAGAAGGCAGCATATGAAGAGGCAGAGCATGCCGCTAAGTTCGCTGAGCTCCTGGGCGAGGATCTGGAGCCCAATATGAAGGCCACTACCAAGGATAACCTGGCATGGCGCGTTGACTGCGAGTTCGGCGCTACCGCAGGTAAGGTAGACCTGGCTGTCTGCGCAAAGAAGAACGGCCTTGATGCTATTCATGACACCGTCCATGAGATGGCACGCGATGAGGCCCGACATGGTAGAGCATTGGAAGGCTTCCTCAAGAGATATTTCAAGTAAGAAAAAGCCAGTAAACACAAGGGTTTTTAGAACTTTATGGGGTCGGTTGAAATATACCGATCCCTTTCTTTTTGTTAGTGGCTGTGTCCGAAACACAGTTTTGTTTATCTGTGTTTCTAAAAACTGTGTAAGAAAAAACTGTGTTAAACTGTGTGAAAAAACCGCCCTATTTCTAGGGCGGTTATATTTATTTCTTCATGCGCTTTTTGATCGACAATCCTAATTCAAGTAACTTCTTGTAGGGCGCTTTTCTTAAATTAGCAAGTGTCTGATTACGGGCATCTTCATCCAACACACTAATAGCCATACGGAGCGGGCTAACGATATTTTGAGAACAAATACTACAACAGAGATTATCTTTTCCGCTTGCAGTAGTATCTTCTCGGAGGGGATAAGGGCTGCTCCCGTCTATCACAGGCAGCTTTCCTCCGCAAAAGCAGCATTTTGTCATAGCTATACTATCATTCTTTTTGTTTTCAGCCATATATCAAACAGACCTCCTGTAATACTGTCATCTTGACACACTTCGATGCCGAAATGATTATAACATATCCTCGAACCTTTTTCTATACTGTATTAAAGTTTAATTATCGACATTTGGGAAAGGAATTTGGGAATAAATCAAACAATACACAAAATATATGTATAGAATATATAACCTACGCACGCCAGCGATTTGGGCTTGTCTAAAATCGCTGGAGATTTGGGAACTGATCCCAGAAATCAACCCCAAAAACCGCAATAAATTCCCAAACGGAACATATCAACCATTTGGGAATTTGGGAATTTACACCACAGGGGATGCTTGCGAACGGCGATTTTGTATCCTCGTTTGTTGTATAATTAAAATTTTCTGTGTATAATATAGATAGGACAATAAAAATAGCCTTAACGCTGCAAGTTAAGGCTGAAAGGACAATGCTTATGGAACAATCATCATTTATATAACTATCTATACTTATTTTATAATAGCAATAGGATCATAGTCAAGACTTCTAGTTGTATTTTTGGTGGTGTTTCTGAAAAGAAACGCCTTTTTTGTTGCCCAAAATATAGAAAGGAGTTTTATATTATGAATGAACATAACGGCGCAAAGCCAACAAATTTTGAAATACTTACTCAATTAGATTATTTACCCGAAGAAACCTTAGTCCAAATTCTAAAAAGTCGTTGGGAAAGCAAGCAAATAATTTTATATGTATACTGTTTACATGACAAAGATACCTACACCGAAGAAGATGAAAAAGAGGGTAAGGGTAAAGCTGGCGAACTCAAAAAGCCCCATTGGCATATCTATATAAAGCTAAAATACACTAGAACATTTGCGGATGTTGCAAAATGGTTTGGCGTTCCTGCTAATTTCGTAATGAAAATGAAAAAAAGAAATTTTGATGATGGCTGCTTATATGCTACTCACGCCAATGCTCCAGAGAAATATCAATATTCTGTGCTTGAAGCAAAATGTAGTCCTGGATTCGACTATGCAAAACTCGTTGAATTAAAACAAGAATCATTCAAGCGTGAAAAGAAAAAGAAGGCTTCCTATCAAAGAAAAATGGAAATTGTCAATATGATAGAAGATGGTACAATAAACCCTCTCAATGTACATGATGTGATAGAGCCAGAGGATTGGCAAAACTACAACAGAGCAATTAAATTAGGCTTTGAACGCCAAGAAGCCCGTTTAGAAATGAACAACGAACGAAATATGCAATGTATTTATATCGCTGGTAAAACTAGGGCTTGTAAAACAGCTCTCGCAAAAATGATTTTGGAGCAATATACTCCCTCATATTTGATCTGTAATAGCCACGATCCATTACAAAATTATAGAGGACAATTAGGCATCTGTATTGACGATGTTTCGTTTGAAACTTTTGGATGGAAAGATTTTTTGAATATGGCTGACAATGATACTTCCACACCTGTCAAAAGCCGTTTTAGAAATAAGACTATGTACTGCAAATTACTAATAATCACAACAACCCAAGAGCCATTTCAACTCGTGAAGAAAATGGCTGGATCGGAAAACGAAAACAAGAAACAATTTTATAGAAGATTCAAAACATATTATTATGCTGATTATGAAAAGATAAAAGAATATCGTTTCAATGCTGATCCTGCGGTAATGCAATATGAACTCGTTCGCACAATACCCAATCTAGCTGTCCCTATAATGGACGAGTTAAGAAAAAGAAAAGATCAAGATTGTATTGAAATTGATCTTTTGGAAACTATGCAAAATTTCGCCAACAAGAATAATGTTCTAATTCTGGATAAAAGACCTCATGTAATGGAAGATCCTGCGCCTGCTGCTGAAATAGCAAAAAAGGACGATGATCTATTCGGGGATATACCCGATCTTCTTAATCTGGCTGGCATATAAAACCGCTGCTGCGCCGATCTATTGCTTCTGCCTGCCTAAAAATGGTAAAATATAGGTAGAAAGTATATTGATTTTCGTTTTCACGAAATCCAAAGTAAAGAGTTTATAAAGTGTTCGCCTTTTTCTTTGTTTAGGTAACAGAAAAACAATGGAAGTATTCTATCCCCCATAGGGATCTAAAGTATAGATTTAACAAGTGTCTATGGCTTCATGCCGTCACAATCAAGTGAACATATCAACATGATTGATTGTTCTATTTCTTTCTAGGATGGAAAATCCGTTTTTGGTGTAGGAGTATACCCGTGAAAAGGTATTAGAGTTGTTTGCGTATTCAATTCGTGCTCCTACAACGAAAGACAGATTTTGACATTCTTCGACATATAACATCCAAGGCACATTCAAGACATTTTTCTTTAGCGTATTTTATTATTCCAACACCAAAAATACGCTTGATCAGATAAAGCCCCTTGTAGCAAGGGATAGCGACTGATCTATTTAGCCGAAAGGCTGTTCTAATGTTGGTATTGCTACCCACAAAGGCGTTAGCCTTTATAATTTTTTCGTCTTTAGGCTGTCTAATGTCCCCATTGAGGCGGAGGGACGGACAATTTATTGTCTGTCCAGTAGCCGCAATGGGGACATGGAAAAGAAAAAGGCTGGAACAAAAGAAAAAAACAATGAAAGGAGAAACTTAATCTACAAAAAATTATATGTGATTGTACAACCCGATCACTTAAACAAAGAATACACCGAAAACACCCAAAAAGCCGAAAGGATCATCGTCATGGATCTTTATGGTGAGATACTTCTGGATGCTGGCTTTACCGCCGATAGCTATTTATATATTCGCCGTTTGTTGTCGAGAAATGTCGAATTTATAACCTATGACGGAGATCTGCTCCGACATATGATCTGGAAATTCTGGAATTGGGAGAATATAAACATTCTGGATCTGCAAGCCGTTTTCACTATGGTTTACGGAAAACACAAGGGCTGGACAGATAAAAACGGCAACCCTCTTTCTATCTGGCAACCTCTGTCCGCTGCATTAGAATATTATGACGAACAGGACAACGGCGTTGATCTGGCTGATCCTCTGGATGTAATTACAAAGACAATGACACTACATAGAAAAATGAAAGGAGATCTAATCTTATGAAAAAGATAATTATAGATACTGAAACAACAGGCTTATTAGATAATGACGAACTTCTGCAAGTTAGCATATTAAGCTATGACGGAGATGTTTTATTCAATGAATACATTAAACCCACCCGTAAAAAGAAATGGACAAAAGCCCAAACAATACACGGCATTAGCCCCGAAATGGTACAAGATTGCAAAACCTTTAGACATTACAAGAAACAAATACAAGAAATAATAGATTCTGCTGATATGATTATCGGCTATAATACCTATTTTGATTTGAGCTTTTTAGAATCAAAGGGCATAGAGATCCCCAATAGTACAACGATCTATGATGTAATGGAAGTATTTGCGGAGATCTACGGCGAATGGAATGATTATTTTGAGGACTACAAATGGCAAAAATTGACCATCTGCGCCCGTTACTATGATTACAAATGGGATCAAGATGCCCACAACGCCCTTGGAGATTGCAAAGCAACATTATTCTGCTATAAGAAAATAACCGAAGAGGGGGACACCGAATCCGTAGCATAAAACAACAATTTAACTATGCCATAGGCAAAGCAAGCCGAACAGGACAAAGCAAGCACAGCGCAAAGGCTGCTGGTACATATAAGCCTGGGGAACTATACGGAAATGAAACTGTAACGGCATATAGGGACACAGCAAAGAACTTTTCCAAGTGGTTGTCCCACAACCACCCCGAAATAACAAAGGTCACAGAAATCACTCCCGACCATGTACAAAGCTGGATCAATGACAGATCCGAAAATTGGACAAAGGCAACCCTTGAAAACCATATTACAAGAATAAAGTATCTGGAACAACAAGCGCAAAAAGCGTTTGGCAAGGACAAGGTACATTTTTACGATAAAGACATAAAACGCCCCGAAACCAAAGAAGCAGCAAGGGACAAGGCTATGAGCCACGAAGATTTTTTGAAACTTCGTGAGCGTATGGAAAACAGCCGATCCTTTGCAAAAGATGCCCTTGAAATTGCCTATAGGGCTGGGTTGAGAATAGACGAGATTGCCCATCTGCGCCGAGAGGATATTGATCTGGAAAAGAAAACAATCTTTGTATCAACCGAGGGCGCAAAGAACGGAAAAGAAAGGTCTGTCCCCCTTAGGGACAAGGATCTGGAATACTTCAAGGAATTACTTGATAGACACCCACAAGAGGGTTATTTGACAACAGTACAAGCAAAATCCATAGATAAGGCGATCCGTCGTTATATGGCTGATACAAGGGACGAAAAGGGACAACTATTGTCCGAGAAGTACCCAAAGGAAACCGCCCATACGATCCGCAAGCTATACGCCACCGAGCGTATGCAAGAGGAAAGAGGATCGGAGCCTTTACCCGATAAGAAAGAGGAAATGAAGTGCTGGGATCGTGTGTCCCATGAATTAGGGCATGGGGACGGACGAGAAGCATTATATAAAGTATATTGCAAAGGATAAGAAAAACGCTCCTGCAGCTGCAGGGGCGTTTAATCTTCCGTAAATTCTATAATATCATTCGGTGTACACTGCAGAACCTTACAAAGTTTCTCCAATGTGTTCATGGTAATACTTTTGTTTTTCTTTAGGTTGGTGATCGTGTATGCGCTAAAGCCCATTTTATAAATCAGCGTGTACTTGGTAACGCCCCGATCTTTCATTGTTTTCCATAATGGCTCATAGCTGATCACGGACATACACCACACTTCCCGAATAGATACACATATTATCTCCCGAAAAATGCGACTTGAATATTAGCAAAGATTTGCCTATACTATACATACCAATACTGCATGGGGGTATTACAATGGAATGGATAGAAGCTGATCCGCTGCCTGTTGAGTGCCAGGATTGCCCAGAGGAAGATTGCTATAACTGTGACCACGCTGGAAAGCGTTGGTATCTGTCGCAGGAAGACGATCTGCGGATACGGCGCAAAGGCTTGATAAAAGCTATTGAACGGCTGCAACGGCAAGTGGATGATATTGACCGTCAACTGCTCGCCCTTATCGATCAAAAATAAGGGGGCATTGCATGGAATGGTGGCTTCTCAAATACCGCCGTTCTGGATCTCTTGCTTTCGCTGCTGCCGATGGTGTATAATATAATTAACAGCAAGAGATAGCTGTTACAAGTCTAGGCGTTTCCCAATACGGGAACTTACAGTATAGATATATAAAAATCACTATTACTTACTAAAACTTATAATCCATAACTAATTCCCAAAAGAGGGTTGCCCGCATCGGCAACCCTCTTTTGCGTGTTGTTTGTTTTCTTCTGATCAGTTCGTAAAATTGGGGTTTAACGTTCTAATCAAAATTGATTTACTGTTAATGTTTTAATGTTGCTTGCAATCTGCTCAATTACCTCAGCAAACATTTCATCGCTTTGTCCTGTTGGGTCTGGCAATCCCCAGTTATCGTCAAAGCTTCTGCCGATATAGGGGCAACCCACATCACATCCCATGGAAATGGCAATATCGGGAGCAGGAATTTTATCAATGGTTTTGCTGAATTGAGTCTGCTCCATATCAATGCCATACAGTTTTTTCATCAGTCTCACCGCATCTTGATTGATTTGCGGTTTTGTTTCTGTGCCTGCTGAATAGAAATCGAATCTGTCTCCTGCAAGGTGCTTTCCGAGTGCTTCTGCGATTTGACTTCTGCAAGAGTTATGAACACAGATAAAAGCAATCTTTTTCTTTTCGCCCATATCAAAACCCCAGCTTTTTGAACAATTTCTCTACTTCCGAAGCCTTCAACACCTTGCCCATGGAAACCACATTTTCGTTGACCACCAAAGCAGGAACACTCATAACACCGTATTCCATGACCTTTGCCATGTCGGTAATATACTCGACTTCTACGGAAAGTCCCATGTTTTTAACCGCCTCTTTTGCATATTCATACTGCTGATGGCAGGATGCACAACCTGCCCCCAACACCTTAATGCAACAGATACCATTTACTGCTTCTCCGCAGCAATCGTTTACAATTTGGGTCGCTTCCTCGGTGGGACAACCGCAACTGCAAGCACAAGCAGGAGCTTTCTTTTCTTCTTTTTTCTTTCCGAAATTGAACAATGCCATAACAAATACCTCCAAATAACGAAATTAAAATGCTAACCAAAACATATACAGACCAATGAGCAGGATAGCAACACCCATTGCGATTTTCAAGACCTTTGCGGTGGTCTTAAACCGTTCACTGCTATTGATTTTCTGCACGAAACCGATTGATGTTCCTGCAACCATCACAAGTGTACTGTGACCAATAGAATACAACAGCATTAGCAGGATACCCCATGGTAAATTCCCCTCGCCTGCGACAATGGCAAGCAGAGCAATCAATACAGGTGTCGAGCAAGGTGATGAAAAGATACCTCCGAGAATGCCAGCAATAAATGCACCTACAAATCCTCTCTTTTTGCTTTTAGCCATTAGGTTCATGGGGGGAATAAAGTTGAATATCTCCCATGTTTGCAATACCATTAACACCATTAGCACACCCAGAATGATATACCAAACAGGAGATGATGTTCCCATCAGTTTCCCCGCTGATGTTGCGATTATGCCGAGTGTTACGAATGTGACTGCTGTACCAAGAGAGAACACCGCAGAGTAGCCAAAAGCTTTCTTTGTGTTTTTCTCGCCTACACCGCCCACATACCCAACAATCAGCGGAACACTTGAAAGAGAGCAAGGGGTTACAGATGTCAGAACTCCTGCAAGGAGTGCCCAAAACGGAGCAAGCCACACATTGTTTCCGATAATCTCGGCAATTTGCGATAGCCAAGTATCAATCATTTACTCCACTCCCATCTCTTTCAGTATTGCCCTCATCTGCTCCTCAGTAAGTCCTCCTTGATGAACAGTAAAGATGCGTTCGCCAGTATCTTTGTGAGAGTACATATCAAACTGAATTTCTTTTGCTAGTTTATCACTTGGAACGAAAGGTGTTCCATCAGCATTAAAGAACACTTGTGTTGGAATGACTTGCACTGGCACATTCGCTGCTGCTTCATAATACTTCCACACGTCAACAAACTTTATAAATGCTTTACCTTGCATTTCAGCATTTAAGGTTTTCAGAACAGGTGCCATCTGTTTACAAGGAATACAGGAATCGGCACCGTAATCTGCAATGATGGGCAGACCATATTCAGACAGTGCTTTAAAATCAATTTCCTTTGTAGCATTCAAACTGAAATCTGCATCTTTAAGATTATCAGGTAAATTTGAAGACCCTTGCGAGAACGACGGTTCTTGTATATTCTTTTCCGATATGCTCTTAAAAAGCCAAATGCCACCTATAACAGCAACAATCAGAACGGGAACAAGTATTTTGACCCAAAGAGATTTCTTCTTATCCATCAGTGTTCACCCCCAATCGTTATATAATCAATGGTTGAATAAGATTAAATAAGTATCCAACAAGGATAATTCCAACCGTACAGATTGCAACGAAAATACCGAGCAGTTTCGG
>JAZNZR010000066.1:0-45390 GCA_045595025.1 Oscillospiraceae bacterium | reverse complement strand
TGGGCAAGGAAACGACCCTGTCTCTGTCCTCTTATTTCAACACCACCGCAGATGGCGTGGTGGTTACTGGTGTTTCGATGTTGCTTGTCTTTTACGTGGTTGCATTGGTTCTATTCAACTACACCTCCTTCGGCAAGAGCGCCAAGCTGCTGGGCGGCAATATGCGCAGCGCAGCGCAGTCCGGCATCAAAGCGAACAGCATTATGCTGAAGGCCTTCCTGATCGGCGGTGTAGCCATTGGTCTGGCTGCGATCTTCGTGATTCTGCAGACCAAGACGGTTACCCAGACAACCGGTGGAAGTCTGGGCAATGACATGATGGTTGCCGTGGTTCTGGGCGGTATGCCCATTTCCGGTGGCAGCAAATCCAAGATCAGTGCAGCAATTGTAGGCGCTGCCACCATTACCATTCTCAACACCGCTCTGACGGTGCTGGGCTTGACTGTCGGTTATATCCAGATCGTTCGCGGTCTGCTGTTCCTGACGGTGGTGTTTGTTACAAGCATGACTTATCGCGGCAAACTGCTGCCCAGATAAGTAACGATAATGCTAAAAAATCAAACGAAAAAAGGAGAAGAAACCAAATGAAAAAGATTCTGGCCCTCATTCTGGCACTGGTTATGGTGCTGAGTCTGGCTGCTTGCGGTGGCAATGCTGACGCTCCTGCAGCGGATGATTCCAAGAACGATGCTCCTGCTGTTCAGCCCGAAGGCGGCGAAGCAGTTGCACTGCCCGTCCCTTATCCCGAAAAGACTGTCAAGATCGGCGTTGAAATTTACGATCCCACTGACAGCGAGACCCTGACCATGCAGGCTTACTTTGAAGAGCTGGTTAAGGACGGTCTGAACGTTGAGTTCATCTATTCCGAAGCTATCGCTTCCGCTGAAGCTGAATTCCAGTTCATCGATGACTGCTACAACGCAGGCTGCAAGGGCATCATCGGCTTCTACAACGTGGCCATGGGCGAAACCGTCCAGAAGTGCGTTGACTATGGCATGTACTACTGGGGCGCAGCCATCGACAGCCAGGAAGTAATCGACAAGTTCCAGGATAACCCCTACGTTCTGGATGCCATCAGCTACGGCAACGGCGACTACGAAGGCGGCTACGCTCTGGGCGAATATTTCGGCAAGCTGGGTGCCAAGAAGGTCATCTACGCTTCCGGCGGCGCTGCATTTGGCGTTCCCATGTTTGTGAACCGCGCTGAGGGCTTCAAGGCCGCTGCCGAAAAGTACGGCATTGAGTACATTGAGGTTGCCGGCTTCCCCGGCGAAGCATTCTTCGCAGACCAGGCAGCCGCTCTCTCCGAGGATATTGACGGTGTTGCCGCATCTTTCAACGGTTTGGATTTCTGGGCACAGCCCATCGCCGTTGCCGGCAAAACCGAGTCCTGCCCCCTCGCGACCCTCGGTTCCATCAACGATGCATATGTTGAAGCCTTCAATAACGGCACCGTTGCTTTCATGTCCTCCACCAATGTCTCCCGCTTTGCTCTCGGCGTCGCTCTGATCGTCAATGCTGTTGACGGCAATGCCGAGGCTCTGCAGAACGATGGCCGTATCGGCATCTATACCTCTGCACTTTGGATGCTGGATAGCGTTGAAGCAGCCGCTGAGGCTAATGAAGTTTCCGCAAAGGTCTACCACCTTGAGGACCTGGAGCAGCTGATTCTCGCTCTTAACCCCGAAGCTTCCGCACAGACTTTGGCTGATCTGGTAGAGGCATCCAAGACCCTCGAGGGCATCAAGGCTCTCCACGATTAACCATGAATTTTCCGGCCGCTGCGGTCGCGCGAGGAGTTGTCTTATATGAAAATAAAAAAGATAGCGACTAATTTGCTGGGATTAGTCTCCCTCCCGGCAGTGGTCTATGCGTTTTTCTTTGTGATTTGCCGTCTGGCCGGTTCTACAACCTTTGGTGTTGGTACCGATCTGCAGACCATCATTGTTAACACCATCTATACGGGACTGATCTCTCTTGCGGTCAGCTATAACCTAACCAGCGGAAGATTTGACTTCTCTGTTGGTTCTGTGCTGGTGCTGAGTAATATTATCGGGTTCCAGCTGGCGCTGAATTTGGGCCTTGGTCCCGCGCCTACCGCCGTGATCACCATTGCGGTTGGTGCGGTTCTGGGCTTCATTTCCGGCATGATCTATGTGACGTTGCAATTGCCTCCCATGGTGTGCAGTTTAGGTGTTGCCATGATTTTTGAAGCCATTGGCTTCATCATCACCAAGGGTGCCGGCGTCCGCCTGATTGGCAGAAATGATCTGCTGGTATTCGCTACTGGACCTGAAATCTACATCCTGATTGCCATCATTCTCGCGGTACTGGTTGTGCTGCTGAACTTCACAGTCTTTGGCTGCAACTGCAACTCTCTGCGCACCGGGCAGGAGATCAGCGTCAATGTTGGCATCAATGAAAAGAAAAACAGCGTCCAGTGTTATATGATCGCAGGTGCGCTGATGGCAGCGGCAGGCCTTATCAACACCAGCCGTCTGGGCACCGTTTCCGTGGAAACCGGTCTTGCCAGTTCTTCCTACATTATGAATGCCTTCCTGCCTATGTTTATCGGTGGTGCGCTTGCAAAGTTTGCAGACCGTAACATTGGCATTCTGGCAGGTTCCTTTGCACAGGCCTGCATGATCTCTGCGTTTGGTACCGGCAAGCTGAATTTCTCTTCCAATCTGCAGACTGTTCTCAGCGGCCTTGCGGTCTTGATCTTCATGTATGTTTCCAACAACAGCTATCAGCTGGAGGAGGTTAGGATTTACAAGGCACGGCGCGCGGCAGCTTTGGAAGAATTAAAGCAATCCGCACAGTAATACCCATTCAGCGGGCAGCCCACATGCTGCGGCTGCCCGCTTTTAAAAGGAGGAATTTTCCCTATGATGCCGCCTCTTACAGTTATTTTCGGCTCTTACTGCGCAAAAAAATTTGATGATGGCACCTGGTTTATAAACTTCATGGAAGGCAGCCAGAACCTCTATCTCCTGGAGGGCGAGGAAAAGGCCCTGCTGATTGACACCGGATACGGCACCGATACCCTCGCAAATTTTGTAAAAACCCTCACATCAAAGCCTATACTTGTGGCAAACACCCATTTTCACCCCGACCACGCAGGCGGCAACGGAGAATTTCCCTCCGTAATGCTGCACCGCAACTGGGCAGCGGATGCAAATGCCGTCAAGCCCGGCCCCAATCTTCCATTTGATATCAACGCTCTCCCTTATGCGCATTACGAAAAGATTTTGCTGCACGACGGGGATGTTATAGATCTTGGCCATCGGAAAATTGAAGTAATGGAGCTTTGCGCCCATTCCAATTCTTCTCTTGGATTTTTGGACAGAGCACATCGCTTTCTCATTTGCGGAGACGAGCTGGAAGCGGGACAGGTTCTGCTCTATGATCTGTCCGCAAGCGGAAAACCCTATGATCTGAAGCAGAGACTTCTTTCCCATAGGGGAAATATGAAACGACTGAAAGCGCTGCAAGCAGACATCGACTTCCTGCTCCCCAACCACAACGGTTTTCCCATTGATGTTTCTTATATTGACGACTTCATCGCTCTGGCAGATGCCTGCTTTTCCGGCGATGCGATAATAGAGGATAAGCTTAACCACAGATTTATTGAAATGGACCCCATCGCGCCGCGCCTATGCCGCGTGAAAAAAGCCCGCGCAAGCTTCTTTTTGGAAAAAGAAAAGCTGATGGAATTCTACGGAAAAGGAGAAAACCTATGAAGTATTTCTCCAACGAAAAAGTAACGGAAAAAATAACGCGGATACGGGATATCTCCGGAGTCTGCATTTATCTCGTGGAAGGGAGCAGTGGCTGCGCGCTTATTGATACCGGCGTCGGTTTCGGCGACCTGTATTCCTATGTGATGGCCTTGAGCGAAAAAGAACCTTTGGTCATTATAACCCACGGTCATGTTGACCACGCAATGGGAGCCGCAGGTTTTATGAATGCATACATCAGCCGGAAAGATGAAGATCTCTACCGTTTCCATTCTTCTATCGATGCCCGTAAAGACTATGTTATGAACAGCGGAATTTCCGGAGGATGTCCGGAATTGGTCCGCGGCACATCCGAGGAAGAATGGAAGGGCGTCAAACCTTGGGAGGAATTTAACTTTCTCGATGTGGGAGATGTGTTTGATCTTGGCGATCTCCATCTTGAGATATGCCCCGGCGCGGGACATACTCTCGGCTGCATAAGTATCCTGATCCCCGAGGAACGAATGCTTTTCCTTGGCGATGCCGCCAATGAATTCACATTTTTATTTGACATTGCAGGAAAACAAAATTGCCTTTCTCTGGCTCAGTATAAAAAATCCATGCAGGATCTGAAAAAAGCAAGCGAAGGCCGTTATGACCGCTGCTTATTCTTTCATGGGCCCGGAGAGGGCTCTGTGGAAACGGTTTCCTCAATAATAAGCCTTGTTGATGAAATTCTGGAGGAAAAAGATGATGCTCTTCCCTTCTCCGGCATGGGGCGCGAGGATCTGAAGCTTGCCAAAGCAATTGATTTTTCACGGATGTGCCGCGCCGACGGAGGCGTGGGCAATCTGGTTTATGACCCCGCGCTGAAATAAAAACAGGAGGATTGCTATGCATATTGCAGTTGTATCATTGGGAGCCTTTGGCCATGTGAACCCCACTCTCTCCGTGGTGACGGAGCTGATAAACCGCGGCGTTCGTGTTACCTATTTTACTGTGGAGAGTTTCCGGCATATTGTTGAGCCTACCGGCGCAAAATTTGTGCCCGTAAACTCATGGATGGAGAAAAACGACAATCATAACGAGAAGAAGGACGATGGACACTCTCCCGAGGATGACGGTGCTGCAGCAGCCCCCTTCGTATTTATGATGGAGGCAGGTGCAAATATCGACGGCATTCTGGAAGTTTTGAGAGAAGATCCGGCAGACGCGATTATGCACGATTTTGCAGGCATTGCCGGCACTATGGCAGCGGATATCCTCCATATTCCCAACATCATGATATATACAAGCTATCCATCCAACGAAGGCTATTCAGTTGCGGAAGAGTTTGAACACATCCCCAAGGAACATCCTCTGCGCATGGCTGCCGAGGGTATGGCTCTGGAATATGCCGCCAAATACGGCTGCCGCGTCATGAATTTCAAGGAGATATTCGACGGTCAGGGCGACCTGAATCTGGTTATGGTGCAGAAAAAACTGGTTCCCAATAACGAATGCTTCGGCGATAATTTCGTCTTTACCGGCGTGCAGATTGGCAAGCGTCCTGCTTTTGGCACATGGAAAGCCCCCGATAACGGCAAGCCCCTGCTTTATTCTTCCCTTGGAACAACCTTCAACAACTGGCCCGAGTATTACCCCATTCTCTTTGATGCCGTGCGAGAGCTCGATATAAATGTCTTCGCCGCCCTCGGCTCCATCAATCCCGAAGACCTTGAAAACATTCCCGAAAACGTTGAAGTTGGCAAAATGGTTCCCCAGCTGGATATCCTTTCTCAGGCTTCCATCTTTATCACTCATGCAGGTATGGGCGGCACCGGTGAATCCATATACTACGGCGTACCCATGATTGCCATTCCCCAGATGGAGGAGCAGGCCATCACAGCAAGGCAAATCGTTAAAAACGGCCTGGGTTTCGCATTTTTGGATAAGAAAAAAATCACAAGCGAAGAGCTCAAGACCGCTATTCTTGAGCTGCTGAACAATCCCTCTTATGCAATCACTGCCAAAAAATTCAGCGATGACATGAAGAGCCTTGGCGGATCAAAGGCTTCCGCCGATGCAATTATGAATTTCCTCAACAAATGATATAAAAAAGCTCCCGCATGGATGTGCGGATACCCCTAAAACAGTTAAACCGACCTATGATTACGATCATAGGTCGGTTTTGTGTTATGCACTTACGCGTGAGCACTCAAGGCTCCTCTTGTCAGAGAAGCTGACTGAGGGGTAGTTTTTTCTCTCCCTCCGCCCCTTCGGGGCACCTCCCTCGTCAGAGGGAGGCTTTGGTGCAGTGCGAATTAGTCAGGGCTTCTTGATACAATCATTTCAGTTTAAAATCTCATCTCCGTAGAGTCGGACATAGGCAAGCAGTAAATCACCTACATTTTCTTTCAGGTATATTTCTGAAAATGTATTATCAAAAGATTCGTAGGGAAAACGTTCATACTGTTTCAAATAGTCTTGGACGCTCCTGATACGGAAAGAGTCCATTTGCGTAACATCTATTTCATTTTGGTTTATAAAGGCTGAATAGTGCTTCTGCATTTCAGTTGCGCCAACTTCTCCCAATGCATCGCTGATGTACTGCGCATAACCGTTATGGTCATTTGCGAAGAATTGGCATAAGCCGCCATTCATCATTTCTGCATCAAAAGTGATTAGTGCTGCAACGGTCAGCTGCTTCCGGTTCAGGGTATCCGGTTCTGCAAACATAAATCTTGTTATCATAGCATCATACATATCGATGTCCTTCATCGCAAGTATGTCATCTGCGTTCAGCTTGGTAGAGTTTGTTATGCCATCGTTAGATGAGACCATGCATCCACTCATCAGCAATATAATCAAAACCAGTGGTATTATAAGCTTTCTCATTCCGATTGCGCCTCCAAATCCAGATTTATCAAATAGTCAAATTCAAATTTGCTGCACCGGCGCGGTGCGAATTAGTTGGACGAATTGGAATTGGCAACATTATTGTTCGAAGCAAGGGGGTGGGATTTCTAATTACGCCAATGCAGGTAGGCTTGCAGGATTTCTTCTACCTCATTTTCATTTTGCTCATATCCTTCGTATATCTCATTGCAAAGCCATGCATAATAATCAGTTATTGCCTCAATGAAAGAAGTTAGTATCTCTTCAATGGTGCTATGTTCTGTTCGCACGGGCAGGCGTATATGGGGAATATCCTCGGCATTATCAAATACAGGATACGAGGAAAAATCAGCCCAATAAAACAAATATCCGACTCGTTTGCCACTCTGACTAATCAGATAATGATTATATTCGAAATCAACCCACAAGGTGATAGGTATGCGATAATTTTGTTCCGCCCAAGTCACAAACATACGAAGTTCCTGTTCAACTTCCCTTGGTACTCGTTTGTCAAAACCAATGTTAAATTCAGGCAAGATATTTTCAGAAACTTTCAGTTCTACTGCCTGAGCCTTTTTCCAGACGCTGTTTTCGGTCACAGAAATCACCTCTTTCAAATTCAAGATTGCTGCACAGGCGCTTACAGCGCCCAAGGCTCCCTTGTCAGCGAAGCTGACTGAGGGGTAGTTTTTCTCTCCCTCCGCCCCTTCGGGGCACCTCCCTCGTCAGAGGGAGGCTTTGGTGCGGTGCGAATTAGTTGGACAAATTGGAATTTGTTTAAGGGTTCTCTTGGAAATATTTAGATGCTATTTCCTCACCCAATAAATAGCCCGCGCTACCTATGTACTCAACAAGATCACCATTTGCATCAAATAGATAACAATAGCCATAATTGCATGTGTTTCCTACCAAATTTTGATAAGTACAACTTATCAAGGCATACATATTGCCATCGCTCTGATGCAAAACCAAAGTTTTTCCCATTGGTTCATTTAAAGCTGTTCCGAAGACTAGAAATTCATTACTGGCTAACTTATTTATAAGATCTTCAAAATAGGCTTCATCCAAGGATGCAATTAGAGTTGCGTTCCCGAAATCAAAGTGAGGCTTATTCTTTCCGAAAACATTGAGAAATTTAGGGGTTTCGTTCTGATACTCAAAAAGTTCGATTTTTACAGTATTTCTAAGAAGCTCATCCTTGTTAAGCGTTTTTGATCCTGGGTCACAACCAACTAGGACAAGAATAAAAGTGAACACCAACACAATAACTAATATTTTCTTCATGATTCTACCCTCCGTTCGTCAAATTCAAGTTTGTTTCTCTGGCGCTTGTAGTACCCGAGGCTCCCCTTGGCAGGGGAGCTGTCATGCCAACGGCATGACTGAGGGGTAGTTTTTCTCTCCCTCCGTCAAAAATCAAAGATTTTTGCCACCTCCCTCATCAGAGGGAGGCTTTGGTGCGGTGCAAATTAGTTATGCAAATTGGAATTTAGCGAACTGGTTTATGCCTTCTTTGATAACTCAATCAATTCTTCCTTGGTGAACTCTTTGTATCTGTTATCAGCAAACATTGTTGATGTAGTATCTGGAATGTTCTCCATAAGTTGTTGCAAATCAATCTCTTCTGGAAGCCTAAGAATTTTTCCATCAGCATCCTCAGCTTTGGCAACACAACAAATAAACTCCCCTCGCTCAAAATTGATATCAAAAGTACTTATGATATCAATTAAATCAACATCAAAGAATATCTCTTCATCATCGATGAACTTCTCATATATAAATTCAAATAATGCCTCTTTGCCAATTTTAATAACGCGGACACTATTCTCATCAAGTTTTTTCTTCATTACAATTCACCTCGTCAATTTCAAGTCCGTATAATTATTAAGTCCATTTTATCAAATCGCTGCAATATATACAACGCAAACATTCCCGGCAGAGCTTTCTGCCGGGAATGCAACTTTTTGTTTATAATAATTTCTCTGTCAGTCGACGTAACTCAATCCGCCAAGCACCTCATTGCCCATAATTTCGCCTGCAGGGGTATCAACGGAATAAGAGTTTATTCCACACAAATGCAGATAATATTCTCTGCCGGCTCTGTCGGCCACCAGAAGCCACTCCTTGTTATCGGTACCCAGAATGCTGAGCTGTGTACCCTTTTCCAGCACAAACGGCTGGGCGGAAATGTCTCTTTCTCTGTAGGCGTAAACCTGACAGAGCAGGGGGCTGTATTTGCTGGGAGGAATCAGCACTCCGTCAACGGGATAGTATATGAACTCAAAATCATCCACATAATAGAAATCCCGCTCCACCTCACTTACTTTGCTGCCGTTATTCGGCAGAAGCCATGTATGCTCAGCATACCAGGTCTGGAACACAGATAGCCGGGCAGGCCCGGTCAGGTGATGATTTCCGTCAAGGCTGAGACGGCTCATATGGCAGGGGATGCTGCCGTGATACTGCAGCGATCCGTTATAGGTGAAAAAGTGAGTATTGGGGTCTCCGCTGGGGCCGTCATCATATACGCATATCTTGGGGCTGTAGTCACCCTTATAGGTTCTTACAACGTAATAATCGGGGGATTGGCTGGGATTGGGATTCAAATCGTCTCCGTCTCCGATATGCATTTCAAGGCTGTCCAGATATTCAACGCCGTTTACGGTGAGAGACCAAATGCCGTATATTTCGCTTGCCTCCATACAAAGTACCTCATCGGTGCCGTCTCCGTCAAGGTCTATGACAACGCTCTCGCCATAGGGTACAGAAATAACATCGCTGCCATCATCGTATACCGAGTTTTCGGTAATTGCAGCCTCGCGGCGGGCTATCTCGTTAATGCATTCCTCATACTCTTCCTTTATTGCCTCGTTGATATCTTTGGCGAAGAGGAAATCGACGCTTAATTCCTCTATGTAGATATACTCTTCGCCTGCCGCATCCATGCCAAGAGGCATACGGCGGCTGAGACAGTAAAACTCACCATTGCTATTGAAAAGGAAACTCTCCGTGGTCTCGCCCACAGCTTCATTTGCGTTAGGCAGACCAGCCTCCACCGGGTCTATGATGAAGCAGAGAGCGTAGCCGTTCTCAAGCTCCTCCCGACCCGTGTACTGCCGCTCATAATTCATGTTACCAAAGAGATTGGGCATAGCTGGCAGCGCCTCCAATGGGTACCAAACTCCATTGCTGCCGCTCTGCTCACAAGCGTAGCCCTCGCCGTCAACTACCAAGTAGCTCTGGGAATAGCCCTGTCCGGCATCGGTGAGAAGCCAGTCAGTGGCGTTGTAAAAAAGCGTGGCGCGATTTGTGATGACACCCAAACCATACATCTTGCTGACACGCGCAGACTCAGTGCTAAGCACTTTTTTTATAGCCGCGAGGCACCTCTGTTCCTGCTCGCTGCCGTTATTTTCGCTTAGTGCTGCTTCATTCTCGGCTGTAAGGGCATAAAAAGCCTTGTCTATTGCGTCGCGGCACTCCTCGGCGCTCACCTCGGGAAAGCGATAAACAACAGTCTGGCTTGCAAGCTGCGGCACTCCGTCCATAACCACTTCCACAGTTTCCGATTCGAAACGAGCCTCGGTGAGGTGCCCTGCTTTATCAAAAATGTAGCTTTGAAGATTATCGGTTTTCACTCCGTCGGTCAAAACAGTGAAGCTGTAAATCTTGCCATCATCTGTATCGCTTTCGGACACAAACTCCAAATCATAGTTTATAAAGTCCTCAATGGGCTTTTTACCGTAGGCATCAAATTCTCCGGCGTAAAAGCAGCTTGGGCTTGTCTGCTCATCCCCCAAACCGCTGACTACATATTGCACTCCGTCAACTTCCGCAATGGTTTGACTCCGCATGGCACCGGGCATATCTGCGGTGCTGACAAGCAGCCAATCCTCACCGAAGAACCAGCCTTCGTTACGGGGCAGGTCGGTTCTTAGCTCACCATTGATATGGATCTCGTATGTATAGTGCAGAAACTCGGCATCCACAAGTTCATGGAAAGCAGCCTTGCAATAATCCTCCGCATCACCGGCAGGCTCGGTATTCTTTCCACAGCCCGCAAAAAGGGAGAGACAGAGCAAAAGCGTAAGACACAAACACAACATTTTTCTCATCACAGCAATACACGCTCCTTTCTCAAAGAAAGCTCTTAACATTTGCGGCGCGATGCTCTCATCGCGCCCTACGAGGCGGAATCGGTATCTTCGGTATTTATTTCTCGTCCATATCGGCGGTGGCGACGAGGTCAACGCCTGTGCCAACAATGTCGGCTATGATGACCTGTCCGGCCTTTATGGGGGCAAACACCGTTACGCTGCGGAGAGACTCCATAGCCTGAAACAGAAGATGCTTGGGAATTGCCCCTGCGGTCTTCACCGGGCAGCGGGGAAGCTCCGCGCCCAGAATATTGACAGTGCTGGTAAGGACACGGGTGGGGGCGGTGAGCTCGGTATGAGCATACTCCGCGCCGTTGGCGCAGGCGTTGCCGCTTATATTTCCCTCATCATCCACCCGAAGGCGGCAGCCCTGAGGGCAGACTATGCAAACAAGTTCCTTCATATTTTTCAGCCCTCCTCTTCAACGGCACTTACGCGGATTTCTCCGTCGGCAGCGCTGAGATTATCAAGAATTTTCTTGGGCAGAATGATTTTCTCCATCTCGCTGGGGAGCATATAGCTGCGGCGATAACGGGCAATCTGCTTATCTCCCTGAGTTACCACGATGGCAGACTTGCCGAAAACCTTCTTCACGCGGAAGAAAACTTCCACATTGCCCTTCACATTGGCTTTTCTTATCTTCATAGGCACGGTGTAACCCACCTTGTCGCCATTGGCAAGGGAGAGAACCTCACCCTCCTCCACGGCAGCACCGAGGACATATTCCGCGGCGGCTTTGCCCGCCCGGATGCTCTCGCCGGTGACATAGTCCACAAGGTCATGCACCTGCACAACATTGCCGCAGGCAAAAACTCCGGGGATGGAGGTTTCCATATTCTCATAGACAACGGCGCCGTTGGTGCGGCGGTCCATATCTATTCCAGCCTGACGGCTCAGCTCGTTTTCGGGTATGAGACCGATGGAAAGAAGCAGTGTATCGCAGTCGAAGACTTTTTCCGTACCGGGAACGGTGTTGCGCTTTTCGTCAACCTCCATTACCACCACCTGCTCAAGGCGATCCTTACCCCGCACCTCCGTTACAGTATGGCGGAGCAGGAGAGGGATATCATAATCTTCAAGACACTGAACAACATTTCTGGTGAGGCCGTCGGCATGGTCGCTTGCGCCTATGCAGGCCAGCACCTGACCGCCCTCAAGAGTGATGCGGCGGGCCATAATAAGGCCGATATCTCCGGTGCCGCGGATTACAACCTTTTTGCCAACGCTTTTGCCCATAAGGTTCATATACTGCTGGGCGGTGCCGGCGGTGAAAACTCCGGAAGGTCTGTCGCCGGGGATGCCCACAGCGCCTCTCGCCCGCTCCCGGCAGCCCATGGCGAGGACTATGCTTTCCGCCTCGATGCACTGATAGCCCGTTTCCATTCCGGAAACATATATCTTTTTATCCTTATCAAGACCCAGCACCATGGTATCGGTCATAACCTCAACACCGGTCTCCTCCAGCATCTTTATAAAGTGGAGGGCATATTCGGGGCCTGTCAGTTCCTCCTTGAAATAGTGGAGACCGAAGCCGTTATGGATGCACTGGTTGAGTATGCCACCGAGACGGCTGCCTCTTTCGATCACGAGCACACTTCTCAGACCCGCGTTCCACGCGGTGACGGCAGCTGCAAGTCCCGCAGGACCGCCGCCGATTACAACAAGCTGATACTTCTTCATTTATTCACCCACCTTTACAAGTATATAGCTGCCCTCATCCTCCTTGGGGATATCCTCCATAGGAATGCCCAATTCACGGGAGATGAGCTGGTGGACAATGGCGGAGCAGAAGCCGCCCTGACATCTGCCCATTCCGGCGCCCACGCGGCGCTTTACGGCATTGACGGACACGGGAGGAATGGGACTATGGAGAGCATCCACTATCTCACCCTCGGTGACGGTTTCACAGCGGCAGACAATGCGTCCGTAGGCGGGATTTTCCCCGACGATTTTTGCCTTCTCCTCATGGCTCAGCTCAGCGAAGCGGATTCTCCTGCGGCTATCGATAAAGCCTTTCTTTTCCTCAAAGCGGAGCTTTCCCCCTGCCTTTATCATATCGGCAACATATTCGCCTATGGCCGGGGCGGCACTGAGACCGGGACTTTTTATGCCCGCAAGATCGATAAAGCCGGGGAAGGCGGCGGATTCTTCTATTATAAACTCGTCCCTGTCGGAATTGGCGCGAACACCCGCGAAGTTACGGATATTCTGGCGCACATTCAAGGAGGGAACGCTGCGGCGGGCAGTAGCGGCAATTTTATCCAGACCTGCGGCGGAGCTTGCCCTGTCATCGGCGGCGGTTTTCTCCGCATCGGGCCCCACTATAAGGTTGCCGTGAACGGTGGGAGACACCAAAACGCCCTTGCCCTTTTCATCGGGGCACTGGAAGATAACATGATTTACTATGCCGCCCTCGCTCTTATCCAGCAGGAAATACTGACCGCGGGTGGGAACTATTTTATAGCCGGGCTCTTCCAGCATGGAGCGCACTCTCTCTGCATCAACACCTACGGCGGAGATGATATAACGGGTCTCAAAATCGCCCTTATTGGTCTTGACTTTGTAGCCGCCCTCTATGCTCTCGATGGCCTCGGCGCGGGTGGAAAGATATATTTCCGCACCGTTTTTCACAGCGGTCTCAGCCATGGCCAGAGTATATTCCCAAGGGCTGATAACGCCTGCGGAGGGGGCATAGAGCGCTCCCACAACATTATCGGCAATATTGGGCTCCATAGCCTTCACCTCTTCGGCGGAGAGAAGGGCTATGCCGGGAACGGCGTTGGCCACGCCCCTCTCATAGAGCTTTTGAAGATGAGCCCTGTCGGCCTCATTAAAGCCCAGAACAAGGCTGCCTATGCGCTTGAATGGCACATCCAGCTTTTCGCAGATATCCCCCGCCATTGCGTTGCCCTCAACATTCAGCTTTGCCATAAGGCTGCCGGGTTTGGGGTCATAGCCCGCGTGGATAATTGCGGAATTGGCCTTGCTGGTGCCGTTGGAAACATCGTTGGATGCGTCAATCATGCACAGCGAAAGCTCATATTTGGAGAGGGCATAGGCGCAGGCCGCTCCGCTTACACCGCAGCCGATTATAAGAACATCATACATAGCGTTTTTCCTCCGCGTGATGGATATTTCATAAATACTGTATTTTATATTTTACACTTATACCTTCCGATTGGCAACAAAAAAGGGGCAGACTTGGTTTTTGTCTGTCCCTTTTTTATCTTTTTATTCGTCCTCGTCGGGGTTTTCTTCCCGCTTGATGCGCACGCGCTCAACGCGGAAGCCGTCCATTCTCAAAACGGTTACGGTGAGATTTTCATATTCGAAGCTATCGCCCTCATTGGGGAAAGCGCCGAACATTTCCAGAGTCCAGCCGCCAACAGTGGAGCTTTCGGTTTCAAAGCTCTCCTCGGAATAATCCATAAGCTCGATGAAATCGCCGATGGCCATATCGCCGTCCAGCTCATAGATACCGTCGGGAAGCTCTATCACTTCCTCGGCCTCAATTTCATCGGTATCATCCCAGATATCGCCCACTATGCACTCAAGGACATCTTCCATGGTGACAATGCCGGTGCATCCGCCGTATTCATCGGTGACTACCGCAAGATGGAGCTTGGCCTTTTTCAGCTGCTCAAGAACATTGGGGAGCTTGGTGGTTTTATAAATATAGCAGGGCTTTATAAGAAGCTTGCGTATATCGGGTCTGGGCTCATCCAGAAGAGCCTTCAGATAGCGATTGAGGCGGAGCACGCCGATAATGTTATCCACGCTGCCCTCATATACAGGGATTCGGGAATAATCCGTCTGGGAAAGATAGGCATATATCTCATCAGGATCATCCTCGATGTCTATTGCCTCCATATCAACGCGGGCGGTCATAACCTCGCTGACGGAAATATCGTTGAAGTCCAAAGCTGCCTGAACAAGCTCGCTCTGATCCTCGTCCAGAACAGCCTCTTCCTCGGCAGTCTCTATCATGCTCTGGAGCTCTTCAACGGCGGCATCGGCATCATCCTCTTCCTCCTCGCCCTTGAAGGGCAGAGTTATAAGGCGGATTATGCCAACAACGATGAAAATCAGAGGAGTCAGGATAATGCTCAGGAAGCGGATGGGTCCTGCAACAACGGTGGAAAGGCGGTTTGCGTTTTTCTTGGCCACTATCTTGGGCATAGTCTCGCCGAAGATTATGACCACAACGGTACAAATCACGGTTGCCACCCATGTAAGTTCCTCGGCCTTGAACACCATAATGGCTATAAGGGAAGAAATACTGGAGAGGGCTATGTTCACAAAGTTGTTGCCTATCAGGATTGCGGAAAGGGTATCATCATAGCGGTCAATGATCTTCACCGCAAGAGCCGCGCTGCGCTTGCCGTCCTCGGCAAGGTTTTCAAGGCGCATGCGGTTGGCGGAGGAAAGGCTCATCTCGCTGGCGGAGAAAAAGGCGGAGAGTACAATGCACACCACGCTGGCAACGATATAAAATGTCATATCAGTCCTCGCCTCCTTCCTCGGTCTCGGGGGCGGGGTGAACTATGCGCAGCTTGAGTATGCGGCGGTTTTCAATTTCCTCCACAGTGACATTAAGCCCGTTATACTCAAAGCTGTCCCCCTGAGAGGGGATAAGGTCAAACTGCTCATAGGCCCATTCGCCCAGAAGCTTATGCTCAAAATCGAAATCATCGGGGTCTTCATAGTCCATAAAGGAGAATGCATCCTCGATGTCAACATCGGCAAGGAAGGAAAAGCTTCCGTCAGAGTTTTCTACCATGGTTTCGATGACCTCGTCATCCTCATCCCATATCTCGCCTACCAGCTCTTCGATGATGTCCTCAACGGTGACGATACCCAGAGTTCCTCCGTAAGAATCGGTTACAACGGCAATGGGGCGGCGCTGGGCGCTCATAATCTGCAAAAGCTCGTCAATATTGGTGGAGCTATGGATAAAGTAGGGCTCGTCCAGAATGGAGCGAAGGTCCATATTTTCACCCTCGGCCAGCCATGTGCGGATGAACTTTCTCACCTGCATTATGCCGATTATATTATCCACGCTCTCCTCATATACGGGCAGACGGCTGTGGACAGCGGACTTGACTTTGGCAAGAACATCCGCAGGGGAGGAAGCCACATTGATGGCATCCAGATCCACACGGGCGGTGAGAATACTGTCAACGGTGGTCTCGCCGAAATCCAGCGCGGACTGTACAAGCTCGCCCTGTTCCTCCTCCAGCTCGCCTTCATCGGTCATAGCCTCAATTATGTCGTGAAGCTCATCCTCGGTCACGGTTATCTCCTTGTCGCCCTTGGTGAGAGCGGCGAAGAAACGGCCGATGGCGGTGAGGACATAGCTGATGGGAGTGAAGATAGTCATGAAAAAGCGCAGAGAGCCGGCGGTGGAAAGGGAAAATCTCCGTGCATATTTCTTGCCTATGCTTTTAGGCAGCATCTCGCCGAACATAAATACCGCGATGGTGGTTATAACGGTGCTGATGCTTACAGCCAGATTCACAGCATCGGGCTTATCAGCAAAGGCACGGGTAACCATAAGCGTTACATAGCTTGCTGCCACAAGATGGGTAATATTTGTGCCGATAAGTATAGTGGTAATGGCCTTGTCAAAATTATCAAGGACATAGAGAGCTTTTTTCGCACGGCGGTCACCGCGGTCAAAAGCAACCTTCACCTTTACGCGGCTTACAGACGCAAAGGCGGTTTCGCATACAGCGAAATATGCTGCAAAGAAAAGCAGCACAACAATAATTATAATGGCCTGTATTATACTGCCATCATCCATGGTGGATTTTCACGCTCCGTTTTTAGTATTTCGTATAGATGGTATACGACAAGATATCTTATCACGGCAAACACACCGCGTCAATCATAAAAACGGGAGTTTATACCGTTCCTGCCCACTTTCGTAGCCCGGACAACGTGATCCAGCTATTGCAGGAAGGCTTGCGCGCCATTAGTAGGGGGCGACGTCCCCGACGCCCCGAAACATCAATCCCTCATACTTTTGCGCCTTTATATGTCTCCGACGGGCATATTCTTTTTGTGCCAGCAAAAAGAATATGGAAAGAAAAACAGCCCAAAGAGGGGCGCAGAAAGCCCCTCTTTGGAAACTCCCCAAATGCGGAGACAAAAAACATATTGTGCCACATAATGAGAGCCTAAACCTTAGAGTGCATGCCTCGATTTCCGCTCGGGACGCTGCTGCTTTTTGGCGACTGTTCGTCGCCACGAAGGCTGTACCTCGTTCTGTTTTTCGGCGCGCTGAGGTCATCGCGCCCTACGGATGGTGCGTTATCCAAAATTTGCCGTAGGGGCGGACCGATGTGTCCGCCCGAAAAATGCCTCCCTTGTGTAAAGGGAGGTGCCCCGAAGGGGCGGAGGGATTGTCTCCGACGTCGGGGCGTTAAGAAAACATGCCGGTGGCATGTTTTTAGCCATCGACCGCAGCAGCTGCGCTGCGAGGAGGGAAGTTACGGGACGTCGAGGACGCCGTCTCCTACATGGACAAAAAGAATATGGAAAGAAAACAGATATACATAGGTAAGGGGAATAAGTAAGATAGAAGCGGCAGATGCCTTTTAATCATAAGCATCTGCCGCGATTTTATTTATTTATACCTCTGCGGGCAGCTCTTCCAGCTCCTCTTTTTTGAATATGCGCTTATGGAGCAGGGCAACGGAGGCCATGGCCAGCACACCCGCAATTACCTTTGCAATGAGCATGGGAGTTACCACATTGGGGTCAATGGAGGAGGTGAAGCCCAGATGGCAGGCCAGCATGCAGCCGGCGCTGGCGGAAAAGGCCGCGTAATAAAGCTTGCCCCGGGGATTCATCTCGTGGAATTTGGAGTAACCGGGGACGAGGCTTGTGAAGGCAAGCACTATGGAGAACACCGCAACATCGTTGATGCCCGCCTTGGAGGAAAGCTTGTTTATGGGTTTGGCGAAAGCCCATCTCAGAGCGTGCATCAAAGGCAGGCTGCCGCCGAGGCTGAGAACTATCGTGCCTATGGTCTTCCAGCCCTGAGTGATGGGGGTCATACCCTTTATCACAACAAAGCCCGTCATTGCCTCCACAGCCGCGGCACACAGACCCACGGTTATAACCGCCAGAAGCAGCTTTGCAAACCACTTGAAAACCTTCATGGTAAACTCGGGGGCGAAAAGCAGACCCACGATGACAAGCAGCGCCACAACGATAACGGGGATGAGGTTTATAAGCACAACCAAAGGCTCAATGCCCATGCAGATACCGCCAACGAAGCAGGCGATGGGGTCAAATATATAGCCCATAAGAACGCCGCCGGAGAAATAGCGGTAATCCTCCTTGCGGATAAGTCCGCAGGCAACGGGGATGGTGAAGGAGATCACAAAGCCCATAACAGAGCCCACCACAAGACCTCCGTAGAGGGCGATCTGGGGGTCTGAGCTCATTTCCGCACCTATATGATAACCCACATCGCAGCTTAAAAGCACGCCGGGAAGCATTGCGTTATCCGCTCCGATCAGGCGGAAAACAGGAGAAATCACCGTCTGCAGTGCGGGAGCCAGCACGGGTGCAAGGCAGATAAGACCCACAACGGTCAAGGTGGTGGGACCCATAAGGCCGAAGGCACGCTCAAACTCTCCGCCCATTCCCAGCTTGTTGCCGAAAAGACGGTCCAGCGCACCGAGGACGAAAAACGCGGCCATTATTATCATGATTATTTTACTTATTCCCATTTAGTCACCCCAGATTTTCTTATCATTTCTCAAAAAATAGTAGCACAAATATTGCCTTTTTGCAATCGGAGAATAGTTTAGAGGGGTGTTTACACACAGATATAATAAGTGATATAATAATATGATAATATATTCTCAAGGAGCCCGATATGAAGAGATTCAAGCTTCTCGCCATCGACGGAAACAGCATAGTCAACCGCGCCTTTTACGGTATCCGCATGCTCAATGCCCCCGACGGCACACCCACCAACGGAATATACGGCTTCATCACCATTCTCCAGCGCCTTCTGGACGAGGAAAAGCCCGACGGCATCTGCGTGGCCTTCGACCTGCGCGCTCCCACCTTCCGCCATCTCCGCTACGAGGGCTATAAGGCTCAGCGCAAGGGTATGCCCGAGGAGCTGGCAGTGCAGATGCCCATACTGAAGGAAGTTCTGGACGAGATGGGCGTTATGCGCATTGAAAAAGAGGGCTTCGAGGCCGATGACCTTCTTGGAACTCTCAGCCGCATCTGCGAGAGGGACGGGGATGAGTGCGTCATCGTCACCGGCGACAAGGACTCCTTCCAGCTTATTACCGACGAGACAAGGGTGCTCCACGTCAAGTCCCGCATGGGTCAGACGGAGACCATCAACTACACCAGAGAGCGCTTTGAGGAAGAATACGGCTTTGAGCCTATTAAGATGATCGACCTGAAAGCCCTCATGGGTGACAGCAGCGATAATATCCCCGGTGTTGCGGGCGTTGGCGAAAAAACCGCCCTCGACCTTCTCCACCGCTTCGGCAGTCTGGACGGGGTTTATGCCAATCTGGGCTCCTCCGACATAAAAGAGGGTGTACGCAAAAAGCTTATTGCGGGAGAGGATTCCGCCAGAATGAGCTATGAGCTGGCCACCATTATAACGGAGGCTCCTCTTGAGCTTGAGCCCAGGGCCGCCGCATGGAACGAAAGCTGGAAAAGCGGACTTTACTCCCTTTTCCTCCGTCTGGGCTTCACCAAGTTCATAGAAAAATATAAACTCACTCCCTCTGCGGAGGAGACTCCTCAGGCAGAGCTTTTCACCGGCGAATGCTTTTCCGAGAAGCTTCTGCGCTTTTCCCAGATTGCCCCCGCCCTTGAAAAGGCGGGAGACGAGACCCTCTACTTCACCTTCGATGATGGTCTTGATACCGTGGTGTTTGAATATTCTCTCGGCAGCGACGGCTACGCCTTCGTTTTGGAAAAAGCCGCCTATGAGGAGGATTACACCGCCGCACTCCACGCAATTTTCACTTCCGGCGCGAAAAAGGCGGGGCACAATATTAAAGACACACTCCGCGCCCTTCTCGCTCTGGGTATTGAGAGCGGAAACTGGGTCTTTGACAGCGCCCTTGCCGCCTATCTTCTGGACTCCACCGCCGGCAGCTACGAGATAAACCGCCTCTGCGTCCGTTACTGCGGCTTTGAGCCCTGCAGCGGCAGCGAGGATGAGCCCCTCCAAATGAGCCTTCTTGATACCCCCGACGACGCTCAGCGCATCGCTTCTCTGACTTCTCAGGCGGCGGCCATTGCCTGCCTTGAAGAGAAAATGCTGCCCCTCCTTAGTGAAAAGGGTATGGAAAAACTCTATTTCGATGTGGAGCTTCCCCTTTGCGCCGTTTTGGCGGATATGGAAAATGAGGGCTTCGAGGTGGATAAGTCCGCCCTCCACGAATTCGGCGAAAGTCTTGAGGGCAGCATAGAAGCCCTGCAGAAAAATATCTGGGCTCTGGCCGGAGAGGAATTCAACATCAACTCTCCCAAGCAGCTGGGAACGGTGCTTTTTGAAAAGCTGATGCTCCCCCACGGCAAGAAAACCAAAACCGGCTGGTCCACCAACGCGGATATTCTTGAAAAGCTTCAGGGAAAGCACCCCATCATAAATGAAATTCTGGAGTACCGCACCCTCAGTAAGCTGAAAAGCACCTATGCGGAGGGGCTTTTGAAGGTTATTGCCCCCGACGGGCGCATCCACACCTCCTTCCAGATGACCGTTACCGCCACAGGAAGACTCTCCTCCACCGAGCCCAATCTCCAGAATATCCCCATCAGAAAAAGCTTCGGCGCTCAGATCCGCCGTATGTTCGTTGCCGGTGAAGGCAAAGTGCTTATCGACGCGGACTACAGCCAGATTGAGCTTCGCCTTCTCGCCCATATCTCCGGGGATGAGAATATGATAAATGCCTTCCGCAGCGGAGAGGATATCCACGCTGTAACCGCATCTCAGGTTTTCGGCATTCCCCTTGCCGAGGTGCAGAGCGCTCAGCGCTCCGCAGCCAAAGCTGTCAACTTCGGCATTGTTTACGGTATCAGCGCCTGGTCCCTTGCTCAGGATATCGGCGTTTTCCCCGCCGAGGCCAAGGCTTATATGGACGCCTATCTTGAAAAATACAGCGGTGTTCACGCCTATCAGAAGCATATTGTTGAAAAAGCCAAGGCGGAGGGCTATGTCTCCACCCTTTTCGGCAGACAGCGGGCATTGCCCGAGCTTAAATCAAGCAACTTCGCAATGCGCTCCTTCGGAGAGCGTGTGGCGCTGAATATGCCCATTCAGGGTACGGCCGCAGATGTTATCAAAATGGCTATGGTAAACGTCCACCGCCGCCTGAAGGCTGAAGGCCTCAAGGCAAAGCTCATTTTGCAGGTTCACGATGAGCTCATAGTTGAAGCCCCTGAGACCGAGGCAGAGCAGGTGCGGCAGCTCCTTCGGGAGGAAATGGAAAATGCCGCGAAATTCGATGTTGCCCTCACGGCAGATGCCGGCGTGGGCAAGACATGGGCGGAGGCGCACTGATATGGTAAGCTACAAAGAAGCAGGCAAAATGCTTGATAAGGCTATGGAGGCTCTTCCCGCAGGTATCTTTGACGGTCTCAACGGCGGAGTGAACCTTATTGAGGAGGCCAAGGCCGACAGCAAAGGCGGCTATATCCTCGGCCTTTACCACAACAATATGATGGGGCGCTATGTGGAGATCTTCTACGGCTCCTTTGCCGCCCTTTACGGGGACATCCCCCCCATGCAGTTTGAGCGAAGACTGAAAAGCACCCTCCACCACGAGCTGACCCATCACATAGAGGCTCTGGCGGGAGACAGAAGTCTGGAGCAATGGGATGAGCTGCAGGATATCATCTGGGAGGAGATGGACGCGGAGGAAGGCATCTTCGTCGGAAGTATGCTCTTCGTGGATGATGACGACACCGCCCTTGCCCCTGCAGCCAAGGCGTTTTTTGAGATGTATGCCGCCGAGCGCTGCCCCGGCATTCCTGCGGAAAGCGCGGGCATCTTCTCCGCGGGCGAAGCTTTGCAGCCGGACTGCCGCGCCGCGGCGGAGGCTTTGGGCGCGGATTTCTCCGCCCATAAGTGCAAGGCTCTCACTGAGGAGCTTTTTGAAAAGTTCGACGCTGTTATGTGCATGACCCTCGCCCAGATGGATGAGCTTTCCGAGCGCTTCCCCGGCAGCGAGAGAAAGCTTTTCTGCGCCGATGAGACGGATATACTCCGCCCTAAGCTCCGCTTCGGCTGGAAAAAGGCCGTGGAGCGCATCCACGCCGTTGTGAATGAGGAAACTCTGGAGCTTCAGCTTGAAGAGGGCGGTGCCTCCCCCAATCGGGTGGCGGAGGAGGATATACAAATTATCCGCCTTGACTCATCTGCTCCCAAGGGCATCATTGAAAGCATACTGGAGATAGAAAAATGCTGCTTCTCCCTGCCTATCAGCCGCGAGCAGCTTTTAAGGCAGATTGAAAATGAAAACCGCTTTATTTATGCCGCGGTCTGCGGCGAGCTGGCGCTGGGCTACATAAGCGCCCAAAGAGTGCTGGACGAGCTGGACATCTTCAATGTGGCTGTGGCAAACGAATTCCGCCGCCAGCATATCGGTCAGGCTCTTCTTGAGAAGCTTCTTGATACAGCCAAGGCTCTTCGAGAAAAGGGAGAGCTTGAGCGCATCACCCTTGAGGTGAGATTTTCCAACGACCCCGCCATCGCCCTTTATCAGAAGTACGGCTTCGAGGAAGTGGGCAGACGGAAAAACTACTATGAAAAGCCCCGCGAGGACGCGGTGCTTATGGATTTGGTATTGTAATGTACACTTTAAGAAAACTGAGCGGCACCGCTCTTGCACAGGCCTACGAAAATGTTTTTCGGGAGGCCTTTCCCCCCGAGGAGCTCAAGCCCCTCTTTGTGATGGAAAAAATGAGCCGGGAAGGGCAGTATGACATTCTCGGACTATATGAGGAGGACAAAAGTCTGGGCTATATATGCTGCTGGCTGGATATGCCCTTTGTCCTCATCGATTATCTCTGCGTGGACCGCAGCTACCGCAACGGAGGTCTGGGTGCGGAGATGCTTCGGCTTATCCGTGAATTCTATCCCGAGAACACCGTTTTTATCGGTGAGGCGGAAGCTCCTGTGGGAGAGGAAAAGGCCGATGCCCTCATCCGCCGCCGTCTGGGCTTTTATAAGCGCTGCGGCGCTGAAACTCTCGGCTATGACTGCGCCCTTTTCGGCGTCCACTATAAGTGCATAGTCTGGAACAAGGGCGGCTTTGACGAAGAGGAAATCTGCCGCCGCCACGACGGTTTTTACCGCCGCAATTTCACCCCGAAAATGTACGCCTCCACCATACAGCTGCCCCTTAAGGATGGCGAAAAGCCTTTTGACAGGCGAGACTGGGACGAGCGCCCCGATTCTGAAGACGAGGATGATGAACTATGATTATAATGAGCGTTGAATCCACCTGCGACGAGACCGCCGTCGCTCTTGTGAGGGACGGACGGGAGATCCTTGCAGACAAGATTTATTCTCAGGCCGACCTTCACGCCATCTATGGCGGTGTTGTGCCCGAAATAGCCTCCCGGCATCATGTGGAGGCCATTTATCAGCTTGCCGACAGTGCCATTGCCGCTGCAGGCATCAAAAAAAGCGATATTGACGCGGTTGCCGTCAGCTTCGCCCCCGGTCTCATCGGCGCGGTGCTTGTGGGTGTGAACTTCGCAAAAAGCGCTGCCAGCGCTCTGGGCGTGCCTCTCATTCCCGTTCACCATATCCGGGGACACATGGCCGCCAACTATCTGGCCTATCCTGAGCTGGAGCCCCCCTTCGTCTGCCTTGCCATTTCCGGCGGCAACACCATCATCGTGGATGTGCGCTCCTACACGGATATGCGCATCGTGGGCGCCACCCGGGACGACGCAGCAGGAGAATGCTTCGACAAAACCGCCCGCGTTCTGGGTCTGGGCTATCCCGGAGGCAAGCCCGTTGACGAGCTGAGCCGCGGCGGAGACGACAGCAAGTATATCCTCCCCATCGCCCATGTTGAGGGCAGCCCCTATGATATGAGTTTTTCCGGACTTAAAACCGCTGTTATTAACCTTGTCCACAACGCTCAGCAGAAGGGCGAGGAGCTGGATAAGCCCTCTCTTTGCGCAAGCTTCTCCAAAGCGGTCAGCGACAGTCTTGTACCCCGCACCATTGCCGCAGCAAAGGAGCTGGGCTATGACAAGCTTGTTGTTGCAGGCGGCGTTGCTGCCAACAGCCGCATCCGCAGTGATTTCGAGAAGGCCGCGAAGAAAGCGGGGCTGGAGCTTTTTGTGCCGCCCCTTCGCCTTTGCGGAGATAACGGCGCTATGATAGGCGCTCAGGCCTACTATGAATATCTGGCAGGCAACACCGCAGGCAGCGATCTGAACGCCTATGCCAGCATGGATCTGGACGCAGTGGGTGGCAGATGATGGAGGGCAATATTCACAAGGGTCACCGCGAAAGGCTCAGGGAGCGTTTTCGCGAAAACGGGCTGAAGGCCTTCAGCGATATTGAGGCCATAGAGCTTCTGCTTTTCTACGCTCTTCCCCGCTGCAACACCAACGAGATAGCCCATAAACTCTTAAAGCGCTTCGGCAGCTTCAAGGCGGTTATGGAGGCCGATATAAGCGAGCTTAAGCTTGTTGAGGGTGTGGGTGAGAACGCGGCTATGCTTATCCGCCTTGTCAGCGAAACCAATGCCCGCTATCTCAGCTCCGAAAGAAGCGGAGGCAGAAATGTCCTCCGCAGCACCGAGGCCGCGGGCGAATATCTCAAGCCCCTTTTCGCCTACGCAAAGGACGAACTCGCCTTCGCCCTGAGCATAAACAGCGCAGGCGGCATTATTCATTGCCATCAGCTCGCAAACGGTATGATAAACCGGGTTGACTTCTCCGCCCGTCAAATCGTGGAGATAGCCATAAGAGATAACTGCGCATACATGATTCTCGCCCATAACCACCTGAGCGATGTGGCCTTGCCCTCCCGCGCGGACGCGTCCGCCACCAAGCTTATCACGGACACCCTTGCCAGCATCGGCGTACGCCTTGTTGACCATATTATCGTCAGCGGAGACGAATATGTGTCCATGCGTGAGAGCGGTTACTTCGCCAAAGAAGAAAAGTGAATAAAGCTTTGAGGCAGAGGGTAAGCCCTCTGCCTCTTTATGCAATATACTCCTTGCATAGTTAAGCCAAGCCTTTCATTATGCAAACTCAAAAACTCCTTTTTATCAGGTGCAAAACTCAATTGCGCAGATTGTAATAAACTGGAAATAATCCCGCAAAGCATTGATTTTACTTGATTTTTTCCTTGTTGACAAACCTGTGGAAAGTGTTGATAACTCACTGGCAAGGGTCTTATTTTATGCTCTTATGTAAAGCATAACTTATGTTATTTTTTTATTTCAGCTTAGATAAAATCTACAAAGGCCGGTTTTTTTCAGATTATTTCGGCAAATCTTTGTGCAAATAAACATATTGACAAACTCTGTCGTATTTTGGCGAATGTTGGAAATTTATCCATATTACATCTAGTAATCACGCTCTCTCCGGCGGTGTTCCGGTTGACTTTGAAAGGCTCTTATGATATAATTCCCACTCGTGAATATGCTGGTGTAGCTCAGTCGGTAGAGCATCTCACTCGTAATGAGAAGGTCACGTGTTCGAGTCACGCCACCAGCTCCACGTAAGCCCGTCGGATCTTCCGCCGGGCTTTTTGCTTCACCGGTGCCTCCTCCCTTGAAAAGGCGGGCTATATATGATATAATCCCCCCATTCAAAGGCCATTGACGGGAGGTACCGAAATGAACCTGCACGAATCGGGAGAAATGTATATCGAAACCATATATGTCCTCACCAGAGAGAACCCCAACATAAGGGCTATCGATGTTGGTGAGCGCATGGGCTTTTCCAAGCCCAGCGTGAGCCGCGCTCTGGGCATTCTCAAACAGGGCGGCTACGTTACCGTCAGCCCCGAGGGTTTCCTCAGCCTCACCGAGTCAGGCATTGATGTTGCCGAAAAGATTTATGCCCGCCACGAGCTGCTCAAAAACTTCCTTGTCTCCATAGGAGTTGACGAGGAGACCGCCGCGGAGGATGCCTGCAAGATGGAGCATGCCATTTCCGACACTTCCTTTGAGGCAATGAAGCGCCACCTGAATAATTAAAACAAGAGGGTATTTTATGGAACTTACAGCTATAGCCGCATGGCTCAACACCGTCTGCGCGGGACTGGACGCCGCCGTCACCGGCGCTGTTGCGCAGCTTTATGACACCGCAGGAGGCTTTTTCACCCCCTTCTCTCATTTTATGGACCTTATGGGTAAGGGCGGCGCAATTTTGATCGCACTGAGCCTTGCTCTTATGCTCTTCCCCCGCACCCGCCGGGTAGGCACAGTTATGCTGCTGGCTCTTGGCATTGGCGCGCTGCTCACCAATGTTGTGTTCAAGCCCATGGTCTACCGCCCCCGTCCCTACACCCACGAGGGCAGCATTTATCATCAGCTCTGGTCTTTGGTGGGGCAGCACACGGAAAGCGACTTCTCCTTCCCCTCCGGCCACACCACCGCCGCCACTGCCGCAATGCTGGGTCTTTTCTTCAGCACACCCAAGCGCAAAAGCTGGCCCGCCATCATCTTCGCTCTGGCTATGGGTCTCAGCCGCATATACCTGGGCGTTCACTATTTCACCGATGTTCTCGGCGGCTTCATTGCCGGCACCATCGGCGCAGTTGCCTCCTTCTACCTCGCAAAGCTCATTCCTCAGATTTATTACGAATACCACTGGAAGTTTCTGCCCCAAAGCCGCAATGAGGGAGATAACACATGATAGACAGCGCTTCTAAAAAAGCTTTTGCGGAGCTGGGCTGCACCTATCAGCCCATCGCCTTGAAATTCTGCTTTGCCCGCCCCGAGGGCATTGCTCAGGCCGAAGAAGTTCTCTCCTTCTGCCAGTTTCTTAAGCTTTGTCAGGACAAGGGCGAGAGTTTTTATATCGATGTTGACAACGATAACTGCCACGGCAGGCTGGCTCTCGGTATGCTCCCCAAGCAGCCCTTTGCCGCAAGCGGTCAGGCAGGCATGGATTTCGGCATTTACCGCACTCAGGCCCCCAATGCCCGCATTCACAACGAGATGCCCACCCTTGTTCAGGGCAGCGTTAACTTTGTGATTTTCTGCCCCCTTGCCAAGTGCGATTTTGACCCCGACCTTATCATCGTCGTGGCGGATACGGAGCAGGCGGACATAGTTATGCGCGCCACCAGCTATATCTCCGGCGACTTCTGGGAGAGCAAGACCAGCGCCGTACTCAGCTGCAGCTGGACCTATGTTTACCCCTACCTCAGCGGCAAGGTGAACCACACCGTTACGGGACTTCACCACGGAATGGCCCGCCGCAAGGTTTACCCCAAAGGTCTCCACATCATATCCATACCCTATCAGAAAATTGACGAGGTATGCATCGCACTGAAGGAGATGCCCTGGAAGCTTCCCGCACTGCAGGACGATGAGGAGAGCAAGGCTCTTATGGCTTCTCGCATGGCCCGTTGGGTGGAGATGGAAAAAGCCAACGGAGGCAAGATCCCCCCGATAAATGTATAACAAACAGCAAAAATCCCGAAGTTTTTCAAAAACTTCGGGATTTTTTATTTAGTCAATAGGCGCGGGGAGATAACCGTAGGGAGCAATGCGGTATTCATCATAGCCCATCTGCTCACGGAGGAGGGCGTAGCGCTCGTTATAATAGGTACCGTTTTCGCCGCCTATTCTCCAGTTGGTTTCCGTGGGACCTGCGTAGCGATAGAAATTGAATATGGTGTCGGGGTGGAGGCGTCTGAACTCATCCACCTGTTCCTGAGGAACATCACGTACCATGTTGCAGTTGACCTTTACCAGCTTATCAAGACCGTAAATTGCCGTTATGTCGTCTATGGGTATGTTGCTTATATTCAGATACTGAAGGTTTTCGCACTCCGCAAGGGCGCTTATATCATGTATGTCGTTTGAGAATATCTCAAGAAATTCAAGGTTTTTGCATTCGGCAAGGGGGCTTATGTCCTTAACATTTGTCAAAGCCACGATGCAGACCTCCAGATTTGGCATATATCTCGCCCACTCCACATCGAAAATCTGAAGCAGATGGCCGCAGTCGATATATTTAACATCGGTGCAGTACTTCAGCTTCCATACCTCTTCCTTGAGGAAATTGAAGTTGACCCGGATGCGGATCGTGTCTGTATAAAACTGAGCCTTTCCAACTGTCAGAAGCCAGACAACCTTTACCTCGGGAAACTCATCTCTCAGCTGAGCAACTCCATCGTCGGAAGTTCCGCAATTATCGAAGCGGAGATATTTAAGACCGTGCATGATGGGGATGACCTTGCGGAAAACGTCAAGACCCTCATCGCCTATCTCGGTGTCATAATACTCAAGGCGCTCGGTGGCTGTGCTCACATCCATGCCGAAAAGCTCAAAGCAGTAGTTGAGCTTTATTCCGGGGCAGGCCTCCTGAATTAAAATGACCTCATCAAGGCTGAAGGGACTTGCGCCCTCGGCGCTCATAAGCTCTATATCGGTGAGCATGGGAAGGAGCTTGATAAGCTCCGCAGCTTCCATGACCTCATCATAGCTGAAAGCGGAAAAATCCAGCTTTTCGGTATCCAGAGGAACCTCCTCACCGGCTATCACAACGCTGTATTCTATTTCCGCGGCAGGGAAGGCGGCGGCAAGAGCGTCATAGTGGCTCTTACTTATATTGGGGTAATCCACCTTTATCTCGTTTATAAGGCTGAGCTCATCGGCGAAAGCGGGAAGAGCCTCCGCCTGAGTGCCGTTGGCAAGAGTAAGGGCAGTGATCTCGTTATCAAGCTCCAGACCTTCGCAGACCTTAACGGTCCAAAGAATGCGGCAATCGGGATAAGTGCTCTTCAGCTGGGCTATCTCCTCAGCGCTCACTTCGGTTCCCCTGAGATCCATAACCTCGGGGGCATTGAGACCTTCAAGCTCGGAAACATTCGCCTGTCCTGTGCCATTGAGGTCAATATAAGCTTTATCCCTTGAGACGATTTCTCCGTTCAAAAAGGTGTAGTTGCGCTGAAAAACAAAAATCGCAGCAATGATTATAATAACGAGAGCGGCAAGGATCCATATAAAAGCCCTGCTTTTTCTCTTTGTCTTTTCCATCCCGAACCTCCGAAATTCCCTTTTGATTATTGACTCTTATTATATATACAACGCCTTTCCATTTCAAGCTAAAAAGCAGCAGAACGCAAAAGCGTTCTGCTGCTTTTTATTTTATTCAATAGGCTCGGTGAGATATCCGGGAGGATCTGCGGAGCCGTCATAGCCTATCTGTCTGCGGAGCAGCTGATAGCGCTCAGTGGGGTTGCCGTTGGCATCAAAATTCCAGCCGGTTCCTTTGGGATTTTCAAACCACACATAGTTAAATACGGCATCGGGGTGCAGCTCCCTGAATTCGTCTATCTGCTCCTGAGAAAGGCTCTGGCACATGTTGCAGTTGACCATTTTCAGCTTATCAAGGCCGAATATGGGGCTGATATCCGTTATGGGCATATTGCCGATATTGAGATATTCAAGGTTTTCAAGCTCTGCAAGTGGGCTGAGGTCCGATACATCATTGGTGAATATCTCAAGGAACTCCAGCTTCTTGCACTCGGCAAGGGGAGAAATATCCGTAATGGCGGTCATTGCCACTATACAGACCTCAAGGTCGGGCATATATCTTGCCCACTCCACATTGGTGACCGCCACAGCGTGCCCAAAGTCGATATATCTCACATCTGTGCAGTATTTCAGCTTCCAGAGATCTTTTGTGAAGAAGCCGTCATTGACCCAAAGGCGCAGAGTGTCGGTATAGATGCTGATAACGCCTATTTTGACAAGCCATACGATCTTAACCTCCGGGAACTCTTCCTTCAGCTGGGCAACGGCCTCATCGCTGGTGCCGCAGCCGTCAAAGCGGAGATACTTCAGCCCGTGCATGATGGGCAGAACCTTGCGGAAGGTATCAAGACCCTCATCGCCTATCTCGGTATCGTAATACTCAAGGCGCTCGGTGGTGCCGGTATTGACACTCTTTCCGAAAAGCTCGAAGTTATAGTTGATCTTCAGCTGGGGGCATGCCTGCTGAATACCCACCACATCATCAAGGCTGAAGGGGCTTGCGCCATTTTCATCCATAAGCTCAAGCTCGGTGACATTGGGGAGCATCTCAAGCAGCTTTGCATTCTCCAGTGCTTCCTCATAGCTGCAGCCGGAAAAATCAAGCTTTTCGGTGTCGGGGGCGATCTCCTTGCCGCCTATAACAATGCTGTATTCTATATCCGCCTCGGGAAAAGCGGCGCTGAGAGCATCATAATCGCTCTTGGCTATGTTGGGATAATCCACCTTTATCTCGTTTATAAAAGCAAGACTTGCGGCAGCGGCAACAAGGCTCTCAAGCTGGGCGCTGTCGGCAAGAGCGATGGCAGTGGCCTCGTTTTCAAGCTCCAGCCCTTCGCAAACCTTAACGGTCCAGAGAATGTGGCAATCGGGATATGCGCTTCGCAGAGCGGCTACGTCCTCGGCACTCATGTCGGCCTCCCGGAGGTCAAGTTCCTTGAGAGCAGGAAAATACCTGAGAGCTTCCATATCAGATGCGCTGAGAGAATTCAGCACAAAGCTCTCGGTTTCCGGAGCATAGCGTTCTCCTCCGATTGGAACCTCCCAGAGAATGGAGCAGTTGGGGAAGGCTGCCTTTATAGTCTCATAATCCTCTATTCCCAAGGCGCTCTCTCTTATGTCGATAGTCTCGGGATTTTCAAACTCCATAAGGCTTTCAATATCAAGTTCCTGAGAACCCCGAAGGTCGATATAGGTCTCATCTACTGATACGGGAGCGCCGTTGACCACAGTATAGTTGCGCTGCACAACGATATACGCGGCCACGAAGAGCAAGATGATGAGAAGGATAATAAGGAGTACAATTACGCCCTTATTCTTCTTTTTTGTTTTTGCCATGAAATTACCTCCATGCTTCTTATGACACACATTATATATAAGAAGTCATCCTTTTTCAAGGGTATAAAAAAGGCACAGCCCAGGCTGTGCCTTTTGAGCTTTTCAGTTTTATCAGTCTTTCTTTTCGGCTGCCTTCTGGGGAACGCGGACAGTTTCCACGATGCCCTCTGCAAGACCAGCAATAGACTGAATCTCGCTGGGGATAATAATTTTGGTTGCGCGGCCGTTGGCAGCAGCGGTGAAGGCTTCCAGAGCTCTTATCTTCAGGAATGCATCGCCGGGATCGGCAGCATTGATGCGGCGGATACCTTCTGCGGTTGCCTCCTGAACCTTGAGTATGGCCTCTGCCTCTGCCTCTGCGGCAAGGATACGGGCCTGGCGGGCACCTTCCGCCTCAAGAACCTGAGCCTGCTTGGCTGCGTCTGCGCGGAGGATGGCGGACTCTCTTTCACCTTCAGCGGTGAGGATGGCGCTCTTCTTTTCGCCTTCTGCGCGGAGAATGGCTTCGCGGCGTTCGCGCTCTGCCTTCATCTGCTTCTCCATGGCGTTCTGAATCTCCTTGGGAGGCAGAATGTTCTTCAGCTCAACACGGTTTACCTTGATGCCCCAGGGGTCGGTGGCTTCGTCAAGGATGGAGCGCATCTTGCTGTTGATAATATCGCGGCTGGTGAGGCACTGGTCAAGTTCCAGATCACCGATGATATTACGGAGAGTGGTGGCTGCCAGATTTTCGATTGCAACGATGGGGTGCTCAATGCCGTAGGTATAGAGCTTGGGGTCGGTTATCTGGAAGTAGATAACGGTGTCTATCTGCATGGTGACGTTATCCTTGGTGATAACGGGCTGGGGAGGGAAGTCGGCAACCTGCTCCTTGAGAGAAACAACCTTTGCAACTCTCTCGAAGAAGGGAATCTTGAAATGGAGACCTACGGTCCAGGTTGCGGAATAGGCGCCCAGACGCTCGATAACATAGGCTCTTGCCTGCTGCACCACCCGAATATTCTTGATAAGAATAATGAGGATAAGAACAACAACTACGATGGGAACAATAATTTTACCCATAACATTTCCTCCTTTTATAATTAATATAACTTTTAATATAACTTTCTCAATCTTTTTTATTCTGCGAAAGGCTCTACGATGAGCTTTACGCCTTCAATGGCCAGCACCTTTACCACGCTGCCGCCGGTAATGGTTTCGCCGCCGGAGCTTCTTGCCGTCCACTCCTTGCCGTCCACCATAACGCTGCCCGTTGCCGCAAGATTATCTATATCCTCGCGGACGGTGGCCTTCATGCCGATCACACGGTCTGCATTGGTGGGCTGCCTCTTGCTGTGAACATACTTTTTGACGATGGGTCTTGTGAATATGAGAGTCACAACGCTGATTACAACAAACCATACCACCTGCAGCCATTCGGGGGCACCAAGCAGTGCGGCTATAAGAGCGCAGATGCTTCCCAAAGCAAACCAAATGGATGCAATACCAACAGTCAGAGCCTCTATCACAAGAAACACCACTATCGCCACTGCCCAGATAGTTATCATCATAAGAGAGCTACCTCCTTCATTGATTTTCGCGCTTAGTTTACACCTTACACATTGTGGAATGTCAAGATAATTCACACAAAAAACTTGCTATATCGCACACTTTGCAGGCTCTTTCATTATACACTATTCCCAATTATTTGTAAATCGGAAAATAAGGCTTTACTTTTACGCTTTAATGTTATAAAATGTCAGCGTAATAAACGGTGGAATAATCCCGCCAAAGGAGAATACCAAATGAACAAACGTAACAGAAAACCCCGCAACGAGGATATGTATAAGGCAATTCTTGCGCTGGAAAATGTGGACGAATGCATCAAGTTTTTTGATGATCTCTGCACCGTTTCCGAGCTGCAGGCTATGGAGCAGCGTTTTCAGGTTGCCGTGCTGCTGGAGCAGGGTCTCATATATAACGATATTCTTGAGCAGACCGGTGCCTCCAGCGCCACCATCAGCCGCGTAAACCGCTCCCTCCAGTACGGAAACGACGGTTACACCGTTGTCTTCGAGCGTCTGGGTCTCATCCCCGGAAAGGACGAAAAGTGATGGAGTCCTACGGTCCCCTTGCCGCCAGCTATGATGCGCTCACCGGGGACGTACCTTACGAGGCATTTGCCGACTATTATGAAAAGCTTCTGATTCGGGAGGGTAAGCAGAGCCTTACCCTCCTGGATTTGTGCTGCGGCACAGGCACCCTCACCTGTCTCATGGCCGAGAGAGGTCACGAGATGATAGGCGTTGACCTTTCCGAAGAAATGCTCAGCGTGGCGGCTGCCAAGTCGCAGGCTTTTGAAGGCGAAACTAAACCCATATTCCTCTGCCAGGAGGCCTCGGAGCTGGATCTTTTCGGCACAGTGGAGGGAGCTTACTGCTCTCTTGACGGTATGAACTACCTCACCCCCGAGGAGCTGCCGGAGCTTTTCCGCCGCCTCCACCTTTTTATCGAGCCCGGCGGAAAGCTGGCTTTCGATTTCCACTCCCCCGAGAGACTGAGAAGTCTGGACGGAGGCACCTTTGTGGACGAGGACGAGGATATGCTCTGCCTCTGGCGGGCGGAGTTTGACGAGGAGGAGCAGGCTCTTTTTTACGGAATGGATATTTTCCGCCGCAAGGGCAGGCTTTGGGAGAGGGAAAGCGAGGAGCACGTGGAGTTTGTCCATATGCCCGAGGAGCTGGTCTGCCTGCTTGAAGAGAGCGGCTTTGCCGATGTAAAGCTTATCGGCGACGGTCCTCAGCACGAAATGGGCAGACTTTATATGGTCGCCACCAATCTTGAACACTGAGAAAGGATATTCACAATGGGAAAAATAATCCGCGCCGTTGCAGGCGATGATTTTATAAAAATCGCGGTTATAGAAGCCCGGGACATAGTGGAAAGAGCAAGACAGATCCACGGTCTCAGCCCCACCGCCTCAGCAGCTTTGGGACGCACTCTCTGCGCCGCAAGCCTTATGGGCAATATGATGAAGGAGGCTGACGCCGCTGTCACCGTACGCATAAACGGCGGCGGTCCTCTGGGCAGCATTCTGGCTGTTGCCGACTGCGAGGGCAATGTCCGGGGTTATGTGGATGAGCCAGGCGTGGAGCTGCCTCTCCGCAGCGACGGCAAGATAGATGTTGGCGGCGCTGTCGGTCGGAACGGAACTCTCACCGTCAGCAAGGATATAGGTCTCAGAGAGCCCTATATAGGCAGCGTTAACCTTATCTCCGGCGAGATAGCCGAGGACTTCTCCGCCTACTATGTGGAAAGCGAGCAGATCCCCGCGGCCTGCGGTCTGGGAGTTCTGGTGGACACCGATTGTTCCATCCGCGCCGCAGGCGGCTTTATCGTTCAGCTTATGCCCGGCGCTCCCGAGGGACTTATTGAAAAGCTGGAGGACAACATCTTCTTTATGGACCAGCTCACCACCATTCTGGACGAGGACGGAATGGAGGAGATAATATCTCAGGTGCTTAAGGGGCTTGAGCCCCGTATTCTGGAGGAGAGCGGGGTTGAATACCGCTGCTATTGCTCCAGAGAGCGGGTTTCCGAAGCTCTCAGAAGCATTGGCGCAGCCTCCTTGGAGGAAATCGCTCAGCAGGGCAGCGACACGGAAGTGGGCTGCCAGTTCTGCGACAGAACATATGTCTTCACCCCCGAGGATATAAGAAGCCTTATCTAAAATTAAAAATATACAGAAAGCAGGGTTGATATGAGCAAAAAGAATAAGCTGAACATTTCTTTGCTGCTCCTTGTCATCCTGCTTTCTGCCAACATGAGAGCCTGCTACACGGGAGTCGGCACCATTGTTGACATGATTCAGACTGAGCTTGGGCTCAACGGCGCCGCCGCAGGTATGATAACCACCATACCGCTTATTGTGTTCGCCATCGTGTGCCCTCTTGCCTCCGTGCTGAGCCAGCGCTTTTCCATAGGAAAAATGCTGGAAGCCGCCCTTGTGTTCATTTTTATCGGCGTAGGTCTTCGGGCTTTGTTCGGTGCATTCGGTCTTTTCGCGGGAACGGGCATTATGGCTGTGGGCGTGGGCATAATGAACAGTCTTATGATAGCCCTCATAAAGCTCCGCTTTCCCAATAATGTGGGGCTTGTCAGCGCTCTTTACACCACTACCATGAGTCTTACCACCGCCATGTGCATGGGAATAAATGTTCCCCTCACCCGCTTCATCGGTTGGCGTGGCGTTCTGGCCATGTGGGCCATTGCCGCTCTTGCCGCCATTATACTCTGGGCTCCCCAGGCCCGCCTTGAAGTAAACCGCGGAGCTCCAAAGGCAGGAGAAAAGGGACTTTTCCTGAAAATGATGGGCTCCTGGAAGGCATGGATGCTGCTGGGTTATATGGGCACCCAGTCTATGCTCTTTTACTGCATTTCCGCGTGGATGCCCTCCATTTTGCAATGGTGGGGAATGAGCGCCGGCGATGCCGCCGGAGCAAGCACCGTTATGCAGATCATAAGCCTGAGCACCACTCTGCTTGTCCCTATTTTTATGGAAAAGATGTCATGGAGAGGGCTTATCTGCGCCTGCAACCTCTGCTATGTGGCCGGAGCTGTGGTCTTCTTTATCTCCCGTGGTGTCTCTGCTCTGTTCTGGGCAGGCATCGTGCTGCTGGCTTTGGGCGTTGGCACCGGCTTTAGCGCCTGCATCTTCCTTTTCTCCGCCCGCAGTGCCTCCCCCTCTGAGGCCTCTGCCATATCCGGCTTCACCCAGTGCGGCGGCTATGTGTTTGCAGCCGTGGGTCCCGTGCTTATGGGCAGGTTCTTCGATATAAGCGGAAGCTGGAATGGGGCAATGGTTTTCTGGTTCGCCGTTTTGATAGCTATGTGCGTTTTCTCTGTTTTTTCCACAGAAAAAGCTTATATTTTGAAAAAGAAAGATTTTGCAGAAAAATAAAAATTCACTCTTGACAAAGCGCTTTGCCTTTAGTATAATGACAAAGCGCTGTTTAACACGGCGCGTTTTGGGGGCATAGCTCAGCTGGTTAGAGCACCTGCCTTACAAGCAGGGGGTCATTGGTTCGAGTCCAATTGTCCCCACCATAAATTTGCCTCGGTAGCTCAGTTGGTAGAGCAGCGGACTGAAAATCCGCGTGTCGCCAGTTCGACTCTGGCCTGAGGCACCATTTGCGGCTGTAGCTCATCCGGTAGAGCGCCACCTTGCCAAGGTGGAGGTAGCGAGTTCGAGCCTCGTCAGCCGCTCCATAAAAGCCGAATTGCTCCAAATTCTTGGAGCAAATCGCGTATATGGCGCCATAGCCAAGCGGTAAGGCAGCGGACTGCAAATCCGCGATTCCCCGGTCCGATTCCGGGTGGCGCCTCCAAAAAAGGGACACACCATAAGGTGTGTCCTTTTTTGGCGTCATCAACGAATCGGAGCGGCCTTGCGGGCGCAGCTCGCAAGATTCCGGTTCGCATTCTCCCCGTAGCCGGTGGGAGCTTGCTCACACAAGGCAAGGGTGAGAATCTTCGCCCATGGGCGAAATTCCGGGTTTCCCGTACACACCAATGGTGTGTCCTTTTTTGGTCGTGGCGTTAGGATAACATGCCGGGGGCATGTTTTTAGCCTACGACCGCAGCGGCTATGCCGCGAGGAGGGAAGTTGTTTGGGGCGGTAATCGTATATTCCCTTCGGCAGACGGATGAGGTGTTTAAAGCCTCCATTGTGTAAAGGGAGGTGGGTTTTGCCGCAGGCAAAAGACGGAGGGATTGTTGTCTCCGACGGCCATATTCTTTTTGTGCCAGCAAAAAGAATATGGAAAGAAAAACAGGGCAAAGAGGGGATTTCAAAACCCCTCTTTGGAAACTCCCCAAGTGCGGAAATGGGAAACACATTGTGCCACATAATCAGAGCCCAAACCTTAGAGTGCTTACCTCGTATTCCGCTCAGGACGCTACTGTATAGAGCTGCCTGTTCGGCAGCACGTAAGCCTCACCTCGTAATGTTTCCGCCTCAACCGCAGGTCAGTACGTCTGGCACTGCGAAGGCGGGCCAGCCAGTGTCCGCCCCTACAATCATTGTTTTGCTGCAGTAAATATTCATCTATATTTAATTAACCGAATATGCAAAATCACCCGGCCGCGGAAAGGCAGTCGGGTGATTTCGCTTTTTCTTGAGAGGAGATTGAGTTTATTCGAAGGTTCCGCCCAGTTCGGCATAAATCTGGGGAAGGAAGGAGCCCAGATTTGTGAACTCTTCAACATTGTGGAAGGCCAGTCCCATGGGAGCAACGATGGGAACCTGAACACCGTGGGGAAGAACATTCATAGGAATGCCCTTGTTTATGCGGCATCCCATATAGAAGCGGGTGCGCTGGCGAACGCCGCCGTTTTCCTCGTGGAAAAGATGCATCATAACGGCGGGTACCTTGCCCGCAGGACCCTCTCTGGGCTCGGTAAGACCGTAGCCGCCGATAACGGTTACGCCGGAGGACTCAAGCAGTTCCTTGTCAAAGCCCATATTTTCGGGCTTGAGGAAGGAGATGACGATATCGCTGAGACCGCCGCCGATATCCTCCATAACAAAATGGTCAATATCAACGATCTTATCCTCAACGGGAATGTTGGGGTCAAGGATCCGGGCTTTGTCCTTGGCGCTGACGGAAATGCCAGCGTGGCAGCGGGGACACCAGATGCGGTAGCGGAGATTGTTCAGGGGATGCCATGCAAACCACCATTTGAACATATCCACGGTGCAATCGGGGTAGAAAGCGCTCATTCCCACATAACCGGTGCCGTCGGGGAGAATGCAGTAGCCGATCTCTTCATCGGTTGTTTCAAGGCGGGTAAGGAGGCTGTTAATATCGGAAAGGGGAGTTGCCTTTGCAGGATCCATGGGACCCTTGCTCAGCAGCGCCATACGGTGGGGATCAGGCTGGGCGCTCTGACGGTGAAAATACTTGGCGTAGGGCAGTGCTTCCTCTTCGGGGGTAAGATCTCCAAAAATTTTATACATTGCTTATGCCTCCCTTCAGAATATGTTGTACTGGGGCACGGTTTCCTCGCTGGGAACCATGGTGCCGTCCACATTATCAAAGCTATACCACTTGTTTTCTTCTGCTCTTTCGGGGTAGTCCTCACGGAGGAACCAGCCAACAGACTCCTTGCGGAGCAGGGAGGCTCTGAAGAACATCTCTGCACAGAGAAGCATAGCGTCAAACTCGTTGACCTCAAAGAGATGATGAGGAGTAGATGCCTTGACGGTGCAAAGCTGGGCGCGGAGAGACTCGATGCGCTCAAGAGCGGCCTTGATGCGGTCCTCGTGACGGTAAAGGGAGTTGCCCAGAGGCTGAACAACCTTGTGGATCTCCTTCAGGAAGTCCATGGGAGCGACTGTGCCGCCTGCAGAGATGGGGGCATTGAAGCGTTTTTCAACTGCTTCCACATCAGCCTCGCAGATGGCGGGCTCTGCAGCGGCAGCGGCAAAGGCAACTGCGCCGTCGGCAACTGCCCGTCCGGAGAAGAGTGCGAAGCCAAGGCCGGAACCTCTTACGCGTCCGGGAGGAGGAGGCACAGCACCGGCTACGCGGCTTCCACCGTAGCAAATATCGCCGGCTGCGAAAAGTCCGGGAATAGTGGTTGCAAAGCTCTCGTCAACACGCAGGGGGCTGAATTCGCCTATGAGACCGGGCACACACTGGTCGCTGGTCTGCTGGGAAAAGGCGTTGAAGAAAAGATAGCCCCAGAAGCGGTCAGCATAAGGTCTGTCAAAATAAGATGCAGAGGCCAGAACGCTGGTAAGATAGGGCATAAGGGGATTTTCCATCTGGTGGTAGTGCATGGGACCGTTGCCGTCGCGGGTCTGTTTGTACCACTCGGCAAGGCTATGCTGGTCAACATCGGGATGCTCGCCCTGAGTATGCTGCAAACCAACATTTTCGCCCTTGTCATTAAACAGGGCAAACTCAACGCCCATATTGGACTCGAAGTTATCGAGGCTTGTCCAGTTATAGAAAGAGCCGAACTCGCAGTTTGTGACCTTTGCGCCTGCTCTCCATGCAGCGGCAAGACCCTCGCCTCTGCCGGGAGACCACATGGGCATAACGCGGTAGTTCTGGCTGCCGGTGGCAAGAATAGTTGCCTTGGCGGCAAACACTCTTGTCTCGCCCTTATCCAGACCAAAGCCCACTGCGCCGGTGACCTTGTCGCCATCCTTGAGAAGGTCCACAATACCGACACGATCCACAAACTTCACTCCGGCCTTCACTGCGCTGCGGCGTACATTGACCATAAAATCAAGCTCGATTGCAGCCAGAGTCCAGGGGAAATGGTCAGGCTCATAGAAGCTGCGCTTGCCGTTTTCATCCTCGCCGGTTATCTGTGCCAGCCACTTGAGGGTGCGGAAGCTGCCGTCGGGGTTTTTGCCGATCTTTCCACCGCTCCAGCGGTCAAGATCCTCGAGCCCTTCGTTCATGCTCTTGGCAAACTCCAGCAGGGTGTCCTGCTTATTGAGACCCACGCCGATATGAGTGGTGTGATATTTTGCAAAGTCCTCGGGCTTGCTGTCGCCCAGGGTTACGATTATTCCGGCGCCGCGATTGGCTTTTCCGGCATAACCTGCAGTGTATTTTTCAACTATGGTTACTTCTGTTTCGGGATACTTTTCTTTGATCCTAAGCGCTGCAGCCATTCCTGCAAGGCTTCCGCCCACCACAAGAATATCAGTTTTTACAATACTCATTTGCCGCTGTCTCCTTCCATAAACATTATGTTGTCTCTGGGGAATGTGTAGGCCGCATAGTCAGGAATGACCTTTACGGCGCGGACGGGGCAATTCAGCTCGCAGAACATGCACTGAACGCACTCCTCGGGGTAAGCGATGACGGGGCGCTTGAGCTCTTCATCCCAGTTTATTACATCAATAAAGCAGGATTTGTAGCAGATTTTGCAGCCCGTGCAAAGCTCAGTGTTTACAATTATATTGTTCATAACCCGGCTTCCTCCTAAAATAATTTGCTTGATTTATCAGGCAATTAGAGTATAAATAAATTCCCCTCCAAAATCATTGGAGGGGAATACAATTATGGCCTCTTTTCGGCATGGGGCTTATTGTGCATTTTGTTGAACATCCTCGATGCTCATCAGTTCTATAGCAAGAAGCGAAATTTCAAGCTCCTGCCTTGTCTTTTGATCTCCCAGGGATACATTCAGCATATTTTCTATCCGGTCAACGCGGTATATAACATTGTTTCTGTGCATATGCAGCTGAGATGCGGCAAGGGTGGGTCTTCGCTCGCAGCGGAGGAAAGCGTGGAGCACCCTGAGATGGTCGTTATTCTCCTTTTCATCTGCCTTTACAAGAGCAAGGATCATAGGTGAGATAGTTTTAGCCTCGGCGGCAGCCTCTACCATATGATAGGGGAAATAATCGCCATAGAGGAAAACGGTTTTTTCATAATTTAGGTCTGCTACGCCGAGCTTTTCCAGAACCCTGTTCTTTGAAATTCGAAGACCGAGGCGTATCGCGGCGCATGCCTGCCTATACGCGGCAGGGAGGACGAGAAGATTATCGAACCGCCGACTCACTCCGCAGCAGAAACCGTTTTCCTCAAGAAAGGGCTCAAGCGCATCCAGAACGGATGAAAGACGCTTCTGTTCAAGCAAAACAAGTATATTTTCCCGATACAGGAAAACCCGTTCTCCCGGAAGAAGCTCTTCCACCTGATGGCTAAGATAATTGCTGACGGAAATATAGTCCTTTCCCACCGACATCGCCAAAAGCACAAGCTCTCCCCTGACGGGCAGCTCCACATATCTCAAGCGCTCATCCAAAGCGGCCTTGCTGCGAAGCTTTTTATCCAGAATATCCACAAGAAGATACTCATACATATTGCGGTCAATGTCGCTGAGGTGAAGCTGCTGCTCCATGCAAAGAATAATTCCCTCAGCCAGACCCCGGAAACACTCCGCAAGCCCCTGAGAATAGGGCTTATTGATGCAGGGCATGGTGAGAAAGGCCGCAATAGTTCCGTTGACGCGCAAGGGATAAATAACGCTGGTGCATTCGTTTTCCGAGATGCAGGACAGTTCGTCTCTGGTGTTCGAAAGCGCTGCCATAAAACCCTTGATTCTGTAAAACTCCACAGTTTCGGGAGGAAGATAGCCCTTTTCGCGCACTGCATTAAAAATTTCGGAGCTGCTGTCTTTATGGGAGGAAATTGCAAGGAGCTTATACGCCGGATCCATGAGAGTTACAGGGTTTGAAAGAACGCTTTCGCTGATATCCACAAGCTTTTGAGGGTCGCAGCCCTCAATGATGGCCAGATGGATATCTCTGTCCCAATCGCGAAGGCGGTTGAATATCTCCTGCAAATCATTGAACAGTTCAGGAAGGGGGATATCCGTTTTCAGAACATCCTTGAAGCCGCCGCAGCAAAGAACAAGAGCGTCCTGCCGCGCCCCAAGGTAAAGCCACTCTTTTTCGGGCGTTACCCCTTTGCCGAGGAGCTTAACGCCCTTCACCTCATGGCTGTCATATATCCCGGACTTAAGCTGCGGATATTTTACGTTCAGAATATCCCACATCATTGCGAAGCTTATTTTCACGCTTAACCCCACCTTTTTCGAAAAGCTTTTGTGCGTTTTGTTTAATTATATTAGATAAATTCAGGCCTGTCCATATTGGACGCCAAAAATTTTCAAACAAAATAACATCGGCGCCCCGCAAATGCGAGGCGCCGTTTTTTAAAGCTTTATTTTTGCCAGCACCTTTTTCAGCAGGGCGCAGATGACCACAGCCAGGATAGTGTTGGGCAGCATGTAGGTTCCGTTATAGAGGAGAGAATACACAGCGGGAGAAACCATAGTCAGATTCATAAATTCCTCGGGCATATACTGGGCATAAATGGTCACGCCGCTTATATAGTGAATCACAAATCTTGCGACACAACCAACAAAGGCCGCAAGGGGAAGGCGTCCGCGCATCTCGGGAATTACTCCCGCGAAGCCAACGAACATATAGGCAAGGGAATAGTCCAGCAGCATACTCTGCCAGTTCACCGCAACGCCTCCCGCAAGGAAGAACTTCAATGTGCCGAAAACAAGACCTGCTGCAAGACCGGGCAGGCAGCCCCGTCGGACAGCATAGACTATAAGGGGTATCATGACAAGGTCAACACTGCCGCCGAAGCCGCCAAATCCCAGACCGATGGGTATTTTTATGTAGCTGAGCACCAGTGCAAGGGCGGTGAGGATCGCACCCTCAGCAAGAATTTTTAGTTTTTGTTTTTTCATTTTTGTTTTCTCCTTTCTTTTTGCGGAGAAAACGAAATGCCCGCAGGCACGGATAGAAAGCCTACGGACATCATCGTTTTCCTACGCCGGCATTACCCGTATCAGGTTCAAGGGTCTTCAGGCTCAATTACCTTCATCTCAGCCGGAAAAATCCAGCTCCCCGTCTATCAAGTTGTGCCTTTATACTACGCCTCGCTGTATGTTTTGTCAACAGCGTTTAGTTCGAACAGGAAAATTTCCCCCGTCCAGCTAAGCTGAAAATCTCTGCTCTCCAGCAGAAATATCCTGCTCATCGTTCGCGCACTTATCTCACGCCCGCCAACGATCAAATATTCTCCTCTCTTTGCCTGCCCCAGCCACTGGGAAGGATCGCCCTCCAAAAGGACATCGGGGCAAACCCGCAGTATGCTTTTTCTGAAATCCCCGGGGCTGACCTCAACTTTCAGCGTTTCAGCTTGGGCAAATTCCTGTTTTCCTGCCTCCAGAAACCCGCCGGCTTCCGCCTTCTCCCTTATAAGCCAAGGGAGCAGTCCGATAATAAGCAGCATAACCGCGGCCGCAAGCACACGCTTCAAGTCTGAACCTCCAAATCACTTGACGGAAAGAGCCAAGGGGTATAAAATATTCTGTACTTTTACTTGATATTATATTATTAAAAGGTTTTGAAATTATGCAAAAAAACGCCTTCACTTTAACTATTGCCACCTTTGTGGCAGGTATATTCGGATTTTTCCTCCGCTGGCTCCAGAACATGAACGGTTTTGACGATGCGGGGCTTGCCATACCCGGCGCTGCCATATCCGTCACCGTTACGGTATACACTATCCTTGTGCTTATCCTCTTCTTCCTTGAAGAGCGCCTTTATCTCCGCAAGCTCGGCCGCAGCGGCGAAGCCGGCGAGGCTCTTGCTCTGCCCAGCTTTGTTATAAAGGTCCTTCTTTGGGCAGCGGCCGCCTTCATGGTCATCGGCAGCCTTATTTACATGTTCTCTTCCGATTTCTCCCGCTTCCCCACCATGCAGCGCATAACCGGTGCTCTCGGAATCTTTGCCGGACTTTGCTTCCCCTTCATCTGCAAGCGCAAAAACGCTTTTCAGGAGGGCGGCGCATCCATGGCCGGCGTCATTGTCCCCGTGGCCTTTGCCTGCTTCTGGCTCGTCACCGCCTACCGCATCGTTGCCGAAAACCCCATCCTCTGGTCCTATGCCCCCCGCATTCTTGCAATAATAGCCATATTGCTGGCTTTCTACTACATCGCCGCATATGCCTTCCACAGAGCCAAGCCCGCCCGCTGCATTTTCTTCCTCCAGAGCTCCGCTTACTTCGGAATATTCACCCTGATGGATAAGCTCTCCACCGCCGAGACCTTTATGTTCATCGCCTGCAGTGCCGTTTCTCTCCTTTTCCAGTATGTCATCATCAACAACGCGGAAAAGGCGGCAAACTCCGCCGAGGGCTGAAAAAATGCAGAAAGTAAACTACCAGCTTAAAACCGATGCCATCACTTCGGCTTTAGGTGACGACAAACCCACATTGCTGCTTCATAGCTGCTGCGGTCCCTGCAGCAGCTATGTTTTGGAATATCTCAGCGAGTTTTTCGATATAAGCGTTCTTTTTTACGGCCCCAACATTCAGCCCCGTGAGGAATATGAGCTCAGGCTAGAGCATCAGCGCCGTGTGCTTGAGCACGTAAATGCAAAGATCATCGAATGCGACTATGACGGAGAGGCCTTTGATGCCATCGCCCGCGGCTACGAAGCTGAGCGGGAGGGCGGCAGCCGCTGCACCCGTTGCTTCGCCCTTCGCATTGAGGAGACCGCCAGGGTAGCAGCAAAGCTTGGCTTTGAATATTTCTGCACCACCCTTTCCGTTTCCCCCCACAAGGATGCGGAGAGAATAAATGTCCTCGGAGAGGAATTCGCCTCCCGATACGGCCTCAAGTGGCTTCCCGCTGACTTCAAAAAGAGGGGCGGCTATCAGCGCAGCATTGCCCTTTCAAAGGAGTGGGGGCTTTACCGTCAGGACTACTGCGGCTGCCTTTTCAGCAAAAATAATGATTAATTAAAATTTTTTGCATAAATGCTCCGATTTTGTACATCATAAGGGTGTATTCAAAAACCAAAGGAGCGGATTAATCATGCTTATGGATCGCATCGCCCTTATTCTCGGCATTATCGGCGGCCTCAACTGGGGTCTCGTAGGCCTTTTCAGGTTTGACCTGGTTGCCTATATCTTCGGCGGCCAGACCGCCACTGTCAGCCGCGTTGTCTATACCCTCGTGGGTCTTGCCGCCATCTGGTGCATCACCCTGCTGTTCCGCGGCAGACTGGTAGGAGACGGAGAATAAGAACAAAAGCACCTGCGCCCTTCTCAAAAAGGCGGCAGGTGCTTTCTCTATTGACAGTCCCCCGCTTTTTTATTACTATATCTATAATAAAAAGACGGAGGGTTTATGCCATGGACAGAACCAGCAAGGAAAATTACTATCTCGGAATTGCCGACGCCGTTCAGGAGCGCAGCACCTGCATGCGCAGAAAATACGGTGCTATCATCGTCCGCAACGACGAAATTATCTCCACCGGCTATAACGGTGCACCCCGCGGCCGTAAAAACTGCAACGATCTGGGCTACTGTGCCCGCGAAGCTATGCACATTCCCTCCGGAGAGCGCTATGAGCTTTGCCGCAGCGTCCACGCCGAGGCAAACGCCATCATCTCCGCCTCCCGCAGAGATATGATCGGTGCAACTCTGTATCTCGTCGGCAGAGATGCCAAGACCGGCGAACTTCTCCACGACACCACCAGCTGCTCCATGTGCCGCCGCCAGATCATCAACGCAGGTATTGTAAAGGTCGTTGCCCGCATCGGCGAGAACGATTTCACCATCACCAATGTTGACGAATGGATTCTGAAGGACGACTCCGTCCCCATGAAGTAAATACATATAAAACACCCCGCCTGTATGGCGGGGTGTTTTTGCTTATATTGCGCGCAGCACTGGGACGGGAGCCGTAGGGCGGAGCCTTGCGTCCCGCCATGAACAATCCCTCCGCCCCTGCGGGGCACCTCCCTTTACACAAGGGAGGCTTTAAAGGCGCGCTGAGGTCATCGCGCCCTGCGAAAGCTGCGATATTTAAAGGTCCCCTTGTAAAGGCGGACTCACATAGGGATTTATACGCTCCAAAGAGTATCTTTTCCCGCAATACTGCAAAGAAAATCCACGGCAGGCGACAGCCTTGCCGTGGATTTTTTTATTGTCTTGCAGAATAATCTTTCTCTTTGGAG
>JAZNZR010000065.1:0-21055 GCA_045595025.1 Oscillospiraceae bacterium | reverse complement strand
ACCCGAGGAGTTGGTTTTCCTAATTGTCTTCCTAAGACCGCTTGGCCTCCGACTTCTCATCAAAAGCCCAAAGGCTTTTGATGAGCGCCCTGCGACTATAAAAGGAGAATAATTATGTACGACATTATAATCATAGGAGCGGGTCCCGCGGGACTCACTGCCGCCATATACGCCCTTCGCGCAGGCAAAAGCTGCCTTATAATTGAAAAGGGAGCCTTTGGCGGACAGATAAGCCTTTCCCCCAAGCTTGAAAACTACCCCGGCTTCACCGAGATAAGCGGCGCGGAATTTTCCGACCGGCTTCTGGAGCAGGCTATGGCTTTGGGCGCGGAGGTGGAGCTGGACGAGGTTACCGCCATAGAGGATAATGGCCAAGTAAAATCCGTCATAACTCTCTCCGGCTCTTTTGAGGCAAAGGCCGTCATCGTTGCCGCAGGAGCAAAGCACCGCCGCCTTGGCCTTGAAAGGGAAGAGGAGCTCACCGGAATGGGAGTGAGCTACTGCGCCGTATGCGACGGAGCCTTCTTCAAGGGTCTCACCGTGGCGGGCGTGGGCGGCGGCAGCAGCGCTCTGCAGGATGCCGTGCTTCTCTCCGATATATGTGAAAAGGTTTATCTCATCTACCGCAGCACCATCCGCGGAGAGAAAAAGCTTGTTGAAGCTCTTGAAAAAAGAGCCAATGTTGAATTTATCCCCGGCGGAGTTGTTACTGAGCTTAAAGGGGAGAATGAGCTTTCCTCCATCTGCGTCCGCACTGAGGCGGGAGAGAGAGAAATTGAGCTTCAGGGGCTTTTCGTGGCGGTTGGTTATGCTCCCGATAATGAGCCTTTCAAGCAGGTTCTGGAGCTTGATAAATGGGGCTATGCGGCTGCGGGGGAGGATTGTCTGAGCCCTACCCCGGGTGTATTTGCCGCAGGCGACTGCCGCGCGAAGAGGGTTCGTCAGGTGACCACCGCCGTTGGAGACGGAGCGGTTGCCGCCCTTGCGGCCTGCGAGTATATAGACAGCCTTTGAGAGGTGAAAAGCCATGAAGAGCATTGATATAAGCCGCTTTTCAACGCTTTACAGTCTTCGTCCTCTCACGGAAAAGGATGCGGAAGCGGTTCGGGAGATAGCCAAGGAAAATCCCTCCTTTGAAGCATACGGCATAGAGGAAATATGCAGAGATATGCATCTTCTCCCTCCCGGCAAGGAGATGGAGGAGAAATACTATCTGGGCTATTTCGAAAAGGATGAAATGGTGGGAGTGCTGGATTTCATAGATGGCTATCCCGAGGCAGATACGGGCTATATCGGCCTTTTTATGCTTTCCAAATATGAGCAGGGGCGGAAAATCGGAACTACCCTTATAGAGGCATTGGCCTGTTATTGCAGGGAGCTTGGATATAAGCGTCTGCTTCTGGGCTATGACAAGGCAGATCCTCAGGCAGCCGGATTCTGGGAGAGTCTGGACTTCGAGAGCGTTCGCGAGATACCCCAGAAAGAGGACATAATAGTGGTGGCGGAGCGCAGCCTCCTGCGGGAAAACAGATTTGGAAGCTTCACCCGCCATTTGCTTGAGCAGTGCCGTCTGCACCCGTCAATGCAGCCGAGGGATGCCCTTAAAATGTGCTATCAGGCGGCCTTCGGCGCTGAACACGGAATCGGCGACCCCGCCGCTGCCAGAAAATACCTCCGCGGGGAGTTCTCCGCTCTCCAATTCAAAAAACCCGAGCCTCTCTATGAGCTTATAAGCCCCTCTCTTTGCCGGGTAAACCTCCGTACTTGGAGACGCAGAGGGCTTAAGTGGCAGTGGCTTTATAATATGTTTGCTGCGGCAAAGGGCAGCGGAAGCATTGAGGAATATTTTGCCGTTGTGAGAGAGTGCGCACTCTCGGGTAAATTACCCTTCTCCCCTGAAGAATGGGAGGCAGAGCTTGATGCGTGGGATGGAAAACCTGTCAGCCACAGTGAAGCCTACCGTGAGGCGGAAGAGCCCGCTTACCGCATTGCGCCTACAAGCTTTATAAATGCCATAAGAGTTCTTGAAGAAATGGCGGAGTTCAAAGATGGCTGCGTGGTGGCCATTGACGGGCGTTCCAACTCGGGCAAAAGCAGCCTTGCGAGAGATCTTGAGGAGATAACGGGAGCGGGAGTTATCCACATGGACGATTTCCTTATGCCTGCGGGTAAGGGAACAGTGGAAAGACTGGGACTCCCCGGGGGGAATATTGCCTACGATTTGTTCAAAAGCGAGGTGCTGAGCAGCATCCGCTCTCCAAAGGCCTTCAGCCACAGATATTTCAACAATCACAAAATAGACTTCAAAAAGAAAAAAAGGGTGAAAGCCTCTCCCTATCGCATTGTTGAGGGAAGCTTTTCCCAGCATAGCTATTTCGGCGAATATATGGACATAAAGGTTTTTATGACCGTGGACAAGGCGGAGCAGCGCATGCGCGTTGTGGAGCGTGACGGTGAAGAGCTCGCCCCCAGCTATTTCGGCATCTGGATACCGATGGAGGAGGAATATTTCAGCTTCTTCCGATTGAATGAAAAAGCCGATGTGCTTATCGTTACATAAAAAAATTCCCTGCTGCCGGACGCAGCAGGGAATTTTTTTATTCTCCGTCGGATGGCGGCGGAGGGGGAGGCTCCGGAGTGGGAACAGGGGTGGAAGGCTCGGGAGCCGGTGTGTTGTCTGCGGGGGGAGGTTCCGGAGTGGCTGCCGGTGCGGAAGGTGTGGGAGAGGGACTGTGGAAGGCGCTGTAGTCAATGGTGAGGTCAGGGCCGTTCCAGCTGCCGTCAAGCTTATCCATAGCCCGCTCATATTCCGCACTGGTATCTTCGTAGGGCACGGGCTGATAGTTGTTATAATCGGGGCTGCCGCTGAGTCGGCAGGGGATAAGCTCCAGAGAGTCAATGCTTATCGCTCCGTCAATATCCCGCTTCACGCTTACCCGGGCGATGGCGCTGTCCTTGTCTCTGGGGTTGGTGTTTCCGCCGAAGGAAAAGTTTCCAAGAGAGTAGAGAATAATTCCGCCATTATATTCCTCGCAGCGCTGAAGCACATGAGGATGGCTGCCGTAAACTATATGGGCACCTGCATCTATGGCAGCGTGACCCACATTCTGCTGGTCGGCAGTGGGACGGTAAGTGCCTTCGATGCCCCAGTGGAGACCGGCTATGATAAGCTCGCAGCCCTCGCTTTTCAGCTTTTCGATGCCGGCAACAACCTCGCCGGCCTGAGGATAGAGCTTGGAATATACGCCAACCTTCAATCCGCCGGGCTTTTCATAAATTCTGCAGCCGTTATCCTCCGCCCAGTATATTCCCTCGGCGTCAAGAGCTGCCTGAGTATCCAGACGCCCCTGATTAAGGAAGTCACCGGAATGGTTGTTGCCCAGAACCACCATCTCAATGCTGCCCTCGGTGAATATCTTTGCGTATTCCGGGTCGGACTTAAAAACAAAGGTAGCCCCGCTGGATTGTGCCGCCGTGGTAAAGCAGCCCTCCATATTGGCTATGGAGAGGTAGTCATCCTCAAAAAACTCCTTCGTCTTGGCAAAGGGATAGGAAAAATCCCCGTTTACATAGCTTTCAAAGGCGAAATCCGCGCCCTTGTGGTGCTGGGAGCTTGCAAGGGTGCAGTCGCCCACCATACTGATGACGAAAAATTCAGGCTCCGGGGTGGGTGTAGGAGTTGGAGTGGGCGTAGGAGTCGGAGTAGGCGTAGGTGTCGGTGTGGGAACAGGTGTCGGTGTGGGGGAAGGAGAGGGAGAGGGGCTTTCTGCCGCGGCAGGGGGAATTTCAGAGAGGGCAAAATTGCCGCGAGCCAGAATAAGGGCGGCCGCGGCAAGAATTGCGATTATTAAGATGATGAGAAGTATGATGCGTGAAGCTTTCATATCTTTATCTTCTTCTTTATTTACTCGTTGCTGGTGTATCCGTAACCGATGGAGAGGTTCTGACCCGTGAAGGAGCCGTCCAGCTTGCTGAGGACTCTCTTATATTCCTCGCTGCCCTCTTCATAGAGAACGGGGCGGTAGTCGTTGCCGTTTTCGATTCCGGAGCAGGCTGCGGGGATATGTTCTCTTTCAACAATGCTCACCTTGCCGTCGGGGGTCTTTTCCAGAGTGAGGCGGAGGATGAAGGTGTCGTTGTCTCTGGGGTCGGTGTTGCCTCCGAAGGTCCAGTTGCCCATGGAGTAATAGATGTACTTGTCCTTGTATACCTCATAGGGCTGAAGAGTGTGGGGGTGGCTTCCGTAAACGAAGTCCGCACCCTCGTCTATGCAGGCGTGAGCCAGCTTGATCTGGTCGTTGTTGACGGTGTAGCTGCCTTCGTCGCCCCAGTGCATGGCGGCGATGATGAAATCGGGCTCGAGAGCCTTGAGAGCTGCCATACCGTTTTTGATTTGGGTGGTAGTGCCGAAGGAGAGGGCGTAAACGCCGATGCGAAGTCCGCTTTCGGTTTCATAAACGGCGTATTCATCTCTTCCCGCATAGGCGATGCCCACATCATCAAGAGCTTTCTTGGTGTCCTTGTATCCTTCCTCGCCGTAGTCGAGAACATGGTTGTTGGCCAATGTGACAAACTCAACATTACCCTCCACCATAATGTTGGCATATTCGGGGTCGCACTTAAAGGTAAAGGTTTTGTCGGTGCGGTTGTCGGAGTCGGTGAGGGAGCACTCAAGGTTTGCGAAGGTCATATCGTCATCGGCGAAAAGCTCGGCAGTGAGGGAGAAGGGATAGGCCCAGTCACCGTTGATGACGGTATCATAGCCGGTAGCTGTACCCTGATAGTAGCTGACGGAGGCCAGAGTGCAGTCGCCTATCATGTTGATGGTGAAAAACTCGCTCTGAGGAGCAGGAGTTTCCTGAACAGGGGACTGGGCAGGATTCTCAGGATCTTGGGGATTTTCGGGCTTTTCCCCGCTCTCTCCGTTCTGCTGATTCTGGGAAGGAAGTGAGACGGAGGGAACGTCCGCGGCGGGGGCATTTACCTCCGGGCGCATCTGAGCCGTGCCGCCGAAAACCGCCAGTATCAGTACCAGCAGAATGCTGATAAGTTTTATCTCGTTTCTCTTCATAGTGTTCCTTATTTCTTGGCGTTCATACTCAGGAATGCGTTGATGAAGCCGTCAATGTCTCCGTCCATAACGGCACCGATGTTGCCGTTTTCAAAACCGGTACGGGTATCCTTTGCGAGAGTGTAGGGCATGAAGACATAGGAACGGATAGCGGAGCCGAAGTCAATCTTCATCTGAACGCCCTTGATGTCGCTGATTTTTTCAAGATGCTCGCGCTCCTTGATTTCGGCAAGGCGGGCTTTGAGCATGGTCATACATGCGTCGCGGTTCTGAAACTGGCTGCGTTCAACCTGGCAGGAGACAACGATGCCGGTGGGCTTATGGATGAGTCGGACAGCGGAGGAGGTTTTGTTAACCTTCTGACCGCCTGCACCGGAGGAGCGGAAAACCTGCATTTCAATGTCTTCCTCGCGGATTTCAATGTCGTTGTTGTCATCCATCTCGGGCATGACCTCAACGGCTGCAAAGCTTGTCTGGCGGCGGCCGGAAGCGTCAAAGGGGGAGACGCGGACGAGACGGTGAACGCCGCTTTCGCTCTTCAGGAAGCCGTAGGCATTTTCGCCTTCAATGCGGATGGTAGCGCTCTTAATGCCGGCTTCTTCGCCGTCCTGCCAGTCGAGGAGGGTGTATTTGTAGCCCTGACGCTCTGTCCAGCGGGTGTACATACGGTAGAGCATGCTTGCCCAGTCCTGAGCCTCGGTGCCGCCTGCGCCGGGATGGATGGACAAAATGGCATTGTTGGCGTCATATTCACCGCTGAGCAGGGTCTGAAGACGGGTCTGCTCCAGCTTCTTTTCGAAGTCATCGTAGCCTGCAACAAGCTCTTCCAGCATAGAGTCGTCGTCCTCTTCTATTGCCATCTCGCAGATGGTGAAAAGGTCGTCCCAGGCGTTTTCCAGCTTGGCGTAGCCTGCAATCTTGTTTTCCAGCTGCTTGCTGCGCTGCTGATTTTTCTGAGCTGCCTTAACATCGTTCCAGAAGCCGTCCCGCTCGCTTTCCTTGCGGAGGGAGTCCAGCTCCTCACGGCACTCGTCCAGCTTGAGAGCGGCTTCAAGATCCTTAAGGGTGGGCTTGAGTGCGTTGAGCTTTACTTTGTATTCATCAAATTCGATTATTGCCATAACTTTGGATTCCTTTTCTCAAATTTTTATTTCTTTATTACGATAAAAAAGCCAATTTGATTAACACAGCATAGCTTTTTCTCCTTTGCATAATTTAACTAGGATATTATATACAAAAAGCCCCGAAAAGTAAATATAAAGATATGATATTTGTTTGCCTGCAATAAGAAATTCCCGCCCGCCAAAGTATTGCCCTTAAGGGGAAGGCGTCCGCCTTAGGCGGAGGGATGAGGTGTATCCGGTCTCGGACGCAGCTCCGATACAGACATTGCCTGTAATTACCGCAGGAGCAGACTGGACATAATTGCCAAAGGAAGCAGAAAAATAATGTATAAAAAAGGCATAATCATATCTTTAAATTTTGAAATCATATTGATATAATGGAAGAGATGATTAAAAGTCACAAAGCATTTCAAAATAATAAAAAATAACTTTCGGCAAAATAACAACAAGAGAAAAAGAGAGGTTATTGCGTTATGCTTAATTACGGAAGAGAAATGAAGATTTTCACCGGCAACTCCAACATCGCCCTTAGCAAGAGCATTTGCCAGAGTCTTGGAAAAGAGCTTGGCAAGAGCGAGTGCAAGCGCTTTGCAGACGGCGAGTGCTCTGTTTCCGTTTATGAGCCCGTCCGCGGCAGCGATGTTTTCCTTATTCAGTCCACCTGCAAGCCCGTAAACGACAATCTTATGGAGCTGCTTGTTATGATCGACGCCATGAGACGCGCCAGCGCAGGCCGTATCACCGCAGTTATTCCCTATTTCGGATATGCCCGTCAGGACCGCAAGGCAAAGAGCCGTGATCCCATCTCCGCAAAGCTGGTTGCCAACATGATCACCGCAGCAGGCGCAGACCGTGTTCTCACCATGGATCTTCACGCAAACCAGATTCAGGGCTTCTTTGATATCCCTGTCGACAACCTTATGGGCGCTCATCTCTTTGCAAACTACTTTGTAAGCCGTTTCGGCAAGGGCAATGAGGATGTTATGGTCGTATCTCCCGACGTTGGCTCCGTTGCCCGCGTGCGCGCATTTGCCCACAAGATCGATATGCAGATGGCTATCGTTGACAAGCGCCGCGAGAAGGCCAATGTCTCCGAAGTTATGAATATTATCGGCAATGTTGAAGGCAAGACCGTTATCCTCCTTGACGATATGGTCGATACTGCAGGCTCTCTCTGCGGCGCTGCAAAGGCTCTTATGGAGATCGGCAAGGCAAAGGAAATCTTCGCCTGCGCATCTCACGGCGTTCTCTCCGGCCCCGCTATCGAGCGTATCGAACAAAGCTGCATCAAGGAGCTTATTCTCCTCGATACCATTCCCTATCCTGCAGACGCTCCCAAGTGCGACAAGATCAAGTATCTCCCCGTAGGCCCCATGTTTGCAGAAGCTATGGAGCATATCCATGAGGAGACCTCCATCGCATCTCTCTTCGAATAATAAATCAGATAGCTAAGACTATAAAGGCGGTTTTCAGAATCTTGAAAACCGCCTTTAGCAAAAGGTGAGTCAATGTTGAATTTTCTTAAAAAGACATCCGGCGGCATAAGCTGGATAGTGGTGTTTCTCGGCAATCCCGGAAGCAAGTATACAGGCACAAGGCACAATGTGGGTTTCATGACTGCCGATAAGTGCGAAAAGGCCACAGGCGCAAAAATCAACCGTTCCCGTTTCAAGGCTCTCACCGACCAGATAAAGGTAGGGGGCGAAGGCGTGCTGCTTATGAAGCCCCAGACCTATATGAACCTCTCGGGGGATGCTGTTGCCGAGGCCGCTTCCTTCTATAAGGTTCCTGCGGAGCGGGTTATCGTTATATCCGACGATGTTTCCCTGCCAGTGGGCAAGCTGCGTATCCGCGCCAAGGGCTCTGCGGGAGGTCATAACGGACTTAAAAGCATAATCGCCCGTCTGGGCAGCGACGGTTTCCCCCGGATCAAAATGGGGGTTGGCTCACCTCCTCACCCCGACTATGATATGGCCGATTGGGTGCTGGGCAGCTTCAAAAATCAGGATGCTGAGGACATAGACGCAGCGTCAAAAAGAGCCTGGGAAGCGGTGGAGAGTATCATCACCGAGGGCGTGGAAAAGTCTCAGAGCCGTTTTAATTGATGTTGCATAATTGAGCAGAAAATTTTACTGTTTTCTACAACAAAATTACTAATATTTTTCAAAAGCGGGCTTGTTATTTCCCCGCTTTTGTCTTATATTAAAGGTATGAAAGGAGATGTGGCAATGAAGAAAAAGTGTGTTGCCATGCTTCTGGCAGGAGGACAAGGTTCAAGACTCTATGCCCTCACCAGAAATGTGGCTAAGCCCAATATGCCCTTCGGCGGCAAATACCGCATTATAGATTTCCCCCTTTCCAACTGCGCAAACTCCGGCATCGACACCGTGGGTGTCCTCACCCAGTATCGCCCCCTGCAGCTTAATGCCTATGTAGGCAACGGCGCTGCATGGGATCTGGACTCCAATGACGGCGGCGTTTATATTCTGCCTCCTTACCAGACCTCCGGCGAGCAGGGAAGCTGGTTCCGTGGAACTGCCAATGCTATCTACCAGAACATAGGTTTCCTGGATATGTATGAGCCCGAGTATGTCCTCATCCTCTCCGGTGACCATATCTACAAGATGGACTATGACGATATGCTCCGCGTCCACATAGAGAACAAGGCGGACTGCACCATAGCCGTTTTGCGCGTTCCTATGAGCGACGCAAGCCGTTTCGGCATCATGACTCTGGATGATACCGGACGCATCTGCAAATTCACCGAGAAGCCCAAGGAGCCGGACAGCGATCTGGCAAGTATGGGCATTTATATCTTCACATGGGATAAGCTGCGTCAGTATCTTATCGAGGATGAGAATACTCCCGGCAGCGATAATGACTTCGGCAAGAACATAATTCCCAACATGCTTAATGCAGGCGAGCGTATGTATCCCTATCATTTCGAGGGTTACTGGCGCGATGTGGGTACCATAGGCAGCTATTGGGATGCCAATATGGATATGCTCTCTCCCGAGGAGTTTGATCTTTACGACAAAAAGTGGCCCATCCGTGCCCATAGCCCCATATCAGTTCCTCAGTACATCGGAGAAACGGCGAGCATTGCCCACTCCATCGTTACCGAAGGCTGCGTCATCGAGGGTGAGATCGAAAACTCCATCCTCTCCAACTCTGTCAAGGTTGCCAAGGGCGCAAAGGTGCGCTACAGCATACTGATGCAGGGTGCCGAGGTCGGCGAAGGTGCGGATATTGAATATGCCATCATCGGCGAGAACACCAAGATCGGCGCGGGCGCCTGCGTGGGTGAGAGACCCAGCGGCAAGGCAGGCTGGGGAATCACCACTGTCGGTCCCGATATTACTGTCGGCGCAGACTGCTCCGTAGAAGCCGGTGCAATGGTTTATGACAGCGTGGAGGTGGCAAAATGAAAAATGTTCACGGAATAGTTTATGCCTACCATTCCTTCCCTGAGCTGAGAGAGCTTGGCGCACTGCGCACCGGAGCCTCTCTGCCCTTCTGCGGAAGATACAGACTCATTGATATTGCTCTCTCCAGCTTGCAGAATGCCGGCATTCATGATGTTGGCGTTATCATGCAGAAGGGCTATCAGTCACTGATGGACCATCTGGGCTCAGGAAAAACCTGGGATATGGCTCGCAAAGAGGGCGGCATGAATATGCTTCCTCCCTACGGCCTGCCCGATTCCCACAAGGGCTCCTATGAGGGAACTATGGAAGCTCTCTCTGCAATCCGTAGCTATCTGGATGATATAATCAAGGCCGATTATGTCCTTGTCACCCGCGGAGACCTTTGCGCCAATATCGATATGGAAGAGCTTGTCAAGAAGCATATGGAGGGAGACGCCGACATCACCTGCGTTGTCCATCCCGATGTCACCAACTATATCCACCACAGAGTTGAGATTGACGAAAAGGGCATCGTTACCCAGCTTCTCTCCCGCCAGACCACCGGCGAGCGCGGATACGCTATGCTGGAGACCTATATGATCTCCCGCAAAAAGCTCCTTGAAATGATAGACTGGTGCGCCGAGGGCGGCAGACTCCATTTCCACAAGGATGCTCTTCAGCATTTCCTCAGTGAGGGCTGGAAAATTGCCACCGTTATGCATGAGGGCTATGCCCGCCATATCACCTGTGTGGACGACTATTATCAGGCCAATATGGATATGCTGGATCCCGAACTTCGCTCTCAGGTATTTCCTGCCGAAAGGCCTGTTTCCACCCGCGAGCGCAGCGATGTTTCCACCTACTATGCCGCAGGCAGCAAGGTGCGCAACTCTCTGGTTGCCGATGGCTGCGTCATTGAAGGCGAGCTGGAAAACTGCATCGTGTTCGGCGGCGTAAAGGTTGGCGCAGACAGCGTGCTGAAAAACTGCATCATTCTCCACGATACCGTGGTGGGTGAGAATGTCAGCCTCAACTGTGTCATCTCTGACAAGAATGTAAAAATTTCTCCCTACAACAGCCTCAAGGGCAACCGCCGCCTGCCAATCGTCATCCCCAAGGGCAGCAAGATATAAGAGAATATGTGAAATTGAAAAAGCTCCGCACCAGATGGTGCGGAGCTTTTTTTGTTGTAGGGGCGGACCGGTGTGTCCGCCCAAATCTATTGTCGAATACCATAATTTTTCTCTTGACAAAATTGGTCTACTATTATAGACTGCATTCAAAGAGGTCTACAACTATCGACCAGAGGAGGTAATGATATGTCAAAGGAACTGACTCTTTGTGAGAGCGACTACCGTTTTATGAGTGTCATCTGGGATAATGAACCCCTCACATCAGGAGCTTTGGTGGAAAAATGCGCAGATACTCTGGGCTGGAAGAAGTCTACCACATACACAATGCTGAAGAAGCTCTGCGAAAAGGGTTTTGCCCAAAACGAAAAAAGTATTGTTTGCAGCCTTGTTGCGCGGGAAAGTGTGCAGAAGGCGGAGAGCGAAAGAATAGTGGAGCAGACCTTTTCGGGCTCTCTTCCCGGCTTTCTTGTTGCCTTTTTGGGAGGCAAGACAATTTCCGAAAGGGAGGCCGAGGAGCTGAAAAAGCTCATAGATTCTCATAAGGAGGTGTGAGGCAATGGAGGATATCCTTGTAAGCGCCTTTGAGAAAATACTGAATATGAGCATAACGGGCGGCTATATCATTCTGGCTGTGATGATTGCCCGGCTGATTCTTCGGAGCGCACCGAAAAAGTATTCATATGCCCTATGGGCGGTGGCTCTTTTCAGACTTATCTGCCCTGTCAGCTTCAAATCTGTTATATCTGTCTTTGCTCTTAAACCCTTTGATATCAAACTGAAGGACACGGCTCTTTCCTCTCAGACTGCTGAGATAGTGCATATTCCGGAAAACATAGGGCTGATGGCGCAGCCGGAGATACAAACGGGCATTTCTGCTGTGGATACGGCGGTGAATGAATCTTTGCCCGTGGCCACGCCTATGTACAGCGCCAATCCTCTGCAGATATGGGAATTTTTTGGTATGCTGCTCTGGATCATGGGCATAGCAGCGTTGCTCGTCATAAGCTCGATCGGTCTTTGGCAGCTTTGCCGCCGCCTGCGTACGGCAACCTTGCTTGAGGGCAATGTGTGGCAGAGTGAGAATGTCCAAAGTCCGTTTATCATCGGCTTTTTCAAGCCGAAAATTTACATCCCTTATGGTCTTGAGGGAACAGCTTTGGGCTATGTGCTTGCCCACGAGAGGGCGCATATAAAGCGTGGCGACCATGTAATACGCACCTTGGCATATCTGGTGCTGTGCCTGCATTGGTTCAACCCCCTTGTGTGGCTTGCCTTCTGGCTTGCGGGCAGGGATATGGAGCTAAGCTGCGATGAAAAGGTGCTCGGACGTATGGGCGGAAGGGCAGAGTATTCCGAAACTCTCCTATCCTTTGCTTCTCCCCGACGCTTCCCTGCACCAACACCCCTTGCGTTTGGAGAAAGCGGAGTGGCGCGCAGAATAAAGAATGCCCTTAAATGGAAACGCCCCCGGCTTTGGGTCAGCGCCATTGCTCTTGTTCTTTGCGCAGTGGTCATCGTCGCATGTGCTGCGAATCCGAAGGATGAATCCGAACAGCCTTCGGTAAGCGATAAAGCCCCGGACTCCGCCGAAACAATTTCCCCATGGAAACTTCTGACGGAGCTCGATGAAAACAATGTGAGTTCTTTTGGCGTTACCGCCCCAGTGGTGGATGCTGATATAAGTATATCCGGTATTCGCGACAGCTTCATTGATGCCTTGAATAATATTCGACCCGAGGAAATAAAGGTAGGTCGGGGTATCCCATGGAAATACAGCATAGACATAGGCTATGGACCCAGCGATAATATAACTCTGGGCTATGGCGGAAGGGACTTTGTTGAGCTTCAGCTCAGCGAAGACTTAAAAGAAATGTACCCTGCAGAGCGGGGCGTATGGGAGATACACAATGATGCCCTGACGGAGCTGATGGCCAGTCTTGAGGTCAAACCCTTTGCTGAGTTTGAACTGAATGATGCCGACGAAGTGAAGATACTGTTTGATATCCCCGCTGTGGATATGGTGGCCTACTCTTGGCAAACGGAGGCTTACCCGGTTGGCAATTCCATATATTCAAGCTCCTATTCCGGAAAGCTTTTCGGCGAGAGGGAAACGTTACTCTGGGCGCCTTATGTAGAGCGCGGCGGAAACACCTATCCCGCTGAACAGGGAGAGATATCCGTTAACATCTGGCGGGATAATGATTTCATTCAGGGCTGGTTGAACTTCAGATGCAGCCAAGACGGAGACACTACCTATTGCAAGGCTTATGCCAGCGGCGCTGTGACCGCAAGGCTGGATGAAGCCACAGGGCAAATAATCGTTACTCCCGAGGGAGAGTTCCGTCACGGTATGTACGAATATATATCCGGACTTAAGGCAAAAGATGTGGAGGTTGTGGGAATTAATCCAACGAAGCTGAATGGTATGCTTCCGGATGACATGAACGAGGCAGTTGCTGAGGCCTTCGGAAAAGTCAGAGCCTCAGAGCTGAGTATAGGCTACGGAGTGATTTTTGAGGCAGAGCTGGCATTGAAAACTCCAGAAGGTACGCTTTGCCTCCTCTATGACGGAGACAAGGTTATGCTTGATTTCGACGGTGAGCTGGAAAAGAAATATAGCGGTATCGTGGGACGCTGGATGATAGATAGCCCTGCCATACGCTCCCTTTTCGACAGCATACTGGCATATGCGAAACCCGACGCTTGAAACACATCCGAAAGGCAAGTCCTTTGTTTTGACAAGCTAAAAAACAAAAAACGCCAAACTGCTTTTGCAGCCTGGCGTTTTTGGTGTTTTAAAGAAAGCCGCTTCAACTTTGAATGCGAGCAGCAGTGACGAAGTATTAAAGCCTCCCCTTGTACTCAAGGGGGGGTGGCTGCCAAAAGGCAGACGGAGGGTATGAAGCTAAACTAAAAACATCAATCCCTCAGTCAAAAATCTTTTGATTTTTGACAGCTCCCTTTTACACAAGGGAGCCCTTGGCAAAGTGACGCGGATTTTTTTAGTCTTCAAACTCCTTCAGCTCGGTGAAGACCATACCCTCAGGGGTGGTTGCACCTGCGTAGAGCTCATCTGTGAACTGCCCCAAGGCAAGATAATGCTCCAGCATCTGTTTTGCGGTGACGGGCATAGGGAGGGAGAGAATGTCCTTCAGCTTGAACCATTCAAGCTCTCCCTCGGAGCTTTCTTTCACGAGGGATTTATCGGCCATGCGGGCGAAGTAATAATAAATCTGGCGCAGTTCGCCGTTTTTAAGACGCTGAGTCACATAGCGAAGGCGGAGATCCTCAAGCTGAGCTTCCTCAAGAGTCAGCTCCTCTTTAAGCTCTCTGAGCATGCAGCGGCGGGGGTCGTTCAGCTCGTCTGCTTCAAAATGCCCGCCGGCGGAGGATATGTATGTGTTGTTGGCAACCCGGGAGCCCCGGCGGTAAAGCAGAAGCATCTCATCACCGCAGAGGAGATAAATGCTTGTCATATTGCGCAATTTCATGTTTTTCTCCTATCAGTACTTAAAACGGAAAATTTCCTCCCCACGGCTTTCGCCGAAGGTTTTTCGCGCCATACGGCACATTGCCCGGGCGTGAATTCTGTCATGCCAGATAAAGCGGCGCAGCACTTTGCGGAGAGACCAGATCTCACCATAGCTGCCTTCGACAGGGGGGAGGCTCAGAAAATCGGGGAGCTTTTCAAGAGCGGCAAAGCCCCGCTCCCGGCAATCCGCGATTGAGCCCTCGTTATCCGCGTCAACGCCTATTTCGGCAAAGTAATAGCTCGTCACGCTTTTTGTGTGCTCATACATCTCCCTTGCCGTTCTGGGCACCGCACCGTAAAAGCTGCTGCGGAAGGGGAGAATACTTTTGTCCTTGTGGGGAACAGAGTCATAAAGGCGCTGGAAATCCCGGGCAGAGCGGAGGCAAAGCGCCTTCAGCCGGAGGTATTCATCCGGTGTAAGCGCCTCTTTTTCCAAATCAAAAATACAGTCGCTGTCCGCATCGGCTATGTTCAATTCGCAGGAGAGATCCTGCACTATGTTAAGCTCAAAATTTTCGGGAGTGACATCCCCGCTCCAATGGGCGTAGGAACGAAGCTCCCCGGGCATTTTTTCAAGAGCAGCCTGCAGGTTTTCGCCGCGGGTGAAAGCACCGGGGAAGTTTTCCGCATATAAAATGCTGCTGTCGCCGTTATGCTCCCATATAAGGTTTATTTTCATATACTAAACCCCCGTTTCGTCAAAATCCGGTATCATCTCGTCGGTGGCAGCTTCGGGGGACTGGGTGAAGCCGTAGAGAATATCGGAAAAGTCAAAATAGCTGCGGCAGCGCTCGTATTCTTCGGCGCTGATTGTTCTTTGAAGCTCCGGGTAAGCCTCAAGTCCGGGCATAGGGGTATACTGGCTCATAAGGCTGAAAATTATTTTGTCGGCGGGAAGATTATCCTCTATGGCGTCTATGCAGCGGAGGGTGTTCTCTGCCGCCCCGGGCATTATCAGGTGGCGGATAAGCACTCCGCTTTGCATTATTCCCTCATCGTCCAGAATGAACTCACCACGCTGGCGGTACATTTCCTTAATGGCGGCAAGGGCAACATCCGGATAGTCCGCCGCCTTGGACCAGCGCTGAGCCAAAACCGGGTCGGAATATTTATAGTCGGGCATATAAATCTGAATAAGCCCTTCCAGAGAGCGGAGGGTCTCCACGCTGTCATAACCCGAGGAATTCCAGACAACGGGGATACCCAGCTTTATGCCGCTGAGAGCCTCGGCGATAAGGTGGCTGTAATGGCTGGGAGTTACCAGATTGATATTATGAACTCCCCTGTCTCTGAGGCGGAGGAAAATATCCCGCAGCCCCTGCGCATCCACGGCCTTACCCTCGCCGCCCCTGCTTATGCCGTGATTCTGGCAGAATACGCAGCGAAGGTTGCAGCCGGAGAAAAACACCGTGCCGCTGCCTCTTGTGCCGCTGATGCAGGGCTCTTCGCCGAAGTGGGGAGCGGCTCTTGAAATAAGAGCGAGGGAGGGGGAGGCGCAGAAACCGCCGGAAGTATTCTCTTTTCTGACTGCCCCGCAGGAGCGGGGGCAAAGGCGGCAGCTTTCCGTCATAAGGAAAAACCCTTTCTTGCAGATGTTTGTTGTTATAATGCAATTATAATTCCTGAGCCTGTCTTTTGCAATAATAGATATAATACATAAAAACGGATAAAAACTTTGTAAAAAGCATAGAATATTTAAAAAATTCGAACTTTTTACTTGATTTTATTAGAAACTGCGTTATAATACTGACTTGTATGGAACGTTTGAAATAACGCCTACGTGATTTCCACTAGCGGAGAAGATTCACCTATGGTAGATATTATCCTTGTTGAGCCGGAAATTCCCATGAATACCGGCAACATAGCCCGCACCTGCGCCTGCACGGGAGCAAGACTTCATCTTATCAAGCCTCTGGGCTTTGATATTTCCGATAAGGCGGTGAAAAGGGCGGGGCTGGACTACTGGCAGTATGTGGATATCTCCGTGTATGAGAATATTGAAGAGTTTTTCGCCAAAAACGGAGACGAAAATCTTTATCTTGCCACCACCAAAGCGCCGCGAAGCTACGCTGAGGTGGATTTTTCCGGCGATGTGAAGCTGATGTTCGGCAAGGAGACCGCCGGACTTCCCGAGTCTTTAAGGAACAAGTATGCCGAAGGCTGCATTCGCATTCCCATGCAGGGCGAGGTGCGGAGTTTAAATCTTGCAAACTCCGTTGCGATACTCTGTTATGAGGCTCTCCGCCAACAGGGCTTTCCCGGGCTTGAAGCTCAGGGCGAGATGGCCCTTTAAGACAAGATTATTAGCTCCCCCAGGGAGATTTAAATAATAAAAAACTATCTTTCAAAAAGGAGATATTATGAACTATAACAAGAAAACCGTTTATGACATTGATCTGAAGGGCAAGAAAGTTCTGCTTCGCTGCGACTTCAACGTCCCCCAGGATAAGGCCACCCGCGCCATTACCGACGATAAGCGCATCCGTGCCGCTATCCCCACCATCCAGTATCTTTTGGAACAGGGTGCTGCTGTTATCGCCTGCTCCCACCTTGGCAAGCCCAAGGGCGAAGTAAAGCCCGAGCTGACTCTCGCCGGCGTTGCTGTCCGCCTTGCTGAGCTTCTGGGCAAGGAAGTTATTTTCGCTGCCGATACCATCGGTGAGGACGCAAAGGCAAAGGCTGCTGCCCTCGGCTGCGGCGAAATCATGCTTCTCGAAAACCTCCGCTTCGATAAGCGCGAGGAGAAGAATGACCCCGAATTCGCAAAGGCTCTGGCCGATATGGCTGAAGTTTTTGTATCCGATGCTTTCGGCACCGTTCACCGCGCCCACGCCTCCACCGCAGGCGTAGCCGCCTATCTGCCCGCTGTTTCCGGCCTTCTCATTCAGAAGGAGCTGGAGATCATGGGCGGCGCTCTGGCTGCTCCCGCCCGTCCCTTCGTTGCCATTCTCGGCGGCGCAAAGGTCAGCGACAAGATCGCAGTTATCAATAACCTTTTGGATAAGGCCGACACCATTATCATCGGCGGCGGCATGGCTTATACCTTCCTGAAGGCTCAGGGTCACACCATAGGCAAGAGCCTCCTTGAGGAAGACAGACTGGACTATGCCCGCGAGATGGTTGCAAAGGCCGAGGAAAAGGGCGTTAAGCTCCTTCTCCCCCTTGATAATCTCTGCGCTTCTGAGTTCTCCGCATCTGCCGAGGCCGTTGCCTGCGGTCAGGATGTTCCCGATGGAATGATGGGCATGGATATCGGCGCAAAGACCGTTGAGGCCTATTCCGCTGCCGTAAAGGGCGCAGGCACCGTTGTATGGAACGGACCTATGGGCGTTTTCGAGTTTGAAGCTTTCGCAGAAGGCACCCGCGCAGTTGCCCGCGCACTGGCTGAGAGCGGCGCCATCACCATCGTTGGCGGCGGCGATAGCGCAGCAGCCGTTGAGCAGCTGGGCTTTGCAGACAAGATGACCCATATCTCCACCGGCGGCGGAGCATCCCTTGAGTTCCTCGAGGGCAAAGCACTTCCCGGCGTAGTCTGCCTGCAGGATAAATAAAGGAGGCCGTCCCCTTGGGGAAGGTGGCCGAGCGTAAGCGAGTTCGGATGAGGGAAAACCTTATGCCGGATTTCTCCCTCATCAGTCTGCTTCGCAGACAGCTTCCCCCGAGGGAAGCCAAAAAGGAATATTTAAATTTCAAATAAAGGTGAGAATAAAATGAACAAGAAATACCGCAAGGCTCTTATAGCCGGCAACTGGAAAATGAATATGCTTCCCTCCGAAGTCAAGCCCTTCGTGGATGCACTCAAGACCGAACTGCCCAAGCAGAAAAGCTGCGATGTAGCAATTTGCGCCCCCTTTGTTGTAATGCCCGCACTTATGAAGGCCACCGGCGGCAGCCGCATCGGTCTTGGCGCACAGGATGTCAGCGCCCATGATAAGGGAGCTTACACCGGCGAAGTCAGCGTATCTCAGCTGAAGGATATCGGCACCAAGTATGTTATTATCGGCCACTCCGAGCGCCGTCAGTACCATGGCGAGAGCGATGAGCTTGTCAATGCCAAGGCTCTCAAGGTTCTCGAGGCAGGTATGACTCCTATCATCTGCGTTGGTGAATCCCTCGACCAGCGCGAGCGCGGTCTGACCCTTGCTCACATTGAGTATCAGGTTAAGGCAGCTCTTTACGGCATGAGCGAGGAAATGATCCGCCGCTGTGTTATCGCCTATGAGCCCATCTGGGCCATCGGCACCGGCAAGACCGCAACTGCCGAGCAGGCAGAGGAAATCTGCGGCCATGTCCGCGCAGTTATCCGCAAGCTGAGCTCCGCACGTACCGCCCGCAGCACCACTATCCTCTATGGCGGCAGCATGAACGCAGGCAATGCAGCGGAACTCCTGAGCAAGGACGATATCGATGGCGGCCTCATCGGCGGCGCATCCCTCAAGAGCGCAGACTTTGCAAAGATCATTGCCGCAACCGCACAGTAAGGCAGCAAGGAGACTGTAAATGAGTAAAACACCTACCGTTCTGCTTATAATGGACGGCTATGGCCTCGGTGAGAAAAACCAGCATAATGCCGTTCATGTGGCCTCCACCCCCAATCTGGACCGTCTTTTTGAAAAGTGCCCCAACACCACTCTTTCCGCTTCCGGACTGGATGTGGGTCTGCCTGAGGGACAGATAGGCAACAGTGAGGTTGGCCACACCAATATCGGCGCGGGCCGCGTGGTTTTCCAGGACCTGCCCCGCATTTCCCTTGCCGTTGAAAACGGCAGCTTTTTCGAAAATGAAGAATACCGCTATGCCATCCGCTCCTCCGTGGAGCAGGGCAGGGCTCTCCATCTTCTGGGTCTTGTTTCCGATGGCGGCGTTCACAGCCATATCAAGCATCTCTTTGCCCTTATTGAAATGGCAAAGCGTATGGGTCAGAAGAAGGTTTTCGTCCACGCATTTCTGGATGGACGCGATGTTCCTCCCCAGAGCGGCATTGACTATGTGAAGTCTCTTGCCGATTACTGCAAGGAAATCGGGTGCGGCAGCGTTGCCACCGTTCAGGGACGCTTCTATGCCATGGATCGCGACAAGCGTTGGGAGCGACTCCAGCGCGCATATGATGCAATGGTTCACGGTGCAGGAGAGCTTAACAGCGACTGCGTTGCCGCTGTGCAGGAGAGCTATGACCGCGGCGTAACCGATGAGTTTGTTGAGCCCGTCATCTGCGACGAAAACGGCAGCATCGAAGAGGGCGACAGCGTCATCTTCTTCAACTTCCGCCCCGACCGCGCCCGTGAGATCACCTGGGCGCTCACCGGCAACCTGCCTGCCGACTGCCCCATGGAGACTGTCGACCTGCATCTGAACTATGTATGCACCACTCAGTATGACGAGAATCTGGATCTGCCCATCGCATTTCCTCCCGAGGTCATCGAAAAGACCTTCGGCGAATATATCTCATCTCTGGGCCTGAGCCAGCTGCGTATTGCCGAGACCGAGAAATATGCCCACGTGACCTTCTTCTTCAACGGCGGTGTTGAGAAGGTGGCCAAGGGCGAGGACAGAGTCCTTATTGAGTCTCCCCGCGAGTTCCCCACCTATGACCTGATTCCCGAGATGAGCGCCTACGCCGTAACTGAGGAATGCGTAAAGCGCATCGGCAGCGGCAATTATGATGTGGTGGTATGCAACCTTGCAAACTGCGATATGGTTGGCCACACCGGCGTTATGGAAGCCGCAGTGAAGGCGGTTGAGACCGTTGATGAGTGCGTTGGCAAGATTGTTGAGGCCACCCGTGCAATGGGCGGCGTTATCCTCATCACTGCTGACCACGGCAATGCGGACAGCATGCTTCTCCCCTCCGGCAGCCCCAATACTGCCCACACCACCAACCTCGTTCCACTTATCATCTCCGGCGCAGATGTCCGCCTTCGCAGCGGCCGTCTTGCAGACCTTGCGCCCACAATGCTGGCTCTTATGGGATACGATAAGCCCGACGAGATGAGCGGCGAAAGTCTCATAGTTAAGTAATCAATAAGTGTTCAAATTAATTCAAATATTAAGGAGAAATAAAAATGAAACAGTATTTTGAAATCGTTGATGTAATGGCTCGCGAGATTCTTGACTCCCGCGGCAACCCCACCGTTGAAGTTGAAGTAACTCTGGATGACGGCACCATGGGCCGCGCAGCAGTTCCCTCCGGCGCTTCCACCGGTATCTTCGAAGCCTGCGAGCTCCGTGACGGCGACAAGAGCCGCTACCTGGGCAAGGGCGTTCAGAACGCAGTTGACAACGTCAACGGCGAGATCGCCGAAGCTATGGTTGGCCTCAATGCTCTGGATCAGCCCAGTATCGACCGCATCCTCATCGAGCTTGACGGTACTCCCAACAAGGAGCGCCTCGGTGCAAACGCTATTCTCGGCGTTTCCCTCGCTTGCGCAAAGGCTGCTGCAGAGGCTACCGGCGTTGGCCTTTACAACTACATCGGCGGCTGCAACGCAAAGACTCTGCCCGTTCCCATGATGAACGTTCTCAACGGCGGCGCACACGCTAACAACTCCGTTGACATTCAGGAATTCATGGTTATGCCCGTTTCCGCTCCCACCTTCAGAGAAGCTCTCCGCATGTGCGCTGAAGTTTTCCACGCTCTCAAGAAAGTAGTTCCCTCCTCCGGCGTTGGCGATGAAGGCGGCTACGCTCCCAACCTCGACTCCGACGAAGATGCTCTCAAGGCTCTCGTTGCTGCTATCGAGAAGGCTGGCTACAAGCCCGGCGTTGACTTCAAGATCGCTATGGACGCT
>JAZNZR010000064.1:0-10335 GCA_045595025.1 Oscillospiraceae bacterium | reverse complement strand
TGTAAAAACGGGGCTTTGTACTAAAATTGTGTCGGGGATATAAGGTTACCTCAATAACGAAAAATACCGAAAATCCGCATTTTCGCCCTCTCCCCGCCGATGAATATTTGCTCCCGTCAACGAACAAATCTGCCGTCAACGAACACTTTTACCGTCAACGAACACCGAAAACATAACAGGTTGTGAATTGAGGGGTGTATTTACTATTGAAGAATTTTATGGCATAATGTTATAAATAATGTTCAAAAAGCGAGGTGCCAAGGTTATGGCAGAAAAGAAAAAGCAGCACTTCGTGCCTAAGTTTTATATGGCTCTCTTCGCAAATTCCAATAAAGAATTTGCTGTTTACAATATCGAAAAAAGAATGTGTGCTTACCCTGTTCCATACAAAAATCAGTGTTATAAAGATTATTTTTATGGCAAAGATGGAGTCTGGGAAAATAAGCTTTCGGATTTGGAATCCAAATGGGCAGATGCATTCCGTCTTGCACTAGAGGGGAGCGCTCTTTCTGAAGAGCAAATTGATCTTCTCAAGCAGTTTGCGTTATATCAAAGACAGCGCACATCGGGACAAGATATATTTATGAAAAGGCAACGTTGTGAACTGTTGATAGAGTATGGAAAAAGCATTTATGCTAACGAAGGACTCATCTTTGACGAAAAGGCAAAGGCATTATGTGTTGAGCGTGCTGCAGAAGAAATTGCTCCAGCCGAAAACCTCCAACACATAGATGAATTTTCAAATATCGTTAGCGATATGGGTCTTGTTATTATTAACTACCAAACTAATGGTTGCCTCATTTCGTCAGATGTACCTGTAATTGCAATAAACCCATTTCACAAGCCTACTATTGGATATGGTTGTATGGGGCTAATTTTATTATTTCCTATATCACCAAATCATCTTGTTGTTATATATGACAAGAAAATGTATCCTCGTTTTAAAAATAAGTTGTATGTGAATATAACAAATGAAAATGAAGTAAAAAACTTAAATGCTTTACAGTTATCGTCTGCAGAAAAAATATTGTTTGCATACGATCCTTGCGATTTTCATTGTTTTTCAACAATAGCGTGGAAAAACAGAACCATAAGCAGGGAATCACCTGCCATTCAAACACTAGGAGCGGATGCACAAAAATTAATAGGAATAGATTGCAGAAAAACTGTATTTTCATGTGAATTCTCATTTGGAAAAATGAAAAAGAGCTTTAGTAAAATACCATTTTCATGCAGAGAGGCTGTTCCTAGAATATGGGAACAAAGTTGGGAAGATAAGCTAAAAACCAAAATTGATTTATTACCTCAAATTTCAGAGCATACACCAACACTGCTAACGACTATGAAGTTAACTAAAAAAGAATGTAGAATAGGTTTGCGAGAAATGCTTGCAGCTGCCAAAGCCTACTGGAGCAGTTAAAATCTTCAAATTACAATATGTATATTATATAATTAGGGGGTGAAACAGGATGGCGCGAACACACGAAGAGTTTGTTAAAATAATGAGTGAAATAAACCCCAACATTGAGATTTTGGGAATGTATACAAAAGCCCAAGATAGAATAGCAGTTAAATGCAACGAATGTGGATATGAGTGGAATCCCAAAGCCTATACCTTAACGCAAGGGCGTTCGTGCCGTTTTTGCAGTGCCAAAAAAGGAGCAAAAAACAACAAAGGAAAGACCGGATTAAAGACTCACGAACAATTTATTGCTGAAATGTCCGTAGTTCAACCAACTATAGAATTTATAGGCGAATATGTTAGCGGACACACTAACATACATTGCGTTTGCAAAATCTGCGGACATAATTGGCAAGCAAAGCCATATTCATTGTTGCAAAAACACGGTTGTCCGCGATGCGCAAAATCTGGCACGAGTTTTATGGAACAATTTATCAAAACCAGTTTTGAATTTGCCCTTGGAAAAGATAAAGTTTTATCCAGAAACAAGTCCGTCATTGGAATGGAATTAGATATTTATATTCCAAGCTTGAATATTGCAATAGAACCAGGAAACTGGTATTTACACAAGCGCTCTTTAGAAAGAGATAAAATCAAAAGAGAAAAATGCAAGTCTAAAGGAGTTCGACTAATAACAATTTATGATAAATACCCCATATCTCAATCCACTCCTTTCGAAGAAGATTGTTTTGTTTTTGTTGATGATTTGAACAAGGCGGATCGCTGTATTATTATAGACCTTGTAAAAAAACTTTTTGAAATCGCTAATGTACAATTAGACTTTGCAGAAAATCAATGGGATGAAGTAGAACGACTTGCTTATGAAAACTCTAAAGCAAAAACGCATATTGATTTTGTTAAATCAATGTATGAATTACACCCTACAATAGAGGTGCTTGGCAAATATGTAAACGCTAACAAAAGAATTCACGTTAAGTGTAATACGTGCGGCTTTGAATGGGATGGTGTCCCTGCAAGTATGCTTGCCGGAGACGGATGCAGAAAATGTGGAACAAAATTAGCACACAAAAAATTTGTAAAAGAACAAGAAATATTTGCAGAACAAGTAAGAAAAGCAAATCCGGATATTGAGATTATTGGAGAATATACCGGAAGACACAATCCGGTCAAAGCCAAATGTTGCATATGTGGTTACATATGGAATCCAACAGCATCAAGTTTATTAAGAGGCTCAAACCATAAGGGCTGGAAAACAATCCACAAGAATAACTCCAAAAAACGAGAAATTTGACCCCCCTCCTAATTTTTGTATCAAAATTACCCGTCATCTTCAAAAAAAGATCGCCCACCAGCCGGTAGGTTGGTGGGCGGTGTTTTTTTTGGCTTGCAGGCACGGAGTCGAACAGGGCGGCGCTCCGCAGAGCGCAAAAAACAGTCCGGTGGACTGTTTTTTAGCCCGCGGGAGACTCCCCTCGCCTCCACCAGAATTAACTATTGGATATTTGATTTACTTGAATTTTAAGAGTTTTCGGAGCACAATGCTTTCAAAGTACAGAATAAAATCATGATTCTGCCTATAAAAGATGAACAGTTGCAAATTTTGCAACTGTTCATCTTTTATATTGATTCAAGCAGCGTTCTTCCGTCGTCACCGTTCCGTGTCTTGAGGAGCCCCAGCCGCCCTTAAGCGAGAGCTGCGGATATTTTCCACATGGAGGCTATTCCTGATCGTAAACCTCGAGCTCCTTTATGGTCATGTCTCTGCCGGCGATGGGTGTGAGTTTTTCTCCGTTGCAGGCAGGACAGCGCAACATAGTGTTGACCGGACGGAATTCTTTGCGGCAGTCTTCACACCTTGCTAGGCCCGGGACCATTTCGATGGCAAGCTCTGTTTTTTCAAAGGGTGTACCTGCGGCAACAGCCTCATAGCACTCCTCAAGAAATCTCGGCACGACTCCCGATAGTTCGCCGACCTCAATGGTGATCTTACGTACAAGGCCAAGCTGCTGCTCCTGTCGGATGCGCTCTACCGTTCTCAGTACTGCATCCATCAAACCCATTTCATGCATAGGCTTATTCCTTCGAGAAAGGCTTCGCGGCAGCGCGGCCAACTTTCTTCACCAGATGCTCGGCGACCTTGATGGGCATGGTTTCAAAAGCGCCTGCGTGCCAATCACGAACCTTAACCAGCTTGATGGCATCAAACTTGCATTTGGTGGTGCATACACCGCAGCCGATACACAGGTAGCTGTCAACCTTCGTTGCGCCGCAGCCAAGGCAACGTGCGGTTTCTTTCTTTACCTGTTCTTCGGTGAAGGTGAGTCTTGCATCGCCGAAAGACTTGCGCTTTGCCTCATTGTAGCCAGGCAGCTGTCTGCTTCCGTGATCAAAGCTGTCCTCAGGCACAAGGGCGTTTTTCTTATCCAATGCGCGGTATACTCTGCGGTCGCGGCCGTAGGTGAGTGTCTGTCCTTCGTGCACGATTCTGTGCAGGGAGATGGCAGCCTCCTTACCAGCGGCAATAGCATCAATCACGAACTTCTGTCCGGTGTATGCATCGCCGCCCACGAAAATGTCCTTCTCAGCGGTCTGATAGGTGAGGGGGTCAGCCTCGGCAAGGCCGCGCTTATTAAGCTGCACAGCGGTGCCGGTAAGGAGCGTGCCCCAGTCTGCCTTCTGACCGATGCAGTACATAACATAGTCCGCTTTGGCGAACTCGGTGGTGTCATCGTCAAATGTGGGAGCGAATCTGCCCTCGCCATCCTGGACGGAAAGGCACTTTCGGAAGTTTACACCAACGGTCTTGCCGTTTTCAGTGACGATCTCGGTCTGTCCCCAGCCGGCACGAATGACGATGCCGTCGTGTTCGCACTCGGAGCGGTCTTCTTCACCACAGGGCATTTTGTCATAGGACTCAAGACAGTACATGGTGACGGAGTCTGCGCCGCAGCGTACGGCAGTGCGGGCCACGTCGCAGGCGATGTTGCCGCCGCCGATCACCACCACATTGCCGTTAAGTTGCTGTGGGCCTTCGAGATTTACCTTTTTGGTAAAGTCAATGCCGGCCATTACGCCTTCTGCATCAGCGCCGGGAACATCGAGCTTGCCGCCGGACTGGAGGCCGATGGCAAGATAGAAGCCCTTGTAACCCTGCTTACGAAGCTGGGGGATGGTAATGTCCTTACCCACCTCAACGCCGCACTTGAACTCTACACCCATCTCGACGAGGATGTCAATTTCAGCTTGGATCACATCCTTTTCCAGACGGAAGTTGGGGATGCCGTTCATCATCATTCCACCGGGGCGTGCCGCCTTGTCAAATACCGTGGGCTTATAGCCCTTAGCGGCAAGGAAGTATGCACAGGTCATACCTGCAGGACCAGCGCCGATGATGGCGATCTTCTCTTCATAGGGGCGACCGATCTGATTGACCATAGGGGGGACGAAGCGGGTCTCCGCGTTCAAATCGTGATCGGCGATGAAGCGCTTGACTTCGTCGATTGCCACGGCTTCGTCAATGCTGCCGCGTGTACATTCGGTTTCGCAGCGATGGTTGCAGATACGACCACATACAGCAGGGAAGGGGTTCTCGCGCTTGATCAGCTCAAGGGCATCGGTGTAGCGGCCCTCGGCGGCAAGACGCAGATAGCCCTGTACCGCAATATGTGCCGGGCATGCGGTTTTACACGGAGCCGTACCGGTGGCAAGGGTGTCCTCTCTGTTTTCGCGGTAATCCGGATTCCAGTTGCGTTTGCTCCACACAAGGGAGTTGGACATTTTTTTGTACTGCTCGGGCTGGGCAAGGGGTTCCTTGGTACAAAGCTTCTGGCCAAGCTTAAGGGCGTTGGCCTGGCAGTTTTCCACACACATGCCGCAGGCAACGCACTTGGTTTCGTCGATACGCGCCTCAAAATTGGAACGGATCGCATCGCGGGCACCGAACATCAGACCGGCTCTCAGACCAAAGCAGGAGCAGCCGCAGCAGTTACAGATCGCGGCGCTGTCGCCCACTTCTTCAATGTTGGGAAGGTTATGGACAAGTCCATTGTCCTCGGCGCGCTTGAGGATCTCCAAAGCCTCTTCGCGTGTGATTTCTCTCGCGCGTCCGGTACGGATGAAGTGTTCAGCGCCTTTTCCCATCTGGATGCACATATCCTCTTCCAGATGGCCGCAGCCCTGATCCAATACGCGGCGGGTAGCGCGGCAGGAGCAGGGAGCCACAGAGAAGCGGTCGTATTTATTCAGGTAGCAGCTTATACGCTCGTCATCGGTAACACCCTCGACACCCTCCAGGGCACTTTCCACAGGGGCAACGCGCATAAGGCCGTAGCCATCGGGGAGCATGGGCGCGATTTTGGCGATTCTTGTGCGGGTGTATTCTTCAAATGCGCGGGCGACTTCGGGATGAGCCTCCAGCAGTTCCTTGTTGTTGACCAGCATCTCCAGTATGCCGGGGGCATAAATCTGCACATAGTAGCAATCTTGCCCGAACTCTTCTTCATACGTACAGCGGAATACGCCGATCCAGGCAAGGCGATCGGCGATACGCTTGGTTTCTTCTATGCTCTTGCCTGTTTTTTTGGCAAGGTATTCCACGGTGCGGTTTTTTCTAAGGCCTGCAGCAAGAGCTACCTCTGCCTCCTCATCGGTCAGTATATCCGCAAGAGAGTAATACTCGGGGGCGTTTTCATCGATTTTGTTTACAACGCCGCTAATTCCGCCAACCATCTTGGCCAGTTGCACGATTTTGGGTCTCAGCTTACTCATGATGATCTCCTTTCGATTTTGTGCTGTCATAACAAGGCGCATGAGAGGTGTAAAGGTTCAAGCGCCGTATCAGATGCGTTTTGAGCGCGCGAAAACAAGGGCGGCAATCCTTCTGTCTAAAAAGGAATGTCCCCCTCGGGTCAGCGTTTGCACAAAGCGGTGCACAATATGGAGATGCGTATTCGGATAACGACCTTGGGAAAGTCGTTTATTGCGTACAGTATATACTATGTGTTGGAATAATGCAATAGTAAACAGCGGCAAGACTGCAAAAAACTGTTAATACTTGACAAAAAGAACCAAATCATATATAATGTAAATTGTCAGTCAGACTGACAATTTACGTACGTGTTAAGAAAACAACGATTTTATCAGGAAAAAATATGGAAAACAGATTGTATACAGCCCGAAAGGAAGAGAATATTTCGCGGGTCGTCACCCATGCCCTTATTTGTTTTGTGGATAAGGGTATTGATGCTGCCAAGGTTTCGGACATTGCGAAAATGGCCGGACTTACCGAGCGCAGCGTTTTTCGTTATTTCGAAAGCAAGTCCGATCTGGTATTGGAAACCGCCCTGTTGTTCTGGCGCAAGGTCATGGAGCAGGCAGCGCTTGTCTGCCGTGATAGGCAAGCAGGAAAGTTAGGTGCGGATCATATCTATGCGGTGCTGCTGGCCTATGCCGAGATCCTTTTCACCAGCCGCCAGGAGCTGGTGTTTGTTCATGAGGCTGAGGCATATCTCAAGCGCAACGGAAAATCTTCGCTGGTAAAAGGCAAGCCCCCTGCCCCCTTTAAGGACAGGAACGGCCCGCTTGCGGAGGCGATTTATATGGGCATTGAGGACGGCAGCGTTAGAGCCGATGATGATATTGAGAATCTGTATTACAACACCTACGATTCGCTGCTGGGCCTTATGCAGAAGATGGCCATAGATGAAGAGCGTGACACCGAGGAAAACATGCGGCGAAGAGTCACCGGATTCTGCAAAATACTTGCAGACGCATACCGCAGTAAATCGTGAACTTTGGGGAGGGGTTCCCCAGATCATAACGGAAAAGCAGGGGAGGTGAGAGAAGGGGACAGCCTCAGCACAACAGGTAGCAGAACTATAGAGTGTTTGTTATTCGGAAATCAAAATTGGGAAATCAACAAAAACATAAAGGAGAGAGAAAAATGGAACAGTTGCAGATTAAAAACAAGGGTTCGGAAGTGTTTTTTAAGTGGATCATGTTCACTGCCGCTATCACCGGAATGGCAATCATTTCCGCTTTCTACCCCATTCATGCAAATATTCCTCTCGTAGTCATTCCGTCCATACTGGTACTTATCTTTGCCAAGCCGGTATTCTTTGAAAAACTTAAGCTGATAACGCTGCTTACAATGCGTATTCTTAACGTATTTGCTGCGATGCTGCTGTTCAACCCTCAGGTATATGTTGATGTTGTTATGCTTATGCTTATCGTCAACATTCTTGAGGCGACCTTTACCGACCTTTTCCGCTATAAGAAGATCTTCAACGGTATCTCCGGTATCGCCCTGGCAGTCGGCGTCATCACCCTCAGAGGTGTGTGGGTTTTCGATGCACCGATCGGTGACTACTATTTGACCAACGGCGTTCTGCCTGCCATCACCATCATGTATGCCCTTGCCTACACCCTGTGGAACTGGATTTTCGTCACCAACGAGTTCTCCTCCTCTGTGGCGCTCATGCATGTGGGCTTCCTGGGTGCGCCCCTGATCGGCTCGGTTTGCACACTGGGTTTGGGTCAGTTTGGCGGTATCGGTATGTGGCTGCTGCTCAGAGCGATCTCCCTCTCCATCGGCGGCTGGCTGCAGATCGGTGCAAAGGACTGGTTCGAGCGTGAATTCTTCTTTGAGAAGTTCGACCGTTTCGTGAAGTGGACGAAGAAAACGAGCGTACAGGTCGTGTGCATGATCATCAATCTGGCGCTTATTGCCGCCTGTATTATCCTCATGGTGAAGAACGGCGGCATCAACTTTACCTTCGCACCCCTCTTCCTGTCCTGATAATTGATAACCTGAAAGGAAATTATGCAATGGAGCAATATGATGTAATCGTAATCGGCGCGGGAAACGGCGGTCTTGCCGCTGCTGCTACCCTTGCCGAAAAGGGTAAGCGTGTTATCCTGTTTGAAAGACACAATATCCCCGGCGGCTGCGGCAGCAGTTTCAGAAGAGGCCGCTTTGAGTTTGAAATTGCGCTGCATCAGCTCTCCCATATGGGCACCCCGGAGAATCCCGGCCCCCTCAGAGAGCAGTTCGCCCGCTACGGTATCCTCGATGAAATCGACTGGATCGAGATAAAGGAACTGTTCCGGGTTAACTTCCCCGACGGAACCGGCGTAAGCCTGCCGGCCGACAGGGAGAAGTGCGTGGCACATCTTTGCAAGGAGTTCCCTGCAGAGGCGGAAGCCATCAAGGAGTACTTTAAGGTAGTGTACGATTTCTGCGATGAGTCCACCGCCTTCGCCGCCCAGAGCGCAAAGAGCACCGGTGAACCCGGTGCCCTCAAGAAGCTGATCATGAAGACCGGCTTCCCCCGTATTTATCCCACCCTTGCCAAGTATGCCCTCAAGAGCACACAGGAGGTGCTGGATGAATTCTTCAAGGATCCCAAGCTGCAGTTGGCGCTGAGCGCCTACTGGTGCTTCATGGGTATGCCTCCCGAGAGATTCCCCTTTGCGATCCTTGCAAAGTGCACCTACTTCTACACCGAGACAAAGCCTCACTACCTGCGCGGTACCTCTATGATGATGAACCAGGCCATCATGGAAGCCATTGGCCGCATGGGCGGCGTTGTGCGGCTCAACTGCGGCGTAAAGCGCATCGTGCTGGAAAACGGCGCAGCTGGCGGCGTTGTGGATGAAAACGGCGTTGAATACAGAGCCAAGAAGATCATCTCCAACATCTCGCCTCTGGCCACATACGGTGCACTGCTCGCCCCCGAGGAAGTACCCGAAAGCGCAAGGGAGTACCTTAAACCGTACACCGTGGGTATTTCCGCCCTCACCTGCTTTATCGGCCTTGACTGCACGCCCGAGGAAATCGGTTTCACCACATCCTTTACCCTCAACTATGAGAGCCTCGATGCCAACAAGGACTTCCGTGATGCCTACCAGCTGCTGCCGGATCATGATCCCCTTGTTGCCACCTGCTATACCGTTGACGATCCCAGCGTATCGCCTCCCGGCACCAGCATCATTACTGCCGGTACCCTCAAATACAGTGCTGAATGGGAAAAGCTCACTCCGGAACAGTATTACGAGATGAAGTACGAGGCGGGCAGGCGCATTGTTGCAAGGCTGGAAAAGATGTATCCCGGCTTTACAGAGCATATTGAGGAGATGGAAATCGCCACGCCCCTCACACACATGCGCTACCTCAACCATCCCGGCGGAGCCATTTACGGCTACGAGCAGGACCGCATGCAGTCTGTATTCTTCTTCCCCGCAGAAAGCAAGATTCCCAATCTGGAATTTGCCAGCGGCTGGGTAACTTCCTGCGGCTTCGGTCCCAACTATCAGTACGCAGACGGCGTGGCTTCAAAGATCGCTGCGGAGGTGTAATATGGCTAAGACAATTAAAGAAACCCTGCTGGGTACACTGGTTCACGGCGAAGAGATACTGGAGAACATTCGCGTAAACAGAAGCATCTCACAGGATAAAATCCCCGTGGGAAACATTGCCGACAAGAAGGTTGCCGCCCTGCATCCCGAGACTCTGTCTCTGGTGGTGGCGGACGTTGTGGATACCGGCAAGAATGCAAGGATCATCCGCTTTGCCGGCGCAAACGGATATCTCCCTCCCTTTGAGGCGGGTCAGTATATCAATATCTTTACCGAGATAGACGGCGTGCGCACCAGCCGCCCTTACAGCATTTCCTCCTCTCCCCGTCAGAGAGCTTATTACGAAATAACCGTTGCACGCACCGCAGAGGGATTTGTTTCGGATTACATGATTGATAAGGTGCAGATAGGTGACCGCTTCAGCGCAAACGGCCCTGCAGGCGTGTTCCGCTATCAGCCCGTATTCCACGGCAGAAAGTCCCTGTATCTTGCAGGCGGCAGCGGCATTACCCCCTTCATGAGCATGATCCGCGAGGTACTGGAAGCCGCGCTAAGTC
>JAZNZR010000063.1:0-19080 GCA_045595025.1 Oscillospiraceae bacterium | reverse complement strand
TACGAGGGGAGGTGGCGCGGCATAGCCGCGACGGAGAGGTTTTAAAGCCTTCCCCTTGAGGGGAAGGTGGCTGCCGAAGGCAGACGGATGAGGTGTTTAAGTCTATTAAAGCTGCGCCAGAATTGCGGAATCCTCAAGATTGACTTTTCCGCAGTCGGGAAGGCAGCATATGGATATATTATCCCCGTCAAAGCTCAGGGAAATAAGTCCCAGTTCCTCGAAAACCTTCAGGCCGATGGCAATGCGGCTATCCCACATTGCGGGGGCGAGGCGCTCGAAAAGAGCGGTTTTGTTCATGGTAAGTCTGCTTCCCCAGTGGATGATGCTGCGCCAAAGCCAGCCAAGATCGTCACGGGAGGGAGCGGCGGTTTCGGGGCAGACGGGAAAGCTGCCGCCGAGAATGGAGTCGGCAAGTCCGCTGCGATGGGGACGCAGGTCGCTGAGAAGCAGCTGAACGCTGCGGCGGGAGCGGAACTCGTTTATCTGGGGGAAGAAGGCGATGTCCACCCAGCTGCCCACCTGCACGCCAAGGTCTGCGGCGGTGCGGGAGAAGAAAACACATTCATAGCTGCGGCCGAATTTTTCCACAAGCAGACGCAGATGGCGGCCTCCGCCTATGGGGCTCATGGAGCTGAGATAAGCTCTTGTCATGCAGAGGGTGGGTCTTGCGTTTCCGGTGCCGCAGGGCTCCATACGTTCAAGATCCTCAACGCAGTCCATGGTTAGAAGCTCGGGAGAGTCCACGCAAAGATCTATATCCAGACTCTTTTCACCCTTGCCGGGGTTTGCCAGATAGTATTCACCGATAGCCTCGGTGAAGGCGGGTATATTATCCCGGGTAATGGTGAGTCCCGCAGCCAGCGCGTGGCCGCCGAAGCCCTCCAGATGCTCGCTGCAGGCGGAGAGAGCCTCAAAAAGGTTGAAGCCTCCGCAGCTGCGGCAGGAGCCCTTGCCCCGGTCTCCGTCAAGGCAGATCATAATAGCGGGAACATTGAAAGCCTCGGTGAGGCGGCTTGCAGCAATGCCGATAACGCCCTGATGCCAGGTCTCGCAGGAGAGAACGATGGGTCTGTCGGGGCGGCTGTCCCCTATCATATCCAGCGCCTGCTTCCATATATCCGTTTCCAGCATCTGTCTGTCCCGGTTGAGCTGGCAAAGGTCGGCGGCACGGGAGGCGGCGGTGCGGGGGGACTCGGTCAGAAGCAGCTCCGCTGCCATGCTCGCCTGACCCAGACGGCCGGAGGCGTTGAGTCTGGGGGCGAGAGTGAAGCCTATATTGGTGGCGGTTATGCGCTTATCGCCAAGACCCGCCTCCTCGATGAGAGCCCGAAGACCGGGACGGGGAGCGTCCATAAGCTTGCGCAGACCGTGCTTGATGATGTAGCGGTTTTCCCCCACAAGGGGCATAACATCCGCAATGGTGCCAACGGCAACAAGGTCGGAATATTCCTCCAAAATGGGCTCGGCGCTTCCCTCCAGAGCACAGAGAAGCTTGAAAGCAACGCCAACGCCCGCAAGGTCGCGGCTGGGATAGTTGCAGTCGGGGCGCTTGGGGTCTACAACGGCGATGACGTCGGGCAGTTCCTCCCGGCATTCATGATGGTCGGTGACTATCATGTCTATGCCCAGATTTGAGGCAAATGCCGCCTCCTCAACGGTGGTTACGCCGCAGTCAACGGTGATGATGAGGCTCACACCCTTATTGCGGAGGGACTCTATGGCGGCGGTGTTGATGCCGTAGCCCTCTTCCATGCGGTCGGGTATGTAATATTCGCACTGCAGCCCCTTTTTGCGGAGATAGTCCGTCATCATGCAGGTGGAGGTGATGCCGTCAACGTCATAGTCGCCGTAAACGGCAACCGTCTCACCCAGAGCGATGGCTCTTGTGATGCGCATAACGGCCTGAGGCATATCCGTCATCATAAGAGGGTCGCACAGAAGAGCATCGTCGCACTCAAGGAAGGCGCGGGCTTCCTCCGGATCGCCCAAGCCGCGGACGTTCAGAACGGCGGCAAGAAGAGCGCTGTAGCCTGCGTCGAGAAGCTCCTGAGGCACGAGAGTGGGGGTGTATGGAATTTTCCAGTCAGTATAGCTCATACCTTGGTATCTTTCCTTATGTTTATTATCAAATCAGTATAACATTATTTTATATATATATCAACAAGTAAAGTCCGGCTTGTCACGATTTTTGCAATTTTTCCGCCAATTTCCTCACCACCCGTAGGGCGTCGGGGCGTTGAGAAAATGTGCCGGTGGCACATTTTTAGCCAAGACCGCAGCGGCTATGCCGCGAGGAGGGAACTAATTGTGGGCGCGCCTTTAAAGCCTTCCCCTTGAGGGGAAGGTGGCTGCCCTAAGGCAGACGGATGAGGTGATTTATTACGGAACGGTCAAGACCGTTCCCTACACCACAGCAAACTAACGATTGTAGGGGCCGGACACTGGCCGTGGGCGACGCAACTAATTGTGGGCGCGCCTTTAAAGCCTTCCCCTTGGGGAAGGTGGCACGGCGTAGCCGTGACGGATGAGGGGTCAAAGCCTCCCCTCCCCCAAAAAACAAAAAAGACCGTGCCCATCGGCACGGTCTTTTTGCGGCATAAACGCTGAAACTTATTTGCTTTTCAGTTCCTCGAGGATCTGAGCAAGGAGCTCCTCGGTGGTGGGAGCCTTGGGCTCGGCTGCAGCAGCGGCTGCGGCGGCTTCTGCCTCGGCTTTGGCCTTGGCCTCGGCTGCAAGGCGCTTCTTCTCGCCTGCCTTGTTGGCGGCCTTGACGATAAGGAAGACAACGAAAGCGATGAGAATGAAGTCGATGATGGCGGCTACGAAGGTGCCGAAGCCGATAACGATGGCAGCTGCTTCCTCAACGCCCTCTGCATTGACAACGGCCTCGCGGACAACGATGTTAAGAGCGGTCATATCGCGGGTGCCGAAGAGAAATGCGATGAAGGGCATAAGGATGTTGTTGATAAGTGCGGTGGTGATTTTGCCGAAGGCAGTGGCGACGACTACGCCGACTGCCATATCAAGCACGTTGCCGCGCATGATAAAGGTCTTGAATTCTTCTGCGAACTTTTTCATTAGTTTTTCCTCCGTTTTTTGTATATTTACAGTTAATTTACTAACTTTTTGCAGCCCTTTTACTTAGAGGGGACGAGAACTTCCTTGCCGCCCATATAGCCTCTGAGAGCCTCGGGGATGGTAACGCTGCCGTCGGCCTGCAGGTGGTTTTCAAGGAAGGCGATGAGCATGCGGGGAGGAGCAACAACAGTGTTGTTGAGGGTGTGGGGCAGATACATCTTGCCGTCGCTGCCCTTTACGCGCATACGCAGGCGGCGGGCCTGAGCGTCGCCAAGGTTGGAGCAGGAGCAAACCTCGAAATACTTCTGCTGGCGGGGAGACCAGGCCTCGATATCGCAGCTCTTGACCTTCAGGTCGGCAAGGTCGCCGGAGCAGCATTCCAGCTGACGGACGGGGATTTCCAGGCTCTTGAAAAGCTCGACAGAGTAGCGCCACATCTTCTCATACCACTCCATGCTGTCCTCGGGACGGCAGACGACTATCATCTCCTGCTTTTCGAACTGGTGGATGCGGTAAACGCCGCGCTCCTCTATGCCGTGAGCGCCCTTCTCCTTGCGGAAGCAGGGGCTGTAGCTGGTGAGGGTCTGGGGCAGGCTGGCTTCGGGGATTATCTGGTCGATGAACTTGCCTATCATGGAGTGCTCGCTGGTGCCGATAAGGTAGAGATCCTCGCCCTCGATTTTGTACATCATAGCGTCCATGTCGTTCTGGCTCATAACGCCTTCAACAACATTGCCGTGGATCATGAAGGGAGGGATGCAGTAAATGAAGCCCTTCTCTATCATAAAGTCGCGGGCATAGGCCAGCACGGCGGAGTGGAGGCGGGCAATGTCACCCATCAGGTAGTAGAAGCCGTTGCCGCTGACACGGCCTGCTGCGTCCATATCAACGCCGTTGAAGCGCTCCATAATGGCGGTGTGGTAGGGAACTTCATAGTCGGGAGTTGTGGGCTCACCGAAGCGCTCAACCTCAACATTGAACTCATCGCTCTCGCCGATGGGGACGGAGGGGTCGATGATGTTGGGGATGAGGAGCATAATGCGGCGTATGCGCTCGGCGTACTCTGCCTCAAGCTTTTCCAGCTCCTCGCGGCGGAGATCGTTGGCCTTAACGGCGGCCATATTGGCATCGATCTGAGCCTGAATGGCGGCTTTTTCCTCATCGGAAGCCTTCTTCAGCTTGCCGAAGAGAGGTCCGTTTGCCTTGCTGAGGGCGTTGCGGCTGGCGCGAAGCTCGTTGGCTTCGTTGATGGCAGCGCGGTTGAGGCGATCCAGCTCGATGACCTCGTCAACGAGAGGGAGCTTTGCGTACTGGAACTTTTTGCGGATGTTTTCCTTAACTATTTCGGGGTTTTCACGAACAAATTTAATATCAAGCATAGTCTTATCTTCCTTTTATTCTGTAAAATCTTAATATTTTCAACAAAAACGGTATTTAGGGAAAAAGCCTTATTTCTTCAGCTTTCCTATGAGCAGGAGCTTGCTTATAAGCTCTTCCCTGTCGTCGGCGCCGTAGAACTCAAGCTCTATGCGACCCCTCTTGGGAGAGTCCACAAGCTTTATCTTGCGGCCGAGGGCGTTTTCCAGACTCCGCTCTACCTCCTTCACATAGTCCACCACTATATCAGGCGTATCTGCCTCCCTTTTGGGAGAAGTGCCGGAGCAAAGCTTCTTCACAAGTGTCTCTGTCTGGCGGACGGAGAGCGCGCGGGAAACGATAACCTCGGCAATCTCCAGCTGCTTTTTCGGCTCCTTGAGAGGCAGCAGAGCACGGGCGTGGCCTGCGGAAAGGCTTCCGTTTTCCACCATTGCACTGACAGCCTCGCTGAGGGAGAGAAGGCGCAGGGAGTTGGCAACCGCGCTGCGTGATTTGCCCACGGAGGCGGAGGCCTGCTCCTGAGTCATACCGTATTCCTCCATCAACGTGCGGTAGCCTCTGGCTTCCTCGATGGGGTTAAGATCCTCGCGCTGGAGGTTCTCCACCAAGGCAAGCTCCATTGCCCTCTTGTCATCGGCCTCGATTATTCTTACGGGGACTTCGGCAAGTCCCGCCATTCTTGCGGCACGCCAGCGGCGCTCGCCGGCGATTATCTGATAAAAGCCTCCGTCCAGCTTTCTCACGGTGATGGGCTGGATAAGACCGTACTGACGGATTGATTCGGAGAGGGTTTCCAAAGCCTCCTCGTCGAAGCTGTATCGGGGCTGGTCTGCCCGGGGTTCAACCTTTGAAATGGGGAGAGTCAGCTCCTTTTCGCCCTTTTCGCTGAGTACATCCTCTCCGAAAAGAGCCCCAAGACCGCTGCCAAGTCCTCTTTTGGGTTTTTCTGCCATCATTTCACTTCCTTATTGCCGTTTCAAAAACTCGTTGGTCATATGGAGATAGGCTCTTGTGCCCTTGCTGAACTTATCGTAAGCTATGCAGGGCTTGCCGTGGCTGGGTGCTTCGCTTAAGCGAACGTTGCGGGGTATGGAGTTCTCGTAAACCTTGTCGCCGAAGTGGGCGCGGAGCGCCTCCGCAACCTCCTCGCTGAGGCGGGTGCGTCCGTCATACATGGTGAGCACAAGGCCTTCTATGGTCAAAGTGGGGTTAAGCCTGCCGTTTATCAGCTTCACCGTGTTCACAAGGTCGCTGAGACCTTCGAGAGCGTAAAACTCGCACTGAACGGGGACAAGCACCGTGTCCGCGGCGGTGAAAGCGTTCAGAGTAAGCAGCTCAAGGGAGGGAGGGCAGTCGATGATGATAAAATCATACTCCCCTTTCAGGGGCAGCAGAGCCTTGCGGAGGATATATTCTCTGTCCTCTGCGTCAACGAGCTCCACATTGGCGGCAACAAGCTCTCTGTTTGAGGGGAGCACATCGCCGTATTTTGTGGAGATGACCGCCTTTTCTGCGGGGAAATCACGGAGCATTACATCGTATACACTTTTAACCTTGTTTTTGACCACTCCCATGCCGGTGGTTGCGTTGCCCTGAGGGTCGCAGTCGCAAAGGAGGACTTTTTTGCCTCTGTGAGCCAGAGAGGCGCAGAAGTTTATAGCGGTGGTGGTTTTGCCTACGCCGCCCTTCTGATTGGCAATGGCGATGATTTTGCCCATATCTTTCTCCTTTTTTATCTTTCTAAATGTGTATTATATCACTTATTACGGAATTTTCAATATTTCTTGTGTTTCACGTGAAACTTTTTCGGAATTTTGTTTCACGTGAAACACAAAAAGCCCATCCCTTGACAGAGGAGGGCAAAAAATATAAAATCTAAGCAAATAATCAGTAAGGAGCTGCCGATTATGCGTTGGATAGAAGCTGCGATTAAAACAACAAGCAAGGAGATAGATCTTCTTTGCCTTCGTCTCGCTGATTTGGGGATTGAGGGTATGTGCATAGAGGACGAGGAGGATTTCAAGAGCTTCCTCGAGAACAACCATCAGTACTGGGACTATGTGGACGATGAGCTGAATGACCGTTTCAAGGGTCTCAGCCGCATTAAGTTCTATCTCTCCGACGATGAGGATGGCAAGGTCATGCTGGCGAAGGTGCGCGCCGAACTTGGTCTGGAGATAGACTGCGCCACCGTGGACGACAGCGACTGGGAAAATAACTGGCGGGAATTTTATAAGCCTTTGAAGATAGGTGAGAAGTTCCTGGTTATCCCCGAGTGGGAAAATCCTGAGCTGGAGGGTCGTGTTGCCCTGCGCCTTGATCCGGGTCTCATTTTCGGCACCGGCAGCCATGCCACCACAAGAATGTGCCTCCACCGTCTGGAAAAATTCGCCCAGCCCGGCAAAAAAGTGCTGGATCTGGGCTGCGGCAGCGGAATTTTGGGCATAGGCGCGGCGGTTCTGGGCTGCGAGAAGGTAGTTGGCTGCGATATAGACCCCAAAGCCCCCGATGTGGCGGGTGATAATGCCGCTCTTAACGGCATCGGCGGAGAACGCTTCAAGGTCTATGCGGGGGATATCCTCTCCGACGAGGGTATGCGCAAGTTCCTTGGCAGCGGATATGATATTGTTCTCGCCAATATCGTCAGCGATGTTATCATTCCCCTTTCATCTTTCGTCCGCCGCTTTATGGCCGAGAACGCTGTTTTCATTTGCTCCGGTATCATTGACGGCAGGGAAAACGAAGTCCGCGCCGCTTTGGAGGCAAATGGCTTTGAAATTCTGGAGCATTGCCACGAGGAAGAGTGGAATTGCTATGTATGCAGATAAATAATAGATAAATTGTTTCACGTGAAACATTGAAAAGGGATTCCCCTCTTTCGGGGAAGCCTTTTTTGCGGGGCGCGAGGTCTTCGGGCCTTTAAAGCCTCCCTTGTGTAAAGGGAGCTGGATTTTGCCGCAGGCAAAAGACGGAGGGATTGCCGGTTTTTGTCTCCGACGGGCATATTCTTTTTGTGCCAGCAAAAAGAATATGGAAAGAAAAACAGGCCAAAGAGGGGAATTAAAACCCCTCTTTGGAAACTCCCCAAGTGCGGAAATGGGAAACACATTGTGCCACATAATGGGAGCCTAAACCTTAGAGTGCTTGCCTCGATTTCCGCTCAGGACGCTGCTGCACCTAGGCGCCTGTTCGGCGCCACGGGGTTCGTACCTCGTAATGCTCCCCCGTAGGGCGGTTGGGCTTTTCGCTTCGCGAAAACCTTCCATTCCTGCCTCGCTTCGCGAAGCTTGCTCCCGCCTCATAAAGCCTTCCTCAGGAGGAAGGCTTATAGGTGCGGGATTGCACCTCGTAATTATTCCGCGCCCCCGTAGGGCGGGAGCCTATGGCCGCCCGGCGCGCTGAAATCTCTTAGGATAAAAACATATCTATATCCTCTATGCCGAGGTCTTCGTGGAGAGCCATGTTCAGGCCGTAGCCGATAAGCTTGGATATATCCCGGACATTTTTGTCAATATCCCTTGGCGTAACTATCAGCCCCGCACCGGAAGCAAGCTGAGAAGCATCTATCTCAAGTCCCGAGTCTTTTATAAGCTCATATGCAAGCGTGGCGGCATCCACCACTGTGGGAACACCCACGGCGATGACGGGAACACCCAGAGTATCCTCGTTAAGGGCAAGCCTTGCGTTGCCGACTCCCGAGCCGGGAACTATGCCCGTATCGGAAAGCTGCACCGTGCGGCAAAGGCGCTCCGTGCAGCGTGAGGCGAGAGCATCCACGGCTATGACCGCGGCTGGCTTTACTTTCCTGCATACGGCGGCGATGATCTCTCCGCTTTCTATGCCCGTTGTGCCCAAAACCCCGCTGCAAAGACCGCAGACGCTTCTGAAAGAGCCGAAATACTCCGGCAGCGCAGAGCGCAGATGCCTAGTGACCATGAGATTATCCACGGCAATAGGCCCAACAGCATCGGGGGTTATATCCCGATTACCCAGCCCCGCCACCAGAATGCTGGAAATATCTGGAAGATGCAGCAGAGAGCGCAGCTCCTCGGCAAGGAGGGCGCAGGCCTCGGCAAAGGCGTTTTCCTCCCGTCGGAGAAGGGCTCCCAGCTCAAGGGTGATATAGCGCCCCTTTGGCTTGCCTACAGCCGCCTCGCCCCGCTCATCCAGCACCTCAACGGTGGAAACGCTGAAGCCCCGGCGCGTTTCCTCCCTGCAGCGAAGACCGGGCAGGGACTCCGGATGGGAGGGCTTTGAGCGGAAAAGAGGCTCTGCCTCTATTGCCAGATCGGTGCGTATTCTACTACTCATTGTGCCTGACCTTTCAGAAAAATCAAGATTTTGTATTAGTATATCTTTCACAAAAAAATATATGTATTTTTTCAAAAAAAGTTAAAAAAACCCTTGATTTTTCAAGCTCTTGCTGTTACAATACCATTCGTGTGTCCATATGCGCCGTGCCGTATACAGTGCATTTGACCGCTTATACTTATAGGAGGAGGTGGCGATTGAAACATGGCCAACATTAAGTCTTCCGCGAAGAGAGACCAGCTTGCAAAGGCTCGTTATGCCAAGAACAAGGCTGAGCGCAGCGCTCTCAGAACCGCAGTCAAGAAATTCGATGCAGCCGTTGCCGAGGGCAACAAGGAAGCAGCCGTCAGCACCTATAAAGTGGCTGTCAAAGCTGTTGACAAGGCAGCAGGCAAGAACCTGATCCACAAGAACAAGGCCGCTCACAAGAAGAGCCAGATGACCCTGAAGCTCAACGACATGGCCGAGTGATTAAAATAAACACCGTTTTTTCACACCCCTCTCATGTGAAGAAGCGGTTTTATTTTTTTCCCTTTCAAATAAAAAAGCCGACGCTATGCGCCGGCTTTTCTTTCATTTTTGGGATGAACTCAATCGTGAAGGAGATAATGGTCGATAAACTTCTGCGCCGCAGGGGAAAGGGGCATATATTTGCCGGTAATAACATAGGCCTTGCGCTCCATGGAAAGATCCGAAACGGGGATACGGAACATATTGCCCTTGTGCTTTTGCTGCTCAACCTCGCTTGTGGGCAGAGTTCCTATTCCCAGATCGTTTTCAACCGCCTGAATTACAAGATCGATTGTGGTAACCTCTATATCCGGATTGAAGCTGAGCCCGCTTTGGGCGAAAAGGGAGGATATGAAGCGGTTGGTGGAAGAGCCAGTGGGGGTGGAAACCATGGGGTATTCCGCAAGCTCCGCGAGAGAACGGGGCTTATCGCAAAGAAAACGGTATCGTGGACCCACAACAAAGCATTCCTCGATGCTGCTTATATATCGGAAATTCAGATCATCCCCATCGGGGAAGGGGGCATGGAGAATGGCAATGTCCGTTTCCCCTTTTCTCACCATCTCCAGTACGTCCTCGGTAAGGGCGTTGCGGCAGCGGATTTTCACCTTGGGATGGTCTGCTGTAAACTGCTGGAGCTTGGGGAGAATATAGGTGCGGTAACTCATCTCCGTTGAAACTATGCGAAGGGAGCCCCCTTCCAGCGCTCTGGACTGCTCCAGCTCCTGCTCCGCGGAAAGGATAAGATTAAAGGCGGGCTCAATACGCTGCCAGAGGATTAGACCTTCGTGGGTGAGGCTGACACCCTTTTTGTGCCGCAGAAAGAGCTTGGCATTAAGCTGTTCCTCCAAACGGCGTATGGCGCCCGTTACCGTGGGCTGAGTCAGACAAAGCTCCCGTGCAGCCGCAGTTATGGAGCTATGCTTGGCAGCGTAGTAAAAAGCGCGGTAATATTCAAGATTGGCGCTTATATGAGGTTTATTCATAGGTATATACTATCCTTGACATTTGAATAATTGATTTTACTTATGTTTATGTGGGCATTATACTGTAATCAGTACCGGTATGCAATAGGGATTTTTACCGGGAGGAAGGAGAATCGCCGTGGGTCTCAAAGCAAATGAATTTCGCGCTGCCTGCCGTGGCTGTCACGGAGGCTGCGTCCATATTCTCACCGTGGAGGACGGGAAGGTGGTCAAGGTGCGTCCTGACCCGGATGCTCCCCTGAATATGGGGCGGGGCTGCGAGAAGGGGCTCACTATCATCGAGCAGATGTATCACCCCTATCGCCTGCTGCATCCTCTTAAGCGCAACGGCCCCCGGGGAAGCGGCAAATGGGTGCAGATAAGCTGGGACGAAGCTCTCGATTCCATTGCGGGGCGGCTTAGCCTGCTGAGGGATAAATACGGCCCGGAGTGCATTTCTGCCATAACGGGTACGGGGCGGCATGTTGTGCCCTATCTCTGGCGCTTCACCTCCGCTCTCGGAACTCCCAATATAACCTCCTCCGGCGCGCTGATATGCCTCGGACCCCGGAAAAATGCTGGCTTTTCCACCTCCGGCACCTATGGCTGCGTGGATTACTACGGGGAGAAAAAGCCCAAATGCCTTGTTGTGTGGGGAGCAAACCCCGCCGTCAGCGGCGCGGACGGAGAGCTGCAGTGGCATCCCAAGGAATGCGCCAAAAACGGCACAAAGCTCATTGTCATTGACCCGGTGAAAACGGAGATGGCGGAGCATGCCGACCTTTGGCTGCGCATTCGTCCCGGCACGGACGGGGCGCTGGCCATGGCTATAATAAATGTTATCATCCATGAGGATCTCTACGACCACGAATTTGTGGAAAACTGGAGCTACGGCTTTGAAGAGCTGGCAAAGCGCGCCGAGGAATACGAGGTGCGAAAAGTCAGCGAGATAACATGGGTGCCCACAAAGGATATAATCCGCGCCGCCCGGATGATGGCGGAAAATACCCCCATGGCTCTGGAGTGGGGCTGCGCCTTTGAGCACGGCTTCAACGCCACCCATACAAGCCGGGCAATATATTTCCTCCCGGCACTGTTGGGCAGCTACGATGTGCCCGGCGGCTTTGTGGAGAGCAAAAAGATCGTACCCACAAAGCGGGCTCCCAAAGTTCCCGATGAAAGGCTTATCAACAGCTATCCCTACAGAAAGCTGAAGCCCTATGCCAACCCCCATCAGGTGCTGGATGCCATAAGAATGGAATATCCCTATAAGATAAGGGCGATGCTTAGCTTTGCCAATAACACCCTCATCTCCCTTCCCGACAGCGCGAGAGTGCGGGAATGCCTGATGGATCTGGACTTTTTCGTTGTAACGGATATGTTTATGACCCCCACAGCGGCAATGGCGGACATAGTTTTGCCTGCCGCCATGTGGCCTGAGGTGGACAGCGTTTTCTGCATGCCCGAATTTGCCGAGCATACCGTGCTTTGCCAGCAGAAGCTGGTGCAGGTGGGGGAGGCGAGAGCCGATGAGGATATCTATATCGATATATTAAAGCGCATGGGTCTGGACTATGGCGCGGAGAGCCAGAAGGAGCTTCTCGACAGGGAGCTGAAGGAAATGGCGCTGCGCTATCCCGAGATGGAGAATTTGAACTTCAACCGATTGAAGGAAAAAGGCTGGTATACTCCAAAGCGGGAGTACTTAAACTATAAAACCCGGGGCGGATTTCCCACTCCCACGGGCAAATATGAGTTCTGGTCAACGGAGCTGGAGGCGGTGGGCGGTGACCCGCTCCCATTCTGGAAGGAGCCTCCCGTAACACCCGTCAGCCGCCCCGATCTCTCCAGAGAATTTCCCTATATTCTGAGTATAGGCGGAAGAAGGATGCAGTATTTCATCTCCAACAACCGCCAGGTGCGCTCTCTGCGCCGCCAATACCCCTTCCCGAGAGTGGCTATGCACCCCGACACGGCGAAAGAGCGCGGAATAGAGGATGGAGACTGGGTATGGATACGCACATTCCGTGGACGCATAACCCAGAAGGCAAAGCTGGACGAGAGCCTTGACCCCCGGGTTATCCACTGCGACTTTGGCTGGTGGTATCCCGAAGCGGGGGCTCCCGATTATGGCTGGCGGGAGTCCAACGCCAATATACTCACAAGCTGTGACGATGGCTGCGACCCCTATATGGGCTCTTATCAGCTCCGCAGCCTCCTCTGCAACATATATAAGAACAATAATTGCAAGATCGAGGAAAGATATTATAATTCTCCCCTCTATTTCTCCATGAAAGCGGACGAGAGCTCTCCCTGCATAGTGATTGATCCGGAAAAATGCATACTCTGCGGAGAATGTGTCCGCACCTGCCATAGTCTGCAGGGTGTGGGCGCTCTTGAGATGGTTTTTGAAAATGGCGTAACCCGTATTCGGGCCAAAGCGGGAGCCTTGGCGGATGGTCCCTGCGTGGGCTGCGGTCAGTGTCATGCCAACTGCCCCACGGGAGCAATGCGCATAAAGAGCAGCGTGGAAATGGTAAAGGAAGCCATTGCCGATCCGGATACTCTGGTGGTGGCGCAGATTGCGCCCTCCGTCCGTGTGGGCGTGGGCGAGCTTCTGGGCTTCGGCGCGGAGGAAAATTCCATGGCTAAAATTGTGGGCGCGCTGCGGAAACTGGGCTTTGACCGGGTTCACGACACGGTGTATGCTGCCGATCTTACCGCTATGGAGGAGGGTGATGAGTTCCTTCAGCGTCTCCAAAAGGGGGAGAAGCTGCCCCTTCTTACAAGCTGCTGCCCAGCATGGGTGAAATACTGCGAGGAAAAGCTGCCCCGGTTTAAGGAAAATATATCCTCCTGCCGCTCTCCCCAGCAGATGCTGGGCGCGGTGCTGCGGAGATATTATGAAAAAAGCGGAGAGGGCAAGGATAAAAAAGTGGTGTCCGTCTCCATTATGCCCTGCACCGCCAAAAAGGCGGAAATTCTCCGCGAAAAATCCCATACCAAGGGAAAGCGGGATATAGATTTCTCCCTGACAAGCACCGAGCTTCTGGAGTGGATGGCTCTGGAAGGTCTGGATGCCGCAAAATGCCCCGAAAGCGAGGCAGACGAGCCTTTCCGAATGGGCTCCGGCGGCGGAACCCTCTTCGGTATCAGCGGCGGCGTGGCGGAGGCTGTGCTGCGGTTTTTGTCCCCCGAAAAGGCGGTTCGCGCTGAAGTGAAAAACAAAGGCGGCGAAACGGTGGGTGAGTGCGTTGAGGCGGAGCTTGACGGCGAGAGAGTGCGCATAGCCGTTGTCAGCGGACTTAAAAACGCCAAAGAACTGCTTGAGAGGGTGGAAAAGGGCGAGGAAAGCTTCCATCTTATCGAGGTAATGGCCTGTCCCGGCGGCTGCCTTATGGGCGGCGGTCAGCCCGTGGATGCTTACCGCAGCGTTTTCCGTAAAAATGCCCGGCACAAAACCCTTTGCGGCACGGATGAGGCGGCAAAAATCAAAGCGCCTCAGGAAAATGAATCCGCAAAGCGTCTTTGGGAAGAGCTTATCGCGGGAGGGGAGCGCTCCCTGCTCCACCGCAATATCCACTCAGTCTGATAAAACAAAAAATCCGACCTATAAGCATAGGTCGGATTTTTAGTTTTTTAAAGCCTCCCTGACGGATGAGGTGTTTTGTCTCCGACGGCCATATTCTTTTTGTGCCAGCAAAAAGAATATGGAAAGAAAAACAGGCCAAAGAGGGGGCGAGGAAAGCCCCCTCTTTGGAAACACCCCTCGGTGCGGAGATAGAAACGGCGTCGTGCCACATAATAAGCGCCTAAATCTTAGTGTGCTTCCCTCGTTTTCCGCTCAGAACGCTGCTGCTTTTTGGCGCCTGTTCGGCGCCACCGGGATTTCACCTCGTTCTATTTCAGCACCCGTAGGGCGTCGGGGCGTTAAAAAAATGTGCCGGTGGCACATTTTTAGCCAAGACCGCAGCGGCTATGCCGCGAGGAGGGAAGTAATTGTGGGCGCGCCAACAAAGCCTTCCCCTTGAGGGGAAGGTGGCTGCCGAAGGCAGACGGATGAGGTGTTTTACGGAACGGTCAAGACCGTTCCCTACAAAAGGCTTCTCGTAGAGGCGATTCACGCTCTCGCCCGCGGGACGTCGAGGACGCCGTCCCCTACGAAAAAGCGCACCATTCGTAGGGCGGGATGCCCACATCCCGCCGCAAAGCCTTCCCCTTGGGGAAGGTGGCTGCCGAAGGCAGACGGATGAGGGGTATATTGCGGAACGGTCAAGACCGTTCCCTACAAGCAAATGTCAATGATTTCTCTCGTAGGGGCGGAGGGATTGGCAAAAGCCCCACGCCTCTCGCCGCACAACAAAAGCCCCGACGGCTTGTCGGGGCTTTAAATTATCATTCAATGGGTATCCACGCCTCAAAGTAACCGGTGAGGGCGTCATTTTCCATAACGGAGCATAGCAAAACTCCGTGGATAGGACCAAAGACTATGATGCCTTCTCTGCGGGCGTATTCAAGAGCGTACTCAAGAAGGGAGGGGGAGAAACCGCCCTTGCCTCCGGAGTTTTTGAAAACCGTGTGTATGCATTTTCTGGATGGGAAGCGGATCATGGGCGGGGAAACCTGAAAACCCAGCTCCTCCACATACTCAGCGCTGAGGCTGTAGCCCCAGCGGTAATCGTCCTCCCGTCCGGGTAAAACCGCCTCGCTGGACATCTCGAAATAACGGTTATTAAAGGGGAGAACCTCCAGCCATTTTTTCGCGCATTCGTTGGTGAGGGGGTCAGTCATATAGTTGCTGCCCACTCTGTCGATAAAGCGCACAAATTCGGGGCTATCGGCAATTTCGCACTTATAAAGAAGGGAGTCTATCATCTCAAGGGAGGCGCGGTGTTCTTCGCTGCGGCGCAGAAGGAGCTGGCAGCGGCGGATATGGGCGCGAAGCTCCTCCTCCTTGAGAGCGAAAAGCTCGCCAAGCTCCCGGGCGCCGGGAATTCGCACCATATCGGCAATCTGTTCAATGGAAAAACCGTAGTTTTTAAACCAGAGGCAATCCATCAGAAAGTTGATATGCCAGGCATCGTAGTAGCGGTAGTCGTTGTTGATATCTTTCTCGGGAGTGACCACGCCTTTGCGCTCATAATAGCGGAGAATATCAGTTGAAACGCCCAGAATTCGGGCAACATCGCCTATTTTATATTTCACGGGGTCACTTCCTTTCTGAGCTTGAAAAGGATTGGGCATAGCTCAATAATATATCCGTATTATAGCCATTTTTCAAAGGGATTGCAAGGTTTTTTGCTTGACTTTGGAATAATTCCAAGGTTTACAATGTGGGGAGCAAAAAACAAATAAAAATTCTCAGGAGGAAAAGCACTATGGCATACATGCCCCTTAGAAAAGAAGAACTTTATCTCGAGACCGAGAAGATGCCCAAGATTTGGGACCTCTCCATGCCTTGGGGCTGGGATACCCCCCTGTGGCCCTTCCCCGGCGCACGCAGCGACCTGAACTTCCCCCGCGGCCAGTATCTCGAGCGTTTCCACAAGAGAACCTGCACCTACACCGGTACTCTCCATGCCGGTACCCACTGCGATGCTCCCAACCACACCCTCCACGAGGAAGAGGTTGACCGCGCACGTTACGGCTACACCCTCGCTGAGCTCCCCCTGGAGCACTGCATCGGCTCCGGCGTTATCGTAGACCTTCGCTGGATGGCTGAAGAGTTCGAGAAGGCTTTCAACGCTGCTGAAGGCGATCCCGCACGCATGGGCGAGTGGGCTGAGACCCCCGACAAGAAGGGCGTTATCTGGCACATCATCACTCCCGAAGATGTTCAGGCAGCTCTCGATAAGGACGGCCTTGAGATCCGTCCCAACGACTGGGTCATCCTCAACACCGGTTTCCATCACTATTGGAGAAAGAACAACGATAAGTACTACAACTACTATGCCGGTAACGGTCCCGAGCTGGCAAAGTGGCTGATGTTCGAAAAGAAGATCAAGGGTATCTCCGGTACCTACGGCGCATGCGACTCTGTCGTATGGCATTGCCCCGCTCGTGAGCAGATGCCCTGGCTCGCCAACAACTACAAGCTGGCTACCGGCCGTGACATCGACGTTGACTACCCCGACTATGAGCCCTGCCACAGACTCTATGGCCAGCACGGTGTTATCGCTGTTGAGAACGCCGGCGGTGACATCGATGAGATCACCGGCAAGCGCATGACCATCGCCGCATTCCCCTTCCGCTGCGAAGCTGCTGACGGCGGTTTCGTCCGTCTCGTTGCTTGGGAAGAGGGCACCCAGTGGTAAGTTAAGAAGCTTCGAGCTTCTGCCGAAGGATGGTCCCGATTATGAATACATAAGCTGACCGTCCATCCCCCGGCGCAACTCAGTTTACCCCATCTTGCCTCACAAGTGCTTTGTGGGGCAAGATGTATGTAGAGACAATTTATTTAAAAGTACCAAAAAACCCACGGAATAAGGAGATAGTTTTAGAATGAAAACTCTCGCTGATATCAAAAAGATCGCCGTTCTGGGTGCCGGCACCATGGGCCCCGGAATTGCTCAGACCTATGCAATGGGCGGCTACGAGGTCACCATGTGGACCCGCAGCGAATCCACCCGAGACAAGGCTCTCGTTTCCCTGAAGAGCCAGCTGGATACCTTCGAAGAGGAAGGCCTGCTCACCGAGAGCAAGGACGCAATCCTCGGCCGTATCAGCTTCGCCCTCACCGTTGAAGAGGCCGTTGCCGGTGCTGACTTCATCCAGGAGACCATCGTTGAAAAGCGCGACGCAAAGGAAGTTCTCTATGCTCAGCTGGCAGCATGCGTTCCCTCCGATGTTATCATCGCTTCCAACACCTCCGCTCTGAACATCTTTGAGGTTGTTCCTGAGCAGCTCCTCCCCCAGATGATCATCTGCCACTGGTATGCTCCTCCCCATGTCATTCCTCTCGTAGAGGTTGTCAAGAGCGAGACCGCTCCTCAGGAGTATGCTGACATCGCTGTCACCATGCTCAATAACTGCGGCAAGACCGCTGTTTTCATGAAGAAGTTCATCAAGGGCTACATCGTCAACCGTCTCCAGCAGTGCCTGAACCAGGAAGTTTTCTTCCTCCTGGACGGCGGCTACTGCGATGCTGAGGCCATTGACCTTGCTGCAAAGGCTTCCTTCATCCCCCGCGCCTGCGTTCTCGGTCTGTGCAAGCGTATGGACTTCGGCGGCGTTGACATGACCTTCAACAACTTCAAGAACAAGTCCTATGCAGCTCCCCAGTGGGATAATCCTCCCACCACCCTCCAGACCCTCGTTGACGCAAACAAGCTGGGCATCAAGACCGGCGAAGGCTTCTATAGCTACGAAGGCGTTGACATGGAAGCTCTCAAGGCAAAGCGCGATAAGCAGCTCTTCGAGATCTTTAACGTTACCAAGAAATTCATGGCTGACCCCGTGTGATGCCGGATCTTGTGCCGTATAAGTGCGTTGGGCGGGCTTGAAATACACAAAGTATTCCCGCGCCCACCCGCCTTCTTATCCGGCAAAATCTCTCGCCATCACTAAAGCCTCCCTTGTGTAAAGGGAGGTGGCTCGGCGATAGCCGAGACGGAGGGATTGACCGGAGCCCCGGCGCTCTGTCCACATTCCGCCGCAAAACCGAAGCAGTGTCCGAATTTTTTCGGACACTGCCCCGGAAAACAATGTCCGCAAAAGACCATCGATGACCAAGGGGCAGCAGCCCCTGACAACAATATGCTGTCACTTGTTCGTCGATGGTAAAAATAGGCAAGAAAAAACATTCATATTGAGAAAAGAAAGAGGATTTGATAAAAATGTCTGTTCAGCTTATAGTCATTATCATTTACTTCGCCGTCACCGTTCTCATTGGCGTTCTCTCCGGCCGCAAGAGCAAGGGTTCCGACTCCTTCGTCGGTGCTCAGATGGGTCTTCTGGCTATCGTTTGCGCCTCCACCGGTGAGTGGCTGGGCGGCACCGCAACCACCGGTGTCTCCGAATACGGCTTCAACTACGGTCTCTCCGGCGCATGGTACACCATTGCTAACGCAGTTGGCACTATGTTCCTGGGTCTCTGCTTTGCAAAGCTCTACCGCAGCGTTGACTCCGTTACCGTTCCCGGCATCATCCAGCAGTTCTTCGGCAAGAAGGCACGTACCGTTTCTTCCGCTCTGCTGATCTTCGTTATGCTGGCTGTCGGTCTTTCCCAGATGGTCGCTGCCGGTAAGCTCGGCGTTGCCATTCTCGGCCTTGACTTCAACGTCACCTGCATCATCTTTGCAGTTATCTTCATCGTCTACACTCTGGCCGGCGGTATGAACGCCGTTGCCGCAACCAACACCCTTCACCTCTTTGTCATGTACGGCGGCGCCATCCTCGGTGTTGTCATGGTCGTCAGCAAGCTTGGCGGCTGGAGCGAGTTTGTTGCTGGTATCCATGCTGTTGAGGCCGATGCTCTTGCCAACGGCGCAGAGATTGGCGACAAGTGCACCAACTACTTCAATATGTTCACCATCGGCGGAAGCAAGGTTTCCTCCTGGCTGATCGCTTCTCTGTTCGGCGCCTGCACTGCTCAGGCCGGTATCCAGCCCGTTCTGGCTGCCAAGGACGTTCCCACCGCAAAGAAGGCCTGCATCATCACCGCTTTCGTCGTTGCTCCCTTCGGCTTTGCCACCGCTTTCCTCGGCATGGGCGCAAAGGTCCTGTCCTTCAACGGTCAGCTTCTTGACCTGGCCGGCAACAACGTCGTTGACGGCAAGCAGGCTCTGTTCACCCTGATGATGAACCTGCCCGGCTGGGCCGGCGGTCTGATCCTGGCATC
>JAZNZR010000062.1:0-21361 GCA_045595025.1 Oscillospiraceae bacterium | reverse complement strand
GGTGGTCGTGCAGTACATATATCTACAAAATACTATATTATTTCCTGCTCAAGTTTATCAAAATCCTCTGTAGAGAAAAATTCACCGAGGGTAATATCAAATCCATCACAGAGCTTTTTTACGGTTACGGTTCCCGGATTTTTGCTTTCACCGTTTAGAATGCTCTTAACCGTTGCCTGAGGCACGCCGGATATGATACTGATGCCATTGGGGGTTATTCCTCTTTCTTTGCACAAATCTCGTATACGTTTTGCCACGGCCTGCTGAGTGTTCATCGCAACTCTCCTTAGTGATTTATCACAAAAATGATATTTCACGCAAAGAAAATATGTTAGTGATACTTCACTAACTCAAAAAAATATGTTATGATATAGCCATAGACTCCCTTAAACATACATTTAGTAACCATTATGGAGGAAATTTATGAAAGCTGAACTGAGAAAACTAATTATAAAGGGTATGATTGGATTCGCGATAGGCTTTTTTATTGTTAATGGACAGGATCCCGATGCCTTCGGGCAAGCCTTGCTTATGGGGCTTGTGTTTGCGGGTGTTCCGCATGGTTGGAAGATTGCCCGAAATATTCTGGGCGGATTTTATGCTGTTGGCAGCATTCCCGTAATTGCCATTGCGTTTGTGTTGCGCCTCATAATTTCACTTTTTATTGGATGGATTGCATATCCCATCGCACTCATAAGAACAATTGTAAAACTTTGCACAGAAACCAAACAGTCTCATAACTCAAATTGATTTACTAAATTACCGGATTGGATATATATGTAATCGTTACAAACAAAAAAGCCGCTCTTAATGTAAGAGCGACCAAAATTCGGATTATTTTGTAACCATCTTGTAACCATCATAGGCCAATTTTGCACAATTTTATACAATTTCCAAGACTTTCACTAAAAACAAAAAATCCCGTATATTCAACGAATACACGAGATATCTTGGAGCTGCTGGGCGGATTCGAACCGCCGACCTCATCCTTACCAATTCTTTTTTGTTTGTTTTTTGCTCTTGTATCTTATCGTATCTTATCGGCGCAATCCTTTGTATTTCAATGGGTTGCGGGTTTTGCTTGTTGTATCTTGTCGTATCTTATTGTGTGTTAAAATATACTGTTTTTTGATGGTGGTCGCGGTTTTGTCACGGTTTTAAATGCGCTGACCTCATCTTTTTTCGCCAGTAAGCAGCGACTTTTCTATTCCCAAAATATCAACCGAAGGCTTCATTTTGCCTTGTCTTACAAGCGTAAGATACCGGCTTAATTTGCTTTTAATCAACTTTATGTCATTCTTGTCTTGAATTACAAAAGGAACATTATTTACTGTGAATGGCTTTTTTATGTAATGATCCGTTACCGGTATTACATTACCAATGAGGAAAGCACTTTTTTTGCCCTTTAGACGTGTTACATAATAGTAAATGCACGTACCATGCTTTTCTTCATCCGCTTTTATTTTAGCCTCATACTTTTCCACCTGGCTGCTAAGTGGAACGACCCAAATAATTCCATTATCTTGCTTAACTGCAAGATAATACGGACGATTTTCGTGCTTGTTGCTCATATGACTTATACTGGGATAGTCTACAAAATAGTCGTCAGATATTACACAAAGCCCAAATATAGAAACGCTCATATCTTATCTCTCTTTCATGTAAGGAAAAATCCCCCCCGCGGGGCAACGCAGGGAGGACCTTTTCAAGCAGCCAATTTATAAGTCCCCGAACTGCAGGGGGCAATCTAAAGCAGGTTTCGTATTTATTAGTCGCCCGAAAACAGGCGGCGTGCTGAGAGCGGGGCAGACAGCAAGACGACACAATAAGTCATTCTTATATCTGACAACAACTTTTGTTGTTGCACTTATATTATATGCAAAAAGTTGCAGTTTTGCAACACAATGGGTAATTTTTTTTGCGCTTACATATACTACATCTTGTGTTATATGCTTGCCGGGGATCACTCCTCGGCCTTTTCGTTTTCACCTATACACTCAAGCACATACTCTTTAAGCACATTGTTTGCAGTCTTGCCCTGTTCGGAGCAATAGGCCTTGAATTTCTCCGCCTGGTCTTTTTTGACCTTGCAGCCGAGAGTTGCCATATTCTCGCCATCCCATTTGGCATTGGCTCTTTTTCTGGCCTCTGATAATGTCATTGTAGCGCCTCCCTTCCGTGTCATTATAACACAGAATAGCTAGGGTTAACAGTACAAATATTGCACAAAAATGTACTGTTAACTTTGTCATGTTTACATATTGAAATGTACTGTTAACCGTGTTAATATAGTATCGTCAAGAGGTTACAAACAAAGGAGGGATATATTTGAACACAGTTGACCGAGTTAAGCAACTTGCGGCAGAGCGTGATTTAACGCTCCACGCATTGTGCAAACTAGCAAATCTTCCATATTCCACATTAAAAAATACCGAGCTTCGCTGCGGGCAATTAGGCGTTGACAGCATTGAGACGCTATGCAATGGGCTAGGTATCACTATGGCCCAGTTTTTCACAGAAACATAAAAACAGCCCCTTGCATCAACGCCGACCAAAGCCAGATGCAAGAGGCACACGACAAACCAAAGGGGCTTGCACCAATATTATAGCAAGCCCTCCCGAGTAAATCAAGGAGGAAAAATATGAAACAGCCCGATAAAATGACACGCGAGGAACTTATAAACGAAGCGATTAGGTTAATCGTCAATGCAACCCCCGAGCAGGTAGAATTTGCGCTTAAATTAGCATTAGAGATCACAGCGGAGGTAATATGAAAGTATTTTTTTTAATTGCAATTCCTGTAATTAGCATAATAAGCGTCATTATATGGAAAAAATACAATTTAGGGGGAAAGTGGTATTATCCCTATGTGGCGATAATAAATTGTATTTCTTTTATTTGGTTTGGCCTAATTCGCGGATAATTGCTTACAGATGCAACAAGAGCGGAGTTTATTCCCCGCTCTTGTTGCTTTTTTCATTTAATAGCTGCTCCAGCATAGTTTTTATCTCATCAATTTTTCTGTTCAATGCCTCAAATTCGTTTAAGATAGTCGCGTCATTTGCGTTTTCACCAAGAACAAAGTTAAGAAAAGGCAAGCGCGGTATCAAAGTTCGGCTACCAACAACACAGACATTAAACCCGAGTTTGCCGGGATCGCCCTGCGCCTGAAGGCGTATGCTGTGAGGGTTAACGCCTAGCGCCGCTGCAATGTCATTGGGGATTAGCATCTCCCTATCAGATGCTTTTATCTCTTCCAACGTCATTATGTTCGCCTCCTTTACTAATGGGCGTTGCTATTTAAGGCCACATTTCATCGTGTATAGCTTTTCCCATTTTCAAGGCCAACTATGCAAACCGGCACAAAACGGCTCATACGGCTTTAAAATCGGCTTTAAACAAGACTTTCCGCTCTCCACTTACCGCTGCTGCTTTGATTGCACCATCCAGGCACATAGACGGGAGCAAAAAACTCATTTTCCAGACGATCACGCAAAAGCACCGCCATTTCGATGGGTGATGTCATTGTGTTTGTAAACCGCTTCAAGCCCATGCCGCTATGATAGTTCATGCGTTCCTCTATATATGCCTTGAGCTTTGCACCTTGCCTTGTGTTGACCTTTTGGCGCATCTTTTGCAATCCCTCACGCTTGTAAGCGCTGACGGCTGCCGTGCTTATGCCTCGGCTCTCGGCTATCTCCGTCAACTCTTTGTCCTCAAAGAAATGCAAGCGGAGAACATCTGCATTTTTCTCCGGGATGGTAGATAATACAGCCTCAAGATCGGCTCTGAGCTGCTCCCGGTATATTTTAGCCTCCACATCTTCAAAGGCATCGGGGCCGGGTATGGTGTCCATCAATAGCAGTTCCCCATCTTCATCACCGGGCATAGGATCATAAAGACTTGACGCAATGTGAAGCGGGTTTCTCTTCTGGCTTTTTGTTCGTCTGTTCGTTGCCTCTGCAAATGCGGTTTTAACATGGTATGTAAGCCATGTCAGAAAATTAGCTTCTCTGGGTGTGTACGATTCAACAGCGTTCACCATGGCAAGGAAGCCGGATTGCATCAGATCATCAATTTCCACGCCATAACGCCCATCATAAATCACCATATAGGAGCGGGCTATTTTGGCGACATAGCGGCGCACTCCCTCCCAAAGCTGGGGGAGCAAATGGCGCTCCCCCTGTTGGATCAGAATTACCAGCTCTTCATTTGTCATAATTGTTTTTGTACTCTCCTACAATAACTGCACATGCTATTAGCATTATGACTTTTGATAGTTAGATATAAGATTTTTAATCCTAGGATTTGCCTTTTTTTGCTTGTTCAACACATCTTCGTTTATCACATTCATAACCCCAAATAGGAGATTGCACCACAGAGGGCGCCCGCGTGACGCTAAATAAACTTTATTATCTCCAAACAAGGCGGCACACACAGGCGCACCAAGACTATTGTCTATGATCTTCCGCATTTCCGAATCGAATTTGTCACGGACATCAAAAACTTCGGTAGCTGCAGCGCAGCGCAGTTCCACCAGATACTCCCCGTGCTTTTTATCAAGCAGTTCAAAGGTTTTTAGCATTTTTCTTGCAAACTTCGCATCATTGGGATTTATGCTAATTTCAATAGCATCATTAAGGCTATATGTAACGCTGCCTGTGTCGTTTTTTTGATTACTCATTTTATTCGCCTTTCATTTTTTTCACAAAAAGAATACACTCTAGGCATTTGACACCTCCAAAGACACACCCAAGCGCCTTGCCTCGGCGTTATATGCGTCAAAAGTTGCGCGCCCAAGTTCACGTCCGTCAACCTCAAGCACCACAGTTCGTGCGCCGCCATAGCCGCCCTCGTTAAGTGCGGTGCGGAATGCCTCAATCATAGTGCTCAAAGGTGTTTCAATGTTGGTACCGGACTTCTGGTCACCAAGCACGGCCATAAACTCGCGATTAGGAGGAATAACCGCACCTTGCGCAAGATATGGAATGTTGGGAATTGTGTCAAGCTGTGTTATGATAATGCGTTGCCGATCCCAGAGTTTCACACCAGCGATGGTCTTTTCGGGGATTGTGATAATGAGCTTTTGATTTACCCAGCGAATAAATTCGTTTAATACATCAATAGCAGCGTTTGCCGCCTTCTTAAACCCTCGAACAAAACCGTCTTTAATGCCTCCCACAAGTTCAGCCCATTTTCCGGGACTAAAAAGGGGCGCAACAGTATTTGTCCACCACGTATTTACAGCGGTGTTACTATACTTCCGGACATATTCCCAGCCTTGAGACCAGCCTCTGGATGCTTCAGCCCACAGATTTTCATGTTTTTGGGGCGCAAACCATGGAGCCACATCGTAGCTCCACCAAGAACTCATCTCCGCGCTGTTGTGCTGTTGAACATATTTCCAGCCTTGAGACCAACCCTTAAACGCGTCAGTCCATAGCTTCTTATGTTTTTTTGCGGTGAAATATGGTGCGATGTCTTCTTCCCACCACTGATCCAGATCCACCTCAACACCGAAAGCGTTAAGCAGCCATTGCGCAATGTCGAGAACCGGACTGGCAAGCAATTTAGCAATATCTTCAAGCAGCTTAAGAACGGTCTCAAGCGTTCTTTCGGCATCACCGCTTGCAATGGCATCAAAGAGATCAATAAGGCTTGCCAAGACATTGACCGTGTTTGTAAGTCCGTTAATGGCACTTTTGGTAAGTGCTTTTAGAAAATCCTTAATGATTTCAAAGGTTTTCTGAGCATTAGGGTTCGCCTTAAATCTTTCCCAAACTTCACGAAGCCTGCTAAAAGCACCGGTCAGCTTTTCGGCGCTCTCGATAAGCCACGCAGGAAGCTCCACTTCCTCAAAAGTTGCACCGACATCAGCACTGCCGCCGCCTCCACCTCCGGCGCTCGGCTCGGTCAGCTTGTTTATCTCGTCGAAAGAGGCGAGCTGCTTTTCTGCATCAGAAGCAGCGCCACCTACGCCCTCAAGCGCTTTTTGTTGGGCGTTAAGCCCTTTTGCGCTGTCTAAGGCTTGTTTGTTAGTCATACCAAACAAAGCCGACACGCCGCGAGAAAGCAGGCTTATAATTTGGGTTATGACTTGCACAACCCTTGTAAGTACGGGAATAACCGAGTTGAGAATCGGGGCTGCCAGTCCTTGAAGCGTTCCCTTAAACTGCGCAAAAGCCGCAGAAGCTTCCTCGCTTGCCGCAACAGCATTGCCGAGCCAATTACGCATAACAGTTAGCGCTCTTGTAAGAACGGAAAAAATCAAAGCACTTTTTGTAAGCTCTACAATGCGCTTTTTGAATTTAGCCGTTGCCGTGGCTGCTCGGCTTATACCTTTTGCAGGCGTTTCACCGCTGCCGTTTATTGCATGAGCTAAGTGCCGCGCCCGTGTTCCCGCTTCTTCCAACTCGGCGTTAATGCGGTCTATCTCGCGGGTTATCTCTTGATATTCTTTAGCGGTTTTATCCGCTTCCGCTCCCTGACTTCGCAGCTTTACCCTTTCGTCATCCAGCCGTGCGCGAAGCTCCGGCAAACGAGATTGTGCGCTCAGATATTGCGCGGAAGTATTATCACTGAGATTAACCGCCTCAAGAGTAGCAATCTCGCTCTTAAGCTGCCGGATGTTATTGCGTGTTTCTTCCGCAGCAGCGCTTGCCTTGTCCATCTCGCGGGCAATGGCGTTTTGCTTGCTTGTTTTGCTGCCGAGATCGGAAGATAGTTTTATTATCTTCTTTCGGAGATTCGCAAAGTCTTTTTGAGCCTGTGCGGTGTTGATATGAGTATCGATGATTATAGAGCCATCTGCCATTACATCACCCCCTAATGTAACACCCCGGCTTATTCTGCCAATCTGTCAACGTTACGCATTGCCTCCACGTGGCCCGCGTAGAATTTAGCCCACGTTTTTTCAAATCCGCCATGCTGAAATTCTTGACGGCAAACACCACGCTCCGCCAATGCCGCCAAACCGTCAAAAAGGTTAAGTTCATCCTTGGTATTTACATCGGCGGCAACCCGAGCCGCCTCGCTGGAAAGCTGTACGCAAATCATATAGTTATCGCGGCCCGCTCCTGTGGTATAGTTCTTGTATTTCTCCTTAAGAGTCTTTGCGTGTTGTCCTATCATTCTGAGCATAGTAGGATTGCCCCTAAACTGCCCGGCGAGATGTGCAAGCTCCGCAGGAGTAGCAATGCCGGAATTAATGAACTGTATAGCCTTTTCATCCAGCATGCCAGGGTCTGCACGATAAAAGTCCGTAAGATGTTCAACCATCTCCTGCCTTACTGCTTTTACGCTGGCAAGGTGCTTGTTCTTAAGCTCTTCAACATCTGCCTTGTATTTTTTCTTAGCCGCAAGGAGATTGCCCTGTGCAATAAGCCGCTCCGGATTATCGATTCCGGGATGGGCTCCCATAACCGCCTCACACTCCGCCTCTATCTGCTTAAACCCAGCGTCTATTTTTTCTCGCTGGCTTCTGTCTGCTTTATATATGGCATCGATATCCTCAAGATATCCGCCGAAATTGTTATGCTTCATTGGCTTCATCATCCTTTCGCCTGTAATTTGAATCGCTGTGTTATCCAACTTTCGGCGAGCTTTGGCAACGCCGGCGGGGTTTACCGCCTCCAGCTCATCCAGTATTGACATATACGTTTCTCGTGCCGCTTTACCGTCCTCAGGGTAAGCGGTCGCAATTTCCTTTGAGGTGGCCCAAAGCATCACACCCAGCAAACTATATTGATTACCGTTTATATCCCAGGTGCGTGTTTTATAACGATTGTGTGTAAGCTCGTCCACTTCCACCCCAAGGACTGTGCTGGGCTTTTTATCTTCTTCCTTTTTTATAGCCGGGCCAGTATATGCCTTTGGCTTTGATGCGCTTCGATAAACGCCGCCGCCAACGTATGTATGATTACTCATGCTTTACCTCCGTTGCCTTTCTCGCCTCTACTCTGCTATTGCCGACTGTTCCAGCACCGTATATTGCAGCGCCAAACACAGCGCCCACAAGAAAAACAGCAGCGCCGATAAAAAACATTCCCACATTAAACCTCCTTAGCCTTTGCCCGCTTTGTATTCAATCTTAAACAACGGGTCATTATTTCCAGTGTGTATATTCTTCAAATCTCTGTTTGCATCTTCATATGCCGCCCACGCCGGAATAACATATCTATCCCAAAAGCTCCGCTGAATCTCCGCAGAGCATGAAGGACAGGCATTAGCGCTTTTATCAAACACCATATCTCCGTGCAGGCTGTACTTTTCGCCGCAGGAACGGCAATTAACAATCAAAAAACCCATTATTCGCCTCCTTATGCTGGATTATCTCGTCTATAGATTACGCTGTTAAGCGCATACGCCACGGCATCAATGCTATGATTATCTTTGTCCACCAACTCCGCGAGCAAATTACCGTCCTTGTCAACTGCATAGGAATACTGAGTAAATTCCTTGTATGCGTTGGGTGTTCGCTGCGGATCAATAACAATGCGCCGCTGCTGCAGCCATCGAACGCGATAATTAACACACCCCGGCTCTTTATGACAAGACTTGCACGAAAGCCCAAGGCCGCGCAAATCGGCTATGCTTTTCGGCTCTGCGCTGTCCGCAACTATACGCACATCATCATAGTGCTTTTCCTCTATCAGCTTAGCTAGTCGGGCGTTGCTGCAATGGCGCTCGTAGATTTCATCAAGCAAATAAACGATTTCTTTCCGCTGGTCGTAGGCAACACGAACAAAACATAGAGGATCAACGGCAAAGCCAAAATCAAGCCCTTGAAATACATAGCCCATACACTTAATTTCATCGTCCGTAATCGTCCGCACTTCGATATTGGGGAAAACCTCACCGCCGCTGCCTGTAGGTACACCCATATATTCATGTTCGTACGCCCTCGGGTTAATCTCCTTTAACCGCTCCGCCTCATACAAAAACGCCTCGCCCAGCCATTCACGGGGCACGTCCGTATAGTTCGTGTGCAGCGTTATGGCCCTTGCGTCAGGCTCGTTTATGTAGAGGTTAGCCCAATTGTTCTGACTTATTGGCGGGTTAAATGTACGGAACACGATGAAGTTATCACCGCCACGCTGTACAGACTGCATGACGGAGCGGAGGAAATTCGGCCCCGGCAGCTCGCTAAATTCCTCAAACCAAATGTACTTAAATACACCCTTTTGAGGCTTTATTGATTTCAGCTTGTTTGAATCATCCAAGCCCCTAAAAATTATTTGTGCGCCTGTTGGTAGATAGGTAAACTGCATCGGTGATACCCTGCCTTGCCAAAGGTGACTAACGCCCAATTGCTCTATGCACCATGCAATCTGCGAATACACAGAATCGCGCAAGGTGTTGGCAACATAACGAAATACAATCGCATTCGAAAGCCCCGTCTCATCTTCCATTACACCATCAACAATCTCAAAGCCCGCAAAGGAGCTTTTTGCGCTGCCTCGACCTCCAGGCAAGTTGTATGAAGTATACGCTCCGGCTTTAATATCAGCGTGGAGCGGGTGGTATATTCGGGCTATGTGTTGATATATATCGATATCACGCACCGCCGCCAAAGCTTCACGCTCAAGGCGTTTCTGCTTCATAGCAGCGCCCACGCGCCGCTTTAAGTGGTCGTAGTACATCAGCCCTCGGTCTCCTCCAAAGCCCGGAGAATGTCCGTTATTTCGGTCAGACGCAAGGTGTACTCAAGCAGCGTTCGCGCCGCTTGTATGCGTACAGAGGGCGAATAAGCATCACTCTCCACTATCTCCCGCAAGGTTTCCAGAGCCGGGGCAAGTCCACTTTGTGCCTGTCTTGTTGCCTCATCAATAATGTTGTGGCTCTCTCTTGCATAAGCCTCCTTAAATTCGGGGTCTTGCAGATACTTTCTCAGGGTCTTGGAGGTAATGCCCGCAGCCTCCGCCGCCTGTTCGCGTGTGGGATATGTTATCAGCGCCGCAAGCGCTTTTTGCTGTTTCTCGGTCATACTTGCCTCCTTTCGTTATACCTTTTTGGTAATTATCGGTATTTGTTGTCTCTTACCCTCCCAAATGCCGCCCGATGATCCACGCAAACAGAGCACCGGGAAGCACATGGAGGATAAATGCAAAAAACAATCACATTTCAAGTCACCGTGCAGCAGCCCCGCACATCTTCCAGCGCAAGGCCAGCCGCCTTTCCTTGTTTTGAAATGCCAAATAAAAAAACGGCAAGGGAGCAAAAAATCATGCTTCCCTCGCCGTTTGTGGCTACGCTCCAAGGCGGAGCGGGTACTTCAATATTTGTATGTATTGTACCATAAAACCCTTGAAAAATCAAGGTTTTTTGGCATTAACTTTATCGTAGCGTACATAGCTAATTTTATTGTATTTGCTGTCATTATTTCTTATTGGCTTAACACTATAGCCTTGAGCAAGAAGGTCTCTAGTGCAAGCTATTGATTCGTCAAGTTCAGTTTCAGGATCATAAGAAATAGTTATTTTGGTTTTTTTGCGCATATTTTACCTCCTAAAATTATTTATTTGTATTCAAAATATGTGAAAGCTGCTCCACATCCATAATTGCGCCGATCTCAACGACGGAGGTGGCGACTTCCTTAACAGCGCAGTCACCCTGTTCCTCGTCACCTATCCACCACGCGCACTTAGCGCCCTCGCACATATACGGCTCTAGGCGCTTGCATGAGATCATTGGACATATCATAAGCCTCACCCCCTTCCTTTTAGCCTATAATTATCATTGGGCGTCGCTATCCAATACCCAACGGAACGTTCGGCAATTCTACTGCCGATTGCCTCATCGATAGCTGTTATATCCCCGAGGCTTCTTTCACTTGATATAATAGTTCGCGCCTTAGATTTCGTGTTCATGTATCGCTTATTCAATAGTTCATAAGCGAGATTAATATCGGCGTCCGTAACATTTCCTTTTAAGAAGTCGTCAATGTAGAGGATTTCCGCGTTCATATACCGCCACATTGCACGATCATATTCCTTGTAATCAGTCACCATAGCCTTGAGCCTTGGGGCAATTTCACGCCACGGCAAATAAACCACTTCCCGCCCCGCCTTTAGCAATTCGCCACATATAGCAGCGCAAAGGTGGGTTTTCCCACTGCCGGGGTTTCCGGTCATTACAAACCAACCATCATCGTCATTCTTGACGTACCCCACGGCCTTAATTTTGGCCTTATGTTGCCAAGGTCGCTCTGTTTCAAAGCCGTCAAGGGTGTACCTTCGAAGCAAATCACCAAGACCCGAGCGTTCCGCACGGCGTTTATTGCGTGCGCCGCTGATACACGAGCAAATCCGAGCTCCTATGTATTCAATTCCGTTTTCATCAATCGGCGAGGCAATTACCCCCTTCCCCTTGCAAATAGGGCAATCTGCCTTTGCCGTTCTCTTTTTGGCCTCCTGCCCATTGAAAACTTCGCACCACTCATTCACAGACATCGGGGACGAGTCCGAAAAGTGCGTTTGCGTCTTTGACAGTTGGCTTTGAATTGCTGCTGGATATTCTATTGTTTTCACCTCTCTCCCATGTTCTTACAGCTGCTTTCCAGTCCTTCATCTTGTTTTTACCAACCATCCAACCGTTAGCGCTGTAGTAATCTACAAAGCGTTGTGGGTCTACGGAGTTCCCCCGTTCCCGGCAATAAACCTCTACTTCTTCTACAGACGGAGGAACAAAGCGGGTACGCGGCGGCTTGTCCGCCCTATACTCTATATTTGTATTTGAAGTTGGATTTGTAGTTGTAGTTGAGTTGTATTTGGCATCATTGGTATTATCGGCATTGCCACTCATGCCATGGCATCCCGTGGCATCGTTAGACTTGTTCCAACGCTTCATAGCGTTTTCCCTCTGACGCTCACACCTTGCCAAATACCGCTCCGAATCTGCATCAACACGTAGCTTTGCCAAATCCCATACGATAGCAAGAGCGCCCTCAAAAGTTGGCTCGTTTCCTGTCTCTGAATACTCAACAATGCCGTCCACAAGCCGTCCTTTTTCGTCTGCACTCAGCTTTTTAAGCCCATGCCAAAAGTCAAAGTACAGCATTACCCCGGGTTTACTCTTTTCGCTCACATACCGCACCGCCCCTCAGCTTGTGCTTCCAGCTTTTCGAGCAGCATCGGTACATTAACCATGTACACGTTGCCGCTGAGAATATGAGGAACAGAGCCGTCCTTGCAGCCGGAACGCAGGAAATACTGACTTAATCCCGTTGTTCGACTTGCATCGGGGATTTTCTGCCACGGCTGCTGTATGTTGTTTCTGTTGGCAAATTGGGTTTTAGTCTGCATTTGCCGCCTCCTTTTCCTTTGCAATTGTCTCGATAACAGCAAGGATTCTGCTCTGCTCCTCGGGAGGAAGCTCATGTCTGAGAGTTCGGCTAAAAGCAGATTCCCAGACTCCTAGGTGCTCGCAAATTTCCCACTGTTTCACTCGCGCAGCCTTCGCTGCTTGTCTTATTTTCATATTGCACATAAAATCACCTCAATTCCATTTGACATTTTCCATTTCTGGATTTATAATAATATTAAATCCAGATTTGTGCCGTATGTTCTAGAAAAATTATTTTTGGAATTTTTTTCTATTTCACTTCTATTTATGGAAAGGTTGAGTTTATGAGCAAAATAGTATTGACACGCGGTGAACGCTTCAAGGACGCTCGCACCGTGCACAACAAAAATGGAAAGCAAACCATCCCTGAAGTTGCAAAAATTACTTCCATATCAGAATCAATGATATCCGATCTTGAAAATGATGAAAAAAACCGTGGCGTTAGATTCGAGGCTGTCGCTGCGCTTGCAAGGCATTACGGAGTAACCGCAGACTTCCTGCTCGGACTAGAAGAAAGCCCATTTAGAGGTTTGGATATAAGTAGCGCGATCAAATATACTGGGCTTTCCACCTCAGCGGTTAAGCGTTTGCATCAACTCAAGAATAAAACCGCATATATTTCCTCCATTAATGAGATCATAGAAGATCACACTTTTTTAACTGCACTTTCAAACTATTTATGGCTATTTTCTCTTAACAGCTTTTTTGAAGGACAATATAGATTCGTGCCGTTGAAGAATGGCGATTTAAGTCGGTATCATAAAGATGTTTTCTTTGCTGCCATAATAAGAGAACTCCCCACATTTGCCGCCAGGATTGAGTCGAAATTTATCAACGACAAGAAAGTGATTGACTCGTTACATCTTGATTATTGTATTGATCATTTTGATGAAAAAAGTGCACTTGCAATAATAGGCGAAGATTTTGACGGTTTCTTTTCTCCGGATGATTTAACAACCGATGATTGGGAAGATTACTATTCTAATTATTGTGAAAATTCCGAGGAGGAAAAGGCACAATTACTTGCTCAGGCATATTTAGACACGGAAGAACAAATTAGCGCCGTTAACACCGTATTTGAGAGACTATCAGAAATTAAAAAGGAGTTGGCTTCTAATGGCATCGATTAGACTACGGACAACTAAAGCCGGAGCGGACTATTACGAAATTGCCGTCAGCCGTGGGCGCGGCAAAGCTCCGTATACTACACGTTGGTATCCTCCCGAGGGCTGGGCGCAGCGCTCCATTGACAAAGAGCTTGCCAAAGTAGCCGCCGAATTTGAGCGCCAATGCAAAGCGGGAGAAGTCCTTAACCGGCAAGAACAAAAAGAAAAAGCCGCCGCCGAAGCTGCAGCAGCAGAGGCCGCAAGACTGGCAGCGGAGGCAGAGGCCGCGAAGATCGTCACCCTCAAAAACTATGTCGAGCGTGTATTTATGCCCGCCTTATCCGTCCGTTGCTCCGAGAACACCCGGAGCAGCTATCAGGCAAACTTCAATAACTGGATATTCCCGGCTCTTGGTGCAATAAAGCTGCAAGAGGTTACTTCAAAGGAAATATCCGTGCTGTTGCTGGATATGCAAGCCCAGGGCAAGGCCCACGGCACAGTCATAAAGGTCTACACCATTCTTTCCTCTTTGTTCAAGGCCGCTTACATGGCTGACGAAATACAGCGTAACCCCATGGACAAAGTGCAGCGCCCCACCCCACGCAAGGACGAACTGAAGCCCAAAGAGGCCGAAGCTTACACCGTGGAGGAAATGCGCTATATCCTTGAATGTCTGGACGCGGAGCCGCTTAAATGGCGGGCGCTTATTCGTCTGCTTGTGGATTCCGGCATGAGGCGCGGGGAGTGCTGCGCCCTCAAATGGGGCAACATCAACTTCAAAGAAAATCAGATCACCATCACCGGGAATCTCTGTTACACTCCGCAAAAGGGAATTTATCTGGACACGCCCAAAAACGGCAAGACACGCACCATTGATATTGACGATGAAGTAATGGGCCTCCTCCGTCAGCTTAGGCAGGAACAGGCAAGCAAGGCTCTGAGCTCTTTTGTGTTCACTCAGGAGGGCAGCCCGGAGCCTATACACCCCCAAAGCCCCACCCGCTATCTCAAGAAGTTCTCGGAGCGGTACGGCATTGACGATCTTCATCCCCACAAACTGCGCCACAGCTTCGCCAGTATCGCCATCACCAACGGAGCCGATGTTGCCAGCGTATCGGAAAAGTTGGGCCACTCAGACAAGGCCGTAACGCTGAGAATGTATACCCACGCCGATCAGGAAAGCATAAAGAGAGCCGGAAACATATTCCGTGACGCACTCAAAGTAAAAGAAGCATGAAAAAAAGCCGGACAAGGATCATTCCTGTCCGGCTCTGTTTTTACCCCGTCGCGGTTTTGGTCGCGGTTTCTGGCGTATTTTCATTTTTCACAAATTGGATTTTAAAAACAAGAAAACCCTGCAACCGTTGAGATTACAGGGTTTTTTCTTGGAGCTGCTGGGCGGATTCGAACCGCCGACCTCATCCTTACCAAGGATGCGCTCTACCTACTGAGCTACAGCAGCAAATTATATGCCCCTTACTTGAAGGGGCATTTTTTTGGCGACCCAGAACGGGCTCGAACCGTCGACCTCCAGCGTGACAGGCTGGCGTTCTAACCGACTGAACTACTGGGCCAAAGCGCTTAATTAAGATAACAAATAACCTGACATTTGTCAATACTTTTTTTCAATTTTTTTAGAAATCTTTTTTTGAATCTTTTGTCCTGCGTTTTGGCGTTTTCCACCTGTATTGTAAAGTTAATATGAACATTCTGTAAAAATTTCCATTTTTTATTTTATTCAACTGTTTTTTATATTATACTTATTTCAACGAAAATGTGTAGCAGGGAGAATCTAAATGCTTAAACTCAAAAACATCAAAAAGGACTATAAAGCCGGCAGCACAACCGTTCAGGCACTGAAGGGTATTGACCTTCAGTTCCGCGAAAGCGAGTTTGTTGCCATTCTCGGTCACTCCGGCTGCGGCAAGACCACTATGCTGAATATCATCGGCGGTCTTGACCAGTACACCAGCGGTGACCTTATCATCAACGGACGCTCCACCAAGGACTTCAGGGACAGCGACTGGGACAGCTACCGCAACCATTCCATCGGTTTTGTTTTCCAGAGCTATAACCTCATCCCCCACCAGAGCGTGCTTGCCAACGTTGAGCTTGCTCTCACTCTCTCCGGCGTAAACAAAACCGAGCGCCGCCGCCGCGCCGCAGAGGCTCTCACCAGAGTTGGTCTTGCCGACCAGATGAAAAAGCGCCCCAACCAGCTCTCCGGCGGCCAGATGCAGCGCGTTGCCATTGCCCGTGCGCTGGTAAATGACCCCGATATTCTCCTTGCCGACGAGCCCACCGGCGCTCTCGACAGCGAGACCAGCGTTCAGGTTATGGATATCCTTGCGGAAATTGCCAAGGAAAAGCTTGTTATCATGGTCACCCATAATCCCGAGCTGGCCGACACCTACGCCACCCGCATTGTTCGTCTCAAGGACGGCGAGATCACCGACGACACCATGCCTTTCGACGGTGAGGACGAAAAGCCCTCCGATCTGGATGTTCGCAAGAAAAAGCCCTCTATGAGCTTCTTCACCGCTTTCTCCCTCTCCCTCAATAACCTTATGACCAAGAAGGGCCGCACAATCCTTACCGCCTTTGCAGGCAGTATAGGCATTATCGGCATTGCCCTCATTCTCTCTCTCAGCAACGGCATCAATACTTATATAGATCAGGTACAGCAGGACACTCTTTCCAGCTATCCTATCACCATTGAGGCCGAAACTGTGGATATGGGAGCAATGATGCTTTCCATGATGAGCGCCAACTACGAAGAAGGCGGAGAGACACAGGAAAGAGAAGCCGACAAGGTTTATTCCTCCGCCGTTATGTTCAACCTGATGGACTCTATGCTCCATATGGAAACCTCCACCAACAACCTTGTTGCCTTCAAGGAGTTTCTTGATGAAGGCGGCGGCGGAATCTCCGAGCTGGCAACCATCCGCTATGGCTACAATCTCCCCTTCAATGTCTATACCAAGGACGAGGAAGGCGTAATAGTCAAGAGCGACCTTACCGAGCTCGTCAGTGATGCAATGGAATCCCTCTACGGAGGAAGCATGGGCGATATGGCCAATATGATGCCCATGACCGCCACATTGAATGTCTGGCAGGAACTTCTCCCCGGTGCGAACGGCGAGCTTGTCTCCGACACCGTTAAGGAGCAGTATGACATTGTGCACGGCAACTGGCCCGAAAACTACGATGAAGCTATACTCTTCATCGACAAGAACAACGAACTCAGCGACCTGATGATGGTTTCCCTCGGTCTTGTTCCCGCCAGAGAGTTGGACGAGGTTATGACAGCGCTGAGAGACGGCGAGGGCGAATTCAGCCCCGTAGGCAGGAGCTGGACCTATGAGGAGCTCTGCGAGCTGAGCTATAAGCTCATCCTCCCTGCCGAAAGCTTCCGTTATGACAATGCCTCCGGCACCTATGTTGATATGTCCGCCACCGATTCCGGTATGGAGCTTATCTATAACAGCGCCGAGGTCGGCATTCCCGTTAAAATCGTAGGCATTGCCCGCCCCAATGATGAAGCCACCTCCACCATGATCACCGGCGCAATCGGCTACACTCACGCTCTCACCATCCACGCCATCAAGGAAACCGAGGCACTTGAAATAGTCTCCGCCCAGCTTGAGGATCCCGAAACCGATGTTATCAATGGTCTCCCCTTCGCCACCGGTGAGGAAGTTGAGCCCAGCCCCGAGGAAAAGACCGATGCTGTCACCGAGCATTTTGCCTCTTTAAGTGTTGAAGAAAAATCCAAGGCCTATGTTGATGTTATGAGCCAGGCGGATGACGAATATGTTGCCGGCATTGTTGAGCAGCAGACCGCAGGCATGACCCGCGAGAGCATTGAGGAAATGATCGTTCAGCAGTATGCCGCGGAAATGGGCGTTGATGCAGCCACCATTATGGGCTACATCGCCGAAATGAGCGACGAGGAGCTTTTCGCTCAGGTTAATCAGGCAATCGAGGCGCAGGTTCGTCAGCAGTATGCTGATGCCGTTATCCAGCAGATGGCCGCCATTCCCGCTCAGCAGCTCGCAACAACTATGGACACCATCCTTGCAGGCGATGAGATGGTTATGACCTATGCCGGTCTCACCCCCTTCACCGAGGCACAGTATGTCTATCTCTACGACAAGTATTATCCTCCCACCCACAGCGAGTCCAGCTATGAGGATAACCTGAGTACTCTGGGCTACATTGACCTTAACAGCCCCGACACCATCAGCATCTATGCCTCCACCTTTTCCGACAAGGATGTTATTGCGGATTACATTGCCGCTTATAACGACAGCGTCAGCGAAGAGGACGTTATCAACTACACCGACTATGTGGCTCTGCTTATGAGCTCCATCACCGGCATTATCAGCGGCATAAGCTATCTGCTGATTGCCTTTGTATCCATTTCCCTCATCGTCTCCTCCATCATGATAGGTGTTATCACCCTTATCTCCGTTCAGGAGCGCACCAAGGAAATCGGTATTCTCCGCGCCGTCGGTGCAAGCAAGAGAGATGTCAGCCGCGTTTTCAACGCCGAGACTATGATCGTAGGCTTCAGCGCCGGCCTTGTGGGCATTATCGTCACTATTATCCTTATATTCCCCATCAATGCAATATTGCTCCATTACACCGGTCTTGAGGGTCTCCGGGCTGCCCTTCCCGCGGAAGGCGGAATTATCCTCATCGTTATAAGCGCACTGCTCACCCTCATTGCAGGTCTCATTCCCTCCCGCGTTGCCGCGAAGAAGGATCCCGTGGAAGCTCTGCGCACCGAATAAACCCCTTTGTTTTCAAAATATGGGAGGCAGATATCTGCCTCCCATATTTTTCTCTTATGTTGAAAAAGAAGCTGGAAAATGATAAAATATCCCATCATCAATCAAGGAGGAGCCACTTTGAAAAGATACATCGCAATCGTGCTTGCTCTTTCATTAATATTCTCACTTTGCGCCTGTGCAGGCTCTCAGGCGGAGCCCTCAGCCGCTCCCTCCGCAGAAACGCCTCAGCCTACACCCGAGCCCACTCCCGAACCCACACCGGAGCCCACCCCCGAGCCTGAGAAAGGCGAGATTTTCCTTACCGTCAGCTCCATCACTTTTTCCGTGGCAGGCGAGAGCGAAAACATATATGTCGGCACTGTTCCCGTTGAAGATGTCATATGGGAAATCGATGACGAGAGCGTAGTCACAGTGGAAAACGGCGTACTCACCGCTGTCGGCGTGGGCGAAACCACCGTCACCGCCCGTTTTGAAGACCAGTCCATGAGCTGTACTGCAGGCTGTCTTGCCGCCACGGAAGCCGACTTTTATAAGCTCTATGACGGTCAACGCCGTCAACCCAAACGCATCCCCGTGCATCTTGAGGATCCTCCCTATGACTATTTTGACGACGTTGTTTTCATTGGTGACTCGATAACCTACTTTTTCTATTACCACGACAGCTTTGAGGATATGATAGGCAATGCGGAGTTTCTTACCCGCGGCGGTACGGGCATCATAGGCCTTGAACGGAGAAGCTATAACATTCAGTATCAGGGCGAGGACACCAATATCGAAGACTGCGTGGAAAAGGTCGGGCGCAAAAAGGTATACCTTATGCTTGGTCAAAACGACCTCCCCCAGCTCAGCATTGAAGCCGTTCTGGAACTTTATGACACAATCATCACCCGCATCGTTGACAAAAATCCCGGCGTTGAGATATATCTCCAGTCGGTTTTGAACGAATGGTGGACCTTCAACACCGACAAGACCCGAAACGAAAAAATAGACGCCTTCAACGTAATTCTTGAAGAATATGCCGAGGAAAAAGGTTATCACTATGTTGATATAGGCATGTATATTGAAGACCACTACGGCTCTCTGGCTCTTCCCTATGATGTTGATAAGCTCATTCACGTGAACAAAACAGGCTGTATCGAGTGGGCAAACGCCCTCCTTTCCTACGCCTATGTGGAGCGACTTTGGGAGAAATAATATGAAGAAAACAGTTTGCATCCTTCTCATTCTTGCAATGCTCTCTGCTCTTTGCGCCTGCGGCACAACGGGAGTCCCCGCCAAAGATGTTGAACTTCAGAACCTTTACGACAGTTTCGCCGGCTCTCTGCCCGATATGCTGATTCTTGACGATGCCATGCGTCTTAATCTTTTGGGTGTCAGAGACGAATACTGCAATCAGGTAATTTGCTCCGTTGTTGGTTTCAGCCTTCAGGCTGATGAGATATGGCTGATCGAAGCGGCAGACGAGGAAGCCCTTTCATCTCTCAAGACCCTTGCGGAAAACAGACTGCGCGCCAAGATGGAGGAATCCAGCTTCTATTCCCCCGACCAGTACGCAATCTGCGAGGATGGCCGCATAATAACAAATGGACTTTATCTGGCTCTGATAGTATCTCCCGATGCAGATGCTATCGAGGCGGCATTCAAGGATGCTATGAAATAATTTACGGCGCGATAAGAAATCTTGTCGCGCCGTCTTTTTTTCTTTTGATTTTTTCCCGGGGCTGTGCTATTATTCTTATAGGTAAAATCTCTTATTAAAGGAGGATGACCATGAACAGGATTATTACTATCAGCCGCGAATTCGGCTCCGGCGGACGCGAGCTTGGCAAGCGCCTTGCAGAAGAACTCCACGTTGCTTATTACGACAGGGAAATAGTCACCGCTATTGCTCAGCGCAGTGACCTTGCCGAGGACTATGTGGGTCAGATTCTTGAAAACCGCATCATGACCTATTATCCCATCACCGTGGCCTCTTCCTTCGCCGCGATGCCTCCCACAGACACCCTCCAGTATGTGAACCACGGCATCTACAACGCCCAGAACGAAATCATACTTGAGCTGGGTCAGAAGTCCGACTGCGTTATCGTCGGACGCTGCGCCGATTACATACTCGAAGACTATAAGCCCTTCAACATTTTCGTCTATGCGGATATTGAGTCCCGCATGGCACGCTGCCGCGCCAAGGGCGGCAAGGACGCTTCCCTTTCCGACAAGGAGCTTGCGAAAAAAATTCAGTCCATAGATAAGTCCCGCGCTCAGTATTACCGCTTCTATTCCGGACGCAGCTGGGGCGACAAGAGCAACTATGACCTCTGCATCAACACCTCCGGACGCAGCATTGAAAAGCTGGCAAAGGCCATTGCCTACACCATTACCAACACAAACGAGTAAGAGCCGTTGATCAAACACAACCATCCCACTGTCGCATTTATGACAGTGGGATTATTTTTTTGCTTTCTCTATGGAAAAGTCTCCCCTTTTAGTGTAAAATACTATAAAAATATTCAGCCTGAGCAGGTGAAACTATATGTACAGACCTCTTGCAGATGAGATACGCCCCCAGAGCATTGACGAAATGGTGGGACAGGAGCACATTCTCGGCGAAGACGGAATGCTCCGCCGCATTATTGAAAGCGGCAGCATACCCAACATGATCTTCTACGGCCCCTCCGGCACGGGGAAGACCACAGCCGGCAGAATAATAGCCCAGAACACCAACCGCACACTGCGCAAGCTCAATGCCACCACTGCAGGCATTGCCGATATAAAAGCCATAATAGACGAACTGGACACCATGCTTTGCCCCGGAGGCGTGCTGCTCTATCTGGACGAGATCCAGTATTTCAACAAAAAGCAGCAGCAGAGCCTTCTGGAGTTCATCGAAAACGGCTCCATCACCCTCATTGCCTCCACAACGGAGAACCCCTATTTCTGCGTATTCAACGCGATTTTGAGCCGCTCCTCTGCTTTTGAGTCCAAGGCCATTTCTCCCCGTCAGGCGGAAAAGGCCGTTTCCCGTGCCGTGGACTATCTGGCTCAGCGGGACGCTCTTCGCATCGTTCCCGAAGCGGGAGTTGTGGATTATATCGCCTCCAGCTGCGGCGGCGATGTGCGAAA
>JAZNZR010000061.1:0-3581 GCA_045595025.1 Oscillospiraceae bacterium | reverse complement strand
GTGAAGAATATGGCTTTGCGAAGCACGCTCATTTTCAGGATAAGCAGAATCGGTATGGCATGATCTCCTAGAGTCAATCCAGGCATCATCCTATCTGAATTATTGAAAGCCGCTTGTCTTGAGTGAGACAAGCGGCTTTTTGCGACCACTATCGGTCAAATAATTCTGAAATAGGAGGTGTATGAAATGAACATCCCAACCATTGACTTGGCACAGACCGGTGCTAACATAGTAACTCTGCGGAAGGCAGCTGGCTTAACCGTTCACGACCTACAGCTGGTCTTCGGTTTCAATTCTCCGCAGGCCATTTACAAGTGGCAGAATGGATCAGCCCTTCCCACTGTTGATAATCTGATTGTTCTTGCGGCACTGCTTCATGTCCGCATTGATGATATTCTCGTTGTAAACTAAAAGCGGAGGATCGCTCCTCCGCAATATGGTCCGCTCGTCTAAATGGTCAGGACACAGCCCTTTCAAGGCTGTAATGCTCGGTTCGAGCCCGGCGCGGATCACCAGCGGCGAGTCGCCGCAGACAATTCGTTACCAACTTGAGCGGTTATTGTAAGATTTCCGCTCGGTAACGAAACTCTCCCATGCCCTTTCTCCTCATAAGGTCCCTTCGTCTAGTCGGTTAGGACGCCAGCCTCTCAAGCTGGAAATACGGGTTCGAGTCCCGTAGGGATCACCAGCTGAGCAATTCCTATTTATCGTTTTGTCCTTCTCACGCATTGTATCAATGAATAAAGTCCATACCCCACAATTACGCCAACGGTATTCAAGACTAAATCATCTATATCGGTTGCTCTCACACGAAACGGCAATTGGATAATTTCAATACAAAGAGAAATGCCAGCACCTGCTACAAGCACCCTCCCAAATGTATCGAGTCGCTTATAAACAATCGGTAAAACGATTCCACTCGGAATAAACATCGCGACATTTCCGATTACGTTTAATAAAAGGTCTCGTTTGTTGTCGTAGTCAAACAAATTTACAAACGGGATCAAATTGACTCTGAATGGAAATGCTGTTGCAATATCAAATATAAGCGGCTGAATGCGTCCGTCCACTTTGGACATTGGGAAAAACGTAAATCGGATAATAACAGAGAAATTGATATATATCAGAAGCAAGAACGCTTCTCGCTTCCAGTCTATATGTTTTTTCTTAATCCACATAGTAATCCTTATTATTAGCCAGATTGCTGTAAAGACAAGTTCTAAGAACAGGAACGGGATTTTGACCATACACTATGCCCCTCGCAAATTCAAGTATTCCTAACTGATTATACCACACTCAAAAACACTCTTCAACAAATTCAGTATATATGGAGCGTGAACCCGGAAGGCCCGGGGACCGCCTGCTAAGCGGATCGTACTGAGTAATTGGTATCAGATTCGAGTTCTGCGCGCTCCGCCAATCTGTGAATGTAGCTTAATTTGGATAGAGCAGCTGATTTCTAATCAGCCGGTTGGGGGTTCGAGTCCCTCCGTTCACGCCAAATGGAACTGTAGCTCAAGGGTTGAGTGCGGCCCTGGAAAGCCGCGTGATGTTGGTTCGAGTCCAACCAGTTCCGCCATATGGGTCAGTCGCCTAGCGGCAATGGCATCGCACTGTAAATGCGACGGATTATCCTACGTTGGTTCGAGTCCAACCTGGCCCACCAAATATATTTTCTATTTGCATCCTTTTACATATTCCTAATTTTAGCACTCTCAGCGTAAGAGTGCTAAAATTTACATTTTCGTCACACATTCAGGTCTCTGAAGGCTTATAATACAGACAGTAAGCAAGAATAAGCTGATCAGCAAAAACGCGTACTAGGCTCGGCAAGCGCCGACCTTGCCGTATGGCCTACACAAGTCGGCATATAATATCATTATAACAATGGAGGTATTACTATGTTTGGACTTATCAGAAGAAATCAGGATATAAGCACTTATAACCCTTGGCGGGAGATGGAAGAATTCGAAAAAGCCTTTTTCGGCAGACCTTTCGGCAGTTTCTTTGACACGCCTGCCTTCGCTCAGTTCCGCACCGATGTGACGGACGAGGGCGACCACTACCTGCTGGAGGCTGACCTGCCCGGCTTTGAGAAGAAGGATATCACGCTGGACATCCAGAATGACACTCTGATCGTCCGTGCCGAGCGCAAATCCAAGGTGGAGGAAAAGGACAAGAAGGACAAAGTGATCCGCATGGAGCGTTCCTACGGCTCCTACACCAGAAGCTTTGACATCTCCGGCGTGGATGCCGACAAGATCAAGGCTAAGTATGTGGACGGTGTTCTGCGCCTGACCCTGCCCAAGCTGGAACAGCGCCTGCCGGAAGGCCGACGCCTGGAAATCGAATAAACCCTATGCGCCATGACGCCCCGGCTCAAACCGGGGCGTCCATTTTATCTGTGCACTAAATATCATAGCTGTTGCAAGTAGCTTTTTTTCATGGTATACTGAGAGCAATGTAGATGGTATTTTGACATAAAGACTTCGCGAAATTTACATTTTCTCTTATAGCGATCACAAATCTTGTAATCACGAGGTAGCAAAATGAAGATTGAATTTGATAAGAAAAAGAGTGCAGAAGCATTGTCCGGTTTGGTACAGAGCACTGTCGATTTCAGCAAGAAAGCTGCAGCTGATGCCAAGGTCAGTGTCGCTGCGATGGTGGAAAAATCCAAAGCCGATAGCTATGCTCGCCGGATGAAGAAGTACAACCCACTATTTCCGGATCAATACAAAAGCCAGAGCTTTAACATCCCTAATATCATTATGATTGTTGATGACGCTGTGCGCCGTGGCATCGATGTGTGTGAAGGTGCTATCGGATGGCTTAGCAAGGATGCAGGCGCTGAGGTTTTATGTCTGTATGATGAAGCTGTCGAATTTAGCGGCATTCAATTTGTGCCCGCAGTTACCTGCGATGCCTTCTATTATGTGGATAGCTTTGACCGTAACCGCTTTATCCGCACAGATTGTATCTTCAGCAAGGCTCATGAAGAGAGAATGGCCGAACTCAAGCAAGTAGCTTACTGTCTTGGTGCAAAAAGATGTACGATAGAAATCAGCGAGTCTGCGTCTGATATGCAGGTACAGAACAAGAACGTAAATCTCACCGAAACATTTAGAGGCATCTCCAGCACGGAAAACGCAGAGAAAAGTGTTTCTCAAACCGGCAAGAACCGCAGAAGCGGTCATATTGAAATCGAGTTTGAGGGAAATGACTCTCCACAGAGACCAGATCTCAAATGGTTTGCTCACGACGATACGATCAAGCGCCTGATAGACATGTGTTGCAACGGAAAACGGACAGTCAAAACCGAAACACTGGAACTGGATGGTTCTTCCTCTGCCACAATGTCTCAAAAAACCGCATGCGCAATTGACGGTGCAATTGGTAAATTGGGCGGTGCTAAAGGTAGTTCTTCTATGGACTCCCAAGCTGCAAAAGAACATCATAGCAAGCTGTATTTCCATATTGAGTTCTAAACTTTTACCTTGCTGAGTTTAACTGCTTAGCCAGGATATAAACTCGGTTCATAGTCAGATAAATGCAACCTGCCGCTGAGGAATTTCGGTTCC
>JAZNZR010000060.1:0-2025 GCA_045595025.1 Oscillospiraceae bacterium | reverse complement strand
GCAATGTTGGTTGCGGGGGCCGGATTTCCCGGGCGACCCTGCAGCGTTAAGAAAATATGCCGGTGGCATATTTTTAGCGTAAGCCGCAGGAGCTATGCTCCGAGGAAAGGGCAGTGCGTTTCTCCTCCCTTTTGCTTTGCCCTCCCGGGTTATCCCTTCGGGCCGCCTTGCCGCTTTTACCGTTTCCGTCACGGCATTAAAACCGAGCCGAAAACGGTGCGGCTGCGGAAATTGCCCATCGCCTTCATCTGCCCCCGGCAGCGGCAATGGGCAATTCCCAACGAGCTGCGCTCGTCGGTGCATAACCCGGAAAGACAGCGACTAAAAACGCAGACTTCCTGAAACAAGAAAAAACCAGCAATCCCGATGGGATTACTGGTTTTTTATGGTTGCGGGGGCCGGATTTGAACCGACGACCTCCGGGTTATGAGTTCTGTAAAATGATTGACGTATTGTTGTGTATTGTTTAAGAAAGTCCCTAAATTCAAGGGTTTCTTATTTTGACTGTTTAATATCGTCGCGTAATTTTGAGCAGTTTTTTGTAACTTAGTTGAATTTTTGTTGAACTTTTTTTGCCATAGAACTTTGTATAAACATAGGTGAAACATCAGCAGGACGATATGTTGCTCAATGGAGCGAATATATGAAAGAGAAAGCGTTGATCTCATATATTTACCATACGGTTGATTGTACCGTTGCGATGGAAACAGAAAGTTCTCAGGTATCATCGTTCAGGAGAAAACAAATCATTTTAAGTTCCTAAATAAGATGGCTATTATTGCTTGAAGGATAGAACAGGGCTGTGCAGCGAAGTTATCAACTTGCAATTCAGAAAACGGTATTTACCAGTTGCAATACTCATCCGCGGCGGCCATGAGGATATCAACAAGCGCCTGGGCGGCACGGCTCATAGGACGCTCCCGGGCGGTGAGGAGGCAGACATAGCGCTCCAGCACCTTTTCGCCTGTGAGGTCAAGCATGTAAAGGTCACCCTTGTCGAGAGCCTCCTTGACATGGGGGTAGGGCACAAAGCTGTAGCCAAGGCCAAGGCGCACGGCGGTGAGCTGAATATCCAGAGTGGGGGTTTCAATATTTGGCTTGAATTCAAGGCCATTGCGGCTATAGAGCTTTTCGTAATACTCCCTGATGCTGTAGCCGGACTGGACAAAAATAAGCGGCAGGGAGGCCAGCTGATCAAGCGTGAGGGGCTTTTTTGCCAGCTCCGCATACTTTCTGCCCACCACTGGTATGTTATCCGAGCGATATATTTTGTAGACATCGAAGTCTTTCGTGGCTTCGGTGTTTTTTAGTCCCAGAATGGCAAAATCAATATCACCCTCAAGGATGGCGTCCATGGCGGCGGGAGTGGGTAGATGCTTTATTTCCAGCTGCACCTTGGGATAGCGGGTGCAGAAGGTCTCGAAAACTGCGGGCATGGTGAAGTAATGCGCCGCCGCCTCGCTCATGCCTATGCGCACCTTGCCGCCTTCAAGAGAGTTGAGCATGCCTACCTCCGTCTCGCCGGAGTCCAGCAGATTCAGCCCCGGCTTCACATGGGCATAGAGCGCTTCGCCCGCGGCGGTGAGGCGCACTCCTCCGGCGGAACGGGTGAAAAGCTGGCAGCCCAGCTGCTGCTCAAGAGCCTGTATGGTCTTGGTGACTGTGGGCGGAGTGAGGCACATGCGCGCCGCCGCCTTGCCCATGCTGCCCTCGGTGGCCACATGATAAAAGGTTCTGTAGTATTCAAGATTGACTGCCATCGGATTCACCTCGAAAGTCTTAGATAAAAGGAAAGGGTATCGCTGAAAATGTTTCAATACCCGAAATTCTTTGCTTGTATTATAATTTGTATAAGAAAACAAATCAAGGGGCGTTTTGCGCCAATGGCATAAAAGCCGTCGAAATGAGGGATGTTATGGATTTTCAGGCAAACAGAGGATGCGAGGTCTTTGAGTGGCCCTACCCGGTGCATTACGAAAAGACCATACATGTGAATACAGATGTGCTTGTCATCGGCGGCGGCCT
>JAZNZR010000059.1:0-52421 GCA_045595025.1 Oscillospiraceae bacterium | reverse complement strand
CAGAAAGCTGGGAACCGAGTTTGTATATCAAGTCCTTGATACCTAAAAGGGCCTCCCAGGGGTAAATTTTTCCCTCAAAATGCTCCGCAGCTATAGTTTTGCTTGTGTCAAGCAGTTCGTTAATTTTATACATAGGATTCACCGCTTAGTTCGAAATACTGTTAATAACATCAATTATGGCGTCAACATTGCCTTCGCATATTTCAAGGCTTGGAGCTTCAACCATAACACGAAGAACGGGTTCAGTACCGCTTTTCCGAAGCAAAACACGTCCATTTCCGGCAAGCTCTTCTGTAACTTTATCAACTTTTGCTATTACATCAGGGTGATTAAGAACAGTATCTTTGTCCTTTACACGAACATTTTTGAGAACCTGGGGATAAACCTTAACATCTCTTATAAGCTCGGAAAGAGTGGTTTTTTTGTCCAGTATAACCTGCATGAGTTTGATTGCTGTGAGCATTCCATCACCGGTAGTAGCATATTTGGAGAAAATAATATGTCCTGACTGTTCACCGCCGACATAGTGACCGTTCTGGCGCATATTTTCATAAACATACTTATCGCCGACAGCTGTCTTTTCATAGCCTATGCCAAGCTCATCAAGAGCCTTGTAAAGGCCGAAATTGGACATAATTGTGGTAACAACCTTTGTGTTATCGAGTTTTCCGCGCTCAAGCATGTATTTTGCAACAACATAAAGAATAAGATCGCCGTCAACAAGCTGTCCCTTTTCATCCACAGCAAGGCAGCGGTCAGCATCTCCGTCAAAAGCAAAACCAACATCCAGATTGTTATCTACAACAAACTTCTGGAGATGCTCAATATGTGTAGAGCCGCAATTTTCGTTTATATTTGTTCCGTTGGGGCTGTTATTGATAACATATGTAGTTGCACCGAGGGCATCAAAAACGCTCTTTGCAATCATCCAGGTGCTGCCGTTTGCGCAGTCAAGACCAACCTTTTTACCCTTATAGGAGTTTTTCGCAAGACCAATAAGATATCCGATATATCTGTTTCTGCCTGCAGCATAGTCAACAGTGCGGCCAATATCTCCGCCAACAGCATAAGGAAGCTCGGGGATTTCCCCATCAAGGTACTTTTCGACCTCGTCGATAACAGTATCTTCCATTTTCTCACCATTACTGTTTATAAGCTTTATGCCATTATCATAGAAGGCGTTATGGCTTGCAGAGATCATAATACCGCAATCGAACTGGTCGGAGCGGGTGACATATGAAACACTGGGAGTTGTTGTGACATGAAGAAGATATGCGTCAGCACCGGAAGAAGTAATACCGGCAGAGAGCGCGGACTCAAACATATAGCTGCTTCTTCTTGTGTCTTTTCCTATTACTATATTGCATTTATGTTCGCGGCCATAATACCAGCCGAGAAAACGGCCGATTTTGAATGCGTGCTCAACAGTTAAGCCAACATTTGCTTCTCCGCGAAAACCATCTGTTCCGAAATATTTGGACATACTTGCCTCCTTAATAATATACTCAGTTGGATTAAAGTACACTGTAATTTTATCACGATTTCCTATTCGGGTCAATCTGAATATCAATTCTGCAGTTTAGGGAGCTTCAATATATAATCACTATCGAATCGGGCATACTACAAAAAATGGGGTGTAAAAATGAGCATTATAATTATCAGAACGCTGATAATATTTACAACAATAATAATACTGATGCGTATGCTTGGTAAAAGGCAGCTTCGTGAGCTGGAATTATCCGAACTTGTTGTATCTGTTATATTGGCAGATATGGCCGCAAATCCTTTGCAGGATACAGGTATTCCCCTGATGAACGGACTTCTTCCCATATTTGTTTTGTTTGTCTGTGAGTTGATTATATCCGGAGGGATATTAACAAGTGTAAAATTCAGATCATTAATGTGCGGAAAGCCGGAGTTTTTAATAATAGACGGAAAAATACTTGAAAAAGGAATGCGCAAGGCCAGGTTGAGCATAGATGAATTATTTGAGGAGCTAAGAAGCAAGGAAATCCTCGATATAAAAACAGTTAAATATGCCATATTGGAGACTGACGGAAATTTAAGTACAATATTGTATCCTCACTTTCAGCCCCTTACTCCTAATGATATGAAACTTGAAACCGACAAAGAAGATTACCCCGTTATAATTATTGAAGATGGGGTTTTAATGAGTAAAAACCTTGATTATATAGGGAAAAAAATGAGATGGCTTGAAAACTACTTAAAAGAAAATAAATGTAGCAGCTGCAAGGATGTATTCGCCCTTATTTATTACAATGACAAGGAAATATATTTGGAAAAAAGGAATAATACTCAATGAAAAAAATGCTGCTGGGAATTATTCTAATGCTTGCAATGCTAGCAGCAGTATCTGTTAATTCCCGAATCATAAACAATAAAGTAACTGAAGTAAAAGACGATATAATCGAAAGTCTTGCCCTCCCCCCTGCTGCTGCAGATAATTTTCTAAAGGAAAATTTTCGTAAGTGGGAAGAAAACGGAAAGTATCTAAGAATAATAATAAGCGAAAGCAGATTGGAGAATATATCTGAGGCATATTTTGTGTGTATGAACAGCCCGGACAGTATCATTTTAAGAAATAAGCTGATATATGAATTAGATCAACTGATTAAGTCGGAAAAAATTTGTCTGCAGTCTATATTTTAAAAAGCGACCCGTAAAACGGGTCGCTTAATTGCGATATTATTTTTTATCGCCGAGAAGCTTGGTAAGCTCATCCATAAATGTGTTGATGTCCTTGAAGGAACGATACACTGATGCAAAACGGACATATGCTACTTCGTCCATTCCCTTGAGACGATCCATAACCATAGAACCTATCTGATCAGAATGGATTTCGCTCTCCAAAGCACCGCGAAGCTCCTGCTCTATATCATCAGCAATAGACTCGATCTGAGCCATAGTGATGGGGCGCTTTTCACATGCACGGAGCATACCGTTAATAATCTTAATCTTATCAAAAGACTGACGGGAGCCGTCACGCTTGATGACAGCGATGGGCATACGCTCAATGATTTCATAGGTGGTGAAACGCTTCTGGCAATCAAGGCATTCACGGCGGCGACGTATGGTTGCGCCATCGTCCGCAGGACGGGAATCAATTACCTTGCTGTCATGAAAACCGCAAAAAGGACACTTCATCTATATCTCTCCTTTATTTAAGGCAATTTACATAATACCAATATAGCACAGCAATTTTACAATAGCAAGAGTTATTTTGCCTTGAATATACCATATTTTGTGCCTTGATAGAAACATCTATATTCCAATAAAATTATTATGATAATTCTTAAAGGGGGTGAAATTAGTGCTCAAAAAAATGAAGCGGAGCATAGAAATTATGCCCCGCCCTGCTTACATATTTCTTAAAAATACGTTTATACTGTGTGATTTATTATTGTTTATTTCCTGTATTTTGTTTATGAATCTGGACGAAGCCATAGGCTACGGAGAACGATTGATGCTGGCGCAGCTTATGCTTGAGACTCCGTCGGGGCTGCTGCTTCTTGCCCTTATCGGTTTTGCAATTATTTATGATAATTGCTGAGTATTTCTTCCAACTCTTTTTTACTGCTAATTATATTAAGAACTTTCAAAAGACTGTTGGAACTGAGGCGCTCCGGCAGGGATAATGCCTGCTGAAGCTGCTTGCGCTTTTCGGCACTTCCCTCTCTGCCGAAAAGCCCCATTGCATATAAATCAGCTTTACTAATTTCTGAATAGCTGCGGGAGATGCCTGAATCCAATGAAGCACCGGAACGCTTCAAAGCCTCAATTATTATATCGGGAGTCATACCTTCAACCCCCAGTTTACCCTCTTTTGAAAAAGTGCTTTTTCTTCGTTCTTTTCCTTCTATATCAGGAATGTAAGCGTGTTTAACATATTGAGGCTCAACAATACCGCTGAGGAAATTTCTTATTACAAAACCGGCACCATCGCTGTCTGTGAGAACAATAATCCCTCTTCGGCGAGCCAATGAGCGGAGCATTTCCTGAGATTTTTTGTCTTTGAAGATACCGAAGCCAGATGTTTCAATGATGGTAGCATCAAAGATCTGGCTGAGGGTATTTTTGTCATATTTTCCTTCAACAACAATTACTTCGTTTATGCTGATCATTTTTCTGACACCGCCACTCTCAAAAGCAGATCTTTCATAAGATCTTCGTTATCTCCGCCGCTTTTCATAAGATAGTCATATTCCGCACATAGCTCAACAAGTTTTGCCGCCGAAGCTAAAGAATAGTTTTTTGCCTGGATACCTAACTTGTTAAAGTGGAAATCATAGCGCACTCCGCAAAGCTCCATTAAAGCGGTTTTTCCCATACCGCGGCTTTGTCCGAGCTTATACGAATAAATTTTTCTAAACTGCTGAGAGAAGATAGCCAAAATATAAATTGGTGGGTTATCTTTATCGGACATAAGGTCGCTGAGAAGTCTTGCAGCTGCATCAATATTACCTCTGCTGAGCTGATCAACCATCTCAAAGATATCCGCTTCGGGGATTCTGTGGGCAGCGGCATCAATATCAGCGCGCGAAATAATATTACCCTTTACATATGCGGATAGTTTTTCAATCTCCGGAATAAGGCGGTTCATAAGTGTTCCGCTTACAAAACTCAAATATTCGGCGTCGGAGCGGGAAATGCTTTTACCCAAAGCGGAAAAACGGTTGCTGATCCATTTTATGAGGGCATCCTGTCCCTGCTCGGTAAACTCAATTGCTTTGGCGAATTTCTTCAAGGACTTTACAGCAGCAAGCCGGCCGTCCAAATCGTAATCGGAGTTCACTATAACCGCAACAGTGCAATATTCGGGAATATCGCTGATTATGGTTTTGAATTTATCACATTCGCTGTCCTTGCATCTATTAATGTCAAATCCTCTTATTTCTACAAAACTGCGCTCAGAGAAAAAAGGAACTGAATCTACAGCTTCGGATAGTTCGGGCATGCTGATCGAGGGACCGTCCAATCTCTTGTAGTTAAAACCGGAGTCATCCGCAGCGCATATTTTCTTTAGCTCATCAACATAACGCTCACGCAGATAATCCTCCTGACCATAAAGCAGATATAATCTGTCGGGTCCGAATTCTTTCAGCTGCTTGATTTCAAGATTATAGTTGAAGACCGGTTTATCTCTTTTAGCCATAATTATTTACCAACCATTACTGTAAGATTACCATTAACATCAGTACGATAAACTTCAATACTATTTACATACAAACGCCGGAGAACTTCATCGGTGGGGTGTCCGTAGCTGTTGATACCAACGGGGATGAACGCATAATCGGGAGCGGTATTATTAAGAAGCAAATCACCTGTTGAATATTTGCTGCCGTGGTGCCCGACAACTAAAAGCTCAATATCATCCAATTGGTACATGCTGACAAGCTGATTTTCGGTTCTTATACCCGCATCTCCGGTCACAAGAAATTCAAATTCTCCATAGTCACCAAGAACTATAATACCATTTTCATTTGAATTATCATTTCCAATCGGGGCAAATAAATTAAGTGTAAGTCCGTCTGTAAAAAATGCCGTATTCTCGGAAATATAATGAAGTTCTGTACCGCTATCATAGCATGCTTTTATAATCTTGTCACCAATTTCCGAGTTTTTGGCATCATCGCTGATTGCAATTTTCTTGACATCCATATAACTCATCAGACGAACCACACCGTTTGCATGGTCATCGTGCAGATGTGTAAGAATGAGAAGATCCACTTCTTCCCTGCCTGAGGATATCAAAAATTCGGCAGCGCAGTCACCCGCATTTTCAGCTGAACCTTTTCCGCCGCAGTCTATCATAACGGTTGAATGCTTTGTATTTGCAACTATACATTGACCTTGCCCCACATCAAGCGCTGATACTGCAGGGTTTGAATTAGCTGAAAGTCCGGTAATGAAGAAAACAGCGATTAGACTTACTACACAGCAGCAAACAGGAAGAATTGGACGGTATGCCCTATCGCCCTTTAACATATAAGATATGAAAATAACTGCATATACGAAAATCAACCAAATAGCCATAAGGTTGTTTGAGGTATAAAGCAGAGAATAAGGCAAATGTCCGATAAATGTTACGACACTCTGAGTATATCTCGGGAGTATTGAGATTATAATCGCAAGAACTCTTGCCAAGGGAAGACAGACAGCTCCGAGTATACATATGGGGTATGCAAGAGTGAATGCCAGTGACATTGCCCAAAGACAAAGTATATTAGCGAAAATTGAATATAGAGGAACATAACCGAAGTTCAATGCAGCAATGGGGGTAGTAAACACAAGAGCGCCAATAGATGAAGCGAATACCATTGCAATACCACTAAGGAGTTTGAATAACAGCTTGTTATCCGATATATGTTTTACGATAGCGCTGTAAATTCGCGGTGTGATGATAATAATTCCTGCCATAGCGGCGAAGCTGAGCTGCAGGCTCAAATTGCCTATAGATTTTGGATTAATAAGGAGCAGAATAAGCAGTGCAGCAGACAAGCTGGTTGGAGAATCGTTCTCACGTCTTAAAATTGGGGCAATAAGCAGCAAAGTTATCATCAATGATGCACGGGTGACGGAAGGAGTAAAGCCCATCATAGCTGCGAAAAACCACACCAGCGGAATTCCTATAAATGCCGTCATTCTCCTTCGTCCCCATATGAGGCCGATAAGTGAGATAATAAATGAAACGTGCATGCCGGAGACGGCAACAATATGACTCATTCCTGCTTTTTTCATTGATACATATAGCAAGTCGTTATCGTAAAGCTCGGTTTTATCACCGGTCAGAAGCGCCTTCATAAGGGGTGCTACATCCTCGGGGAAGAGTTTCATTATATGTTCCTTCAGATTGTATGAAAGAGTTTTTGGCAAATCGAGTATACTGGCGTTTCTGTGTCTTATAAGTTCGCATTCGCCGCTGGTAGTGGCACGAAGAAAGATTCCTGAGGAAAAGTAATAATCATCCTCTGTGTTATACCGGCTTCGAGCTGAGCGGAACTTTAGCTCGATATCAATAATATCTCCCGGTTTCAGCTCGGACACTATTTTTTCATAATCAGTTACAAGTACCCTGCCTGAAGGATAATCACTGTCAGAAAGCTTTACAAGAATGCTTGAATAATTATCATAAACTGATGGGTAATCCAGCACTCTTGCTTCCACCTTGCAATTTCTGCCGATCATCTGTTCTGCAGGTTTAATATATAAGCAGTCATAAATACTGTTCCATAAAAAACCTATTGAGGCAGACACAAGAATAATGGCTATTGCCTTTCGTATATTTTTCTTAAAGACAAATGAAACACTTACAAGCACGAAGGCTGCGATGCTAAGAATAAAGCCGTTGAATTCAGGGAGCAGGAATATACTTATGATAAGAGCAGCCGTGTAACCAATAGCAACGAGCATAAGCTTTCTCATAAGATTCCCTCCCTTCTTTGGGAAATTTTAACATTATATATTCATGCAGTCAAATAAAAAGGCAGCAGCCCGTTGCGAGAGCTGCTGCCTTTGGTATTATACCATCTGTTCGCTGAGTTTTTTTCCGCCGAGAATATGGAAATGGAGATGCTTAACAGTCTGACCGCCATCTTCTCCGCAGTTATTAATTACGCGGTATCCGTTTTCAAGATTTTGCATTTTTGCAATTTCAGCAATTGCTTCAAGGCATTTGACCGCATAAACAGAAGTTTCGGGATTGACATCGTTCATAGAATCAAGATGCACCTTGGGAATTACGAGAATGTGAACAGGTGCCTGAGGAGCTATATCATGAAAAGCAAGAACGTATTCGTTCTCATAAACCTTGTTGGAGGGAATTACTCCTGCTGCAATTTTGCAGAAAAGACAATTTTCCATAATTAATCTCCTTATCCAAGCTTACTTGCTACAAAGTTATCAACCAAAGCGAGTGCATCGTCTATTTTAAGAACATCGCTGCCGCCGCCCATTGCGCTGTCCGGCTTGCCGCCGCCCTTGCCGCCTACAACAGGGGCAATAGTCTTGATAATGTCACCGGCTTTAATACCAGCAGCAACTGCTTCTTTGCCGCAGAAAGCAGCAAGGCTGACCTTGCTTTCTTTGAAGCTTGCAATAACAGCAACAATTTTGGGATCTTTATCTCTAAGGAAGTCACCCATCTTGCGGATGTCTGCAACTTCGAGGTCGGGACGAGTGGTGGTTATAACATCGAGACCGCAAACCTTCTTTGCTGCAAAGAGGAAACGCTCAACATCGCCGGCAAGAATTTTATCCTTAAGCTTATCAATGCTCTGACGCATTTCGCGCATCTCGTTGAGATTGCTCTCAAGGCGGGAAACGAGCTCAGCGGGTTGAGTCTTGAGAACAGCTGCAGCTTCGGAAATAGTACGGTTTACAGCATCAACGCGCTGCATAAATGCCTTGCCGGTAAGAGCTTCGATACGGCGTACGCCGGAAGCAACGGAACCTTCGCTTACGATATGGAAGGGACCTACCATTGCGGTATTGGAAAGATGGGTACCGCCGCAAAGCTCGACAGACTCTTCGCCCATAGAAACAACGCGGACAATATCGCCATATTTCTCGCCAAAGAGAGCGGTTGCGCCCATTTTTCTTGCCTCGTCAATAGGCATTTCGCAAATGGAAATATCCAGGCCGTTGAGAACCATGTTACCAACACGCTTATTAATAGCGAGGATCTCATCTGTGGTAAGTGAGGAGAAATGAGTGAAGTCAAAGCGGAGATGATCGGGCTCTACAAGAGAACCGGCTTGATGTACGTGGTCACCAAGAACATCCTTGAGGGCTCTCTGGAGAAGATGAGTTGCAGAGTGAGCGCGCATAATTGCACGGCGGCGTTCGGTGTCAATATCAGCTCTTACTTCGTCGCCAACATTGAGGCTGCCGCTTATCATCTCACCGTGGTGGAGATACTTGCCGCTCTTATCCTTCTGCACATCGCTGACAGTAAATACAGAGTCTCCGCAGATAATACGGCCGTGGTCAGCAACCTGACCGCCCATTTCGGCATACATGGTGGTGCAATCCAGAACAACAATGCCCTTTCTTCCCTCGCCGAGAACACCGCAGGTTTCGCCGCCTTCGACAAGAGCGAGAACTTTAGCGCTGCACTTATCATAGTTATAGCCAACAAACTTAGTGGGGGTGCTGTCAAGACCCAGATCAAGGCCGGCCCATGCATCGGACATATCTCCGCGGGCTGCTCTAGCGCGCTGGCGCTGCTCGTTCATCAGGGTGGTGAACTCATCCATATTGATATCCATTCCCTGCTCTTCAACCATTTCGGCAGTGAGGTCAATGGGGAATCCGTAGGTGTCATAGAGCTTGAAGGCATCGGCACCGGAGAAAATCTTTTCACCGTTTGCCTTATGCTGCTCAAGGATTTCACCGAAAATACGCATGCCTGCATCAATGGTGCGTGCGAAGTTCTCTTCCTCGGTTTTGATTACGCGGGTAATATAGTCTGCTTTCTGACGAAGCTCGGGATAATGACCCTCGTTTTCGTGAATTACGGTTTCAACAACATCATAGAGGAAAGGCTCATTGACGCCCAGCAGCTTTCCGTGGCGTGCGGCGCGGCGGAGCAGACGGCGGAGAACATAGCCGCGACCTTCGTTGGAGGGCTGAACACCGTCGCAAATCATAAAGGTTGCAGAGCGGATATGGTCGGTGATAATGCGGAGAGAAACATCCTTTTTGTAGCTCTCTTTGTAATGAGCGCCGGTAATTTCGCTGACTCGGTTGGTGATGTTCATTACAGTGTCAACATCAAAGAGGCTTGCAACATTCTGGCTTACGCAGGCAAGGCGCTCAAGACCCATACCGGTGTCAATATTCTTCTGAGCAAGGTCGGTGTAGTTGCCTTCACCGTCATTATTAAACTGAGAGAAAACGTTGTTCCAGACTTCCATAAAGCGGTCGCAGTCGCAGCCGGGCTTGCAGTCGGGCTTTCCGCAGCCGTTTTCAATTCCACGGTCATAGTAGATTTCGGAGCATGGACCGCAAGGACCGGAGCCGTGCTCCCAGAAGTTATCTGCTTTACCCATGCGAACAATGTGATCAGCGGGAACACCGATTTCCTTGGTCCAGACATCAAAAGCCTCATCGTCATCGAGATAGATGCTGGGATAAAGTCTGTCTGGCTCAAGACCTACCCATTCGGGAGAAGTAAGGAACTCCCAACTCCACGCAAGAGACTCGCTCTTGAAATAGTCTCCGAAGGAGAAGTTGCCAAGCATCTCGAAATAAGTGCCGTGTCGGGCGGTTTTGCCGATATTTTCTATATCGCCGGTTCTGATGCACTTCTGGCAGGTGCAAACTCTGCGTTTGGGAGGCTCAACCTCGCCGGTAAAGTAGGGTTTCATAGGAGCCATACCGGAGTTGATAAGAAGCAGAGAGGGGTCATTCTGGGGAATGAGAGAAAAGCTGGGGAGTCTGAGATGATCCTTGGTCTCAAAGAACTTCAGGAACATTTCACGAAGCTCGTTAAGACCGATGTTTCTATGAGCCATAGTTAATTGACCTCCATATATATCATTTGTTTTTACAAAAAAATAAACTTCGCCCACATAGCAGGGGCGAAGCTAAATTACTTCACGGTACCACCCTGATTATCCGCATTGCGGCATCTCAGCAATTCTTTAACGGGAATAAATCGGCGGATTCATCATCCGCAGGCTCGGAAGTGGCTGCTTTTTAGAAAGAACGGGAGCTTTCAGCAAATGCACCCTCTCTGTAGAACTTAAATAAAAAGCTCGTTTCGTCATAGCCTACAAATATTTCTTAAACATTTTAGCACATTTAATAAACTTGTCAACCGGAAATTTCATAGAATTACGGGTACTTTATCGCAAATTGCCATTGAGTCTTCAGTGACAAGACAATCATAGGCAATAATATTAACGCCCCTCTCCCCTGCTCTTCTCAAGGCTTCACAAAATTGAGGATGAGTTTTTTCGTTTGGAGAGAAAAAAGAAACATCCTTCATCTGAATGATAAAGACAATGTAGGCTTCGTACCCTTCTTCCGCAGCCAAAATTAGCTCATTGATATGCTTGATGCCACGCTCGGTGGGCGCATCGGGGAAAAAGCAAGCACCATCTATTTCAAGAGTAACTCCTTTGATTTCAGCCAGTATATTTCTGTCGTCCTTTTGAGCAAAAAAATCAAAACGGGAGTTTCCCCACTTATACTCGGGCTTAATATTGTCGGCATTACCGATAAATTTGCCGTTATTTACCCACTCGAGAAATGCGGCATTCGGCGCCTGAGAGTCCATATTAATGAGTCTGCTGCCTTTCTTGACTGCAACAAGGTCGTAGGCTGTTTTTCTTGAAGTGTTGTCAGAGCGCACGCAATACACCTCAGCGCCGCTGAGCAAAAGTTCCTTGCACCGTCCTGTGTTTTTAACATGAACGATCTCTTCCCTGCCATCGATCATTACATGTGCTATAAATCTGTTTGGCCGTGATAAGAATATTCCTTTTTTAATATTTGGATATTTCATAATCTTAAATTTAAGGGCTCCGTAATGGAGCCCTATATTTTATCGAATTTTTCTAAGTAAAGAAAGTTTTCCGCATTTTTCCGGCAATACCATATGCACATCCATCATTGGATGCGGTGCCGCCTGAATAGACTCCCCTTCAGAGTTAAACATTTCTTTAAGGACAAAAGAAATCGGTTCACTGTCCGGGCTGAGGAGTTCCAGCTTATCTCCGACGCAGAACTTATTGCGTTGTGAGATAACCGCATTTCTCTCTTCATTGCATGAGCTTACTATTCCGCAAACATCGGCGTCTGTGAAATAATGAGCGTCAGCGTAATATTGTCCGGGATCTCCATAATAAAAACCGGTGGAGTATTTTCTATGGCTTACCTTCATGCATTCATCAAGCCAAAGGGGGTTAAAACTCTTGCCGGCAAGATAATCGTCTATTGCGTGACGATATGCGTTGGTTGTAACAGCGGCATAATAGGCGCTTTTCATTCTGCCTTCTATTTTGAAAGAACTTACTCCGGCTTCAACCAAATCATCAATATGCTCTATCATACACATGTCGGAGCTGTTCATAATGAATGTTCCGCCGTCTTCGCTTATTTCAAAATAGTCTCCAGGCCGTTTCTCCTCAACCAGATGATATTTCCACCGGCAAGGCTGAGAGCAGGCTCCGCCATTTGCGTCTCTTTGAGTTATATAGTTTGAAAGAAGGCAGCGTCCCGAAAAGCTTACGCACATTGCCCCGTGAACAAATGCTTCGATTTCCAGTTTCTTGGGAATTTTTGCTCTGAAAGTTCGAATATTATCAATGCTCATTTCGCGGGCAAGGACAACTCGTTTTGCTCCAAGATCATAGAGCATTCTGGCAGTTTCGGAGTTGACAACACCAAGCTGGGTACTTATATGTACAGGCACATCCGGAGCATGGCGTTTTGCAAGGGACAAAACACCAAGATCGGCAATAATAAAGCCGTCTACACCGGCATCGGCAGTCTCTTCGAGATAAGCGGGAAGAGCCGTAAGCTGATGTTCATGAGGGAGAACGTTAACGGTTACATATACTTTTTTGTTTTTACTGTGGCAAAGCTGAACGGCGCTTCGCATCTCATCCGAGGCAAAGTTGCCCGCGCTGGCGCGCAGGCCAAATTCCTTGCCTGCCAGATAAACTGCATCTGCACCGTAGTGCAATGCCATTTCAAGTCTTTCCCGGTCACCTGCCGGTGATAAAAGTTCAGGGCGTATAGTTATCATAATCTTGTGTACTTATAAAATTCTGGAAGTCGTTATAATTGTGGAAGAATTTGTGGGTTCCTGTTGCGGTATCAAGAGCATAGTAGTAGTAAGCGGTAGCGGAGGGATGAAGTGCAGCTTCAATTGAAGCAAGTCCGGGATTGCATATGGGTGTAGGAGGAAGTCCGGTGCGTGTATGAGTATTATAGGGGCTGTCCTCCTGCAGTATCTCAGTGGGGATCTGAACGCCAACATGCTCGGGATGCTCATACAAAATAGTAGCATCAATACCGAGGGTCATTCCAACTCGAATTCTGTTATAAATTACGGATGCAATAATCGGGCGTTCATCATCATTTGCGGCCTCTTTTTCAATCATAGAAGCAATTTTTATTGCGTCATAGAAAGAAATACCAAGGTTATCACAAATGACATACATGTCGGCATAAAGCTGCCTGTGGAAGGTGTTAAGGAACTTACTGATTACAGAGCTGGCAGATTCACCAACATAGAAGTCATAAGTGTTCGGGAAAATGAAGCCTTCAAGGCGTCTTGCGTCTCCAAGAGTGCTGTCGTCCAGGAAGCTGAAATCGTAATGATAATTAGCAGCTGCCTCATAAAGGTCAGCAACCGAGCAGACCCCCTCAGATTCAAGCTTATGAAAAATTTGGTCCATTGTGTAACCTTCGGGGAATGTAACCGCTTCGCGTATCTCTTTAATAGCCGTGTTCTTCTGGAGATTTTTAACGAGGGCGCGGTAATCATAGCGTGTGGATAGTTCATATGTTCCCGGATCTATTTTCTTATCAGCATTGGATACCTGAGCAAAGATCTTGAAAAGCCAGGGATATTCGATAATACCGCTGTCGCGAAGAAGCTGAGAAACGGCAGAAATATCAGCCAGAAGCACGGTTTCACTTCCGATGACATTTCCCTCTTCGTCGAGGACGTCAACTTCCCCTTCGCTGAAATATTCGTCACCCAAAACAATGGACATTTTTGTGTCACCTTTATTAAGGGCAAGAACATCGCAGGCGGCCATCCATGCAAAACATGCAAGAGCTACGGAAAGACAAAGGATGAATGTTGCGTACATGATTCCGCCAAGGCAGCCGAGCCTTCCGCTTCTGCTGAAGCGAATGGGGCGATAATCCCTTTCCTCAAGCTCGTCATCATAATAGATGTTGTCAATTACGTTATCATGTTCATCCTCGGAATCGCTGACACCGGATTCATCTGCTTCCTCGAAAATATCGACAAGACTTTTTCCTTCAACAATGTCGTTCGCGTTTGACGTAGATGTGGAATTTTCGTTATTTTCGGAAAGCTCAGCGCTGGGTTCCTCATTCTGATTTACATTATCGTTGGTATTTGGATCTATCATGGTATCTCCTTCCTAAAAGAAGTAACAGTCATAAAGCTGCAATCATATTATGTTGCAGATGGGGTTGGCGCCGACCTCGTCTCTTAAGAGAAAATCGCGTCCGGAATGATGTCCGCACAATGATGAGACTGCGAATAATTTATGTGCGGAGAAAGGTAAATAATATGTGCTTCAATAATGGAAACGGCAACTGCTGCCTTTGGATTATCCTCATTCTCATCGTTCTCTTTGCTTGCGGCGGCTGCGGCACCGGATATGGCCGTAACGATAACGGCTGTGGATGCGGCTGCTGAAATAAGAGAAAGAATATATACCAGGGCCCCGAAAGGGGCCCTTTTGCTTATTGCCTAAGGGCATCCATTACTGTTCTATAGATTTCTTCGTGGATATCTTCAATGCTGCGCATTTTGCCGTCAATAACGCATTCGATAACCTTCCATCCGTAAACTTCGGCGGCAAATCTTCCGGCGTCCAAAGATTTAGAGAGATATGTGAAGTCCTTTTCGTGGATATCCGCTTCGGTATTGGTGGCGTTTTGTCTTGCATCCATTTGGCGCTTCGACACATCAATATCAATATTGAGATAGATTACAAGCTTGGGCGCGGGCAAACCAAGAAGGCGAAACTCGAAATCGTAAAGCCAGTTTAAAAAGCCAAGCCGCTCTTCATCAGAAATTTTACTGCCCTGATGACATGCGTTTGAGGTTGTATATCGGTCAGAAAGGATTACTCCGCCGTTATTATAATACTCGCCCCAGTCAGTCTTAAAAGAGGCAAATCTGTCGACTGCAAAAAAGGTGGATGCGGCATAGGCATTAACATCGTCAGGCTTTGTGCCAAAGCCACCGCTGAGATATTCTCTTATCAAAGCGGAACTGTCTTTATCATAGCGAGGGAAAACTATTTTGCGAAAATCAAAATTTTCGTCCTGGAGACGCTGACATAACTTTTTATACTGGGTGGATTTTCCACTCCCGTCAATTCCTTCAATGACTATAAGCTTACCTTGCATCATTTTAACCTCTGAATCTGCTGATAATAACAGCGAATAAAAATTTTGGCAGCGCAGACAGTCTTTTAATTCGTTTTGGATCTTTAAGAAGTCTGTGGAACCATTCAAGCCCAAGCTTTCTCCAGAATATTGGGGCTCGCTCAACAGTTCCGGAAAAGACATCCAAACTGCCGCCCGCGCCAATCATAACACCCACATCAAGCTCAGCTGAATGAGTCTGCATCCACAGCTCCTGTTTTGGGCAACCGAGACATACCAACATCAGATCAGGTTTGGCCGCATTAATTTTATCAACAATCGGAGCATCATCCCGAAAATAACCGTCATTTGTTCCTGAAATGATTAATCCGGGAAATTGAGCAGCTATATTTTCTGCGGCTTTTTCAGCGATGCCGGGCTTTGCCCCCAGCAAAAAAACGCTCATACCGGCCTTGGCCATCCCTTCAAAAAGCGCAGTTGTAAAATCTATTCCCGGAATTCGTTCCTTGATAGATTTTCCTAAAATTTTTGCTCCATACATTATGCCAATGCCATCAGGGATGACAAGACATGCGCCATCTACAGCTGATGCAAGAGTCTCGTCCTCTCTTGCACGTATGACTATTTCAGGATTAGGCGTAACAATGTAATTTGCCTTATGTTCTGGCATCTGAGATAAAATATATTCAAGTGCGTCAGCTTTACTGATGCTGTCAAATCCAACACCGAGTATATCAACGCGATTTTCTTTAATAATCATATCCGAGAAAACACCTCACCGATCTTATCTCTTATAACCAAATCGGCATAATCATCCTGACTTGTTCTGTCGCGGTTTATTAGAACAAGTTTATTTCCTCTGTAATAGTGAATAAGTGCTGCTGCGGGATAAACAACAAGACTTGTTCCTCCAATTATAAGCACATCAGCATTTCGAATATAATGAACGGCTGAAGAGATGACATCCTGATCGAGCGCCTCTTCATAGAATACAATGTCCGGGCGAATAACGCCGCCGCAGGAACATAAGGGAACGCCCTGACCCGAATTTGTTAATTCATGGGAGTGAATTTTGCCGCAGCGGGAGCAATATGCACGCAGAAGTGATCCGTGCAATTCAATCACATTTTTGCTGCCGGCAGCCTGGTGCAAACCATCAATATTTTGCGTTATTACAGCCTTGATCTTACCTCTTGCCTCAAGTTCCGCAAGCTTTAAATGAGCAGCATTGGGCTTTGCACCGCCTATTTGAAGTTTCTCATGGTGAAAACGGTAGTATTCCTCGGGGTTGGCTGTAAAGAAGCTATGGCTTAATATTTCTTCGGGTGGATATTTGTATTTCTGATTATAGAGCCCGTCAACACTTCGAAAATCGGAAATTCCGCTTTCAGTGCTTACGCCGGCGCCACCGAAGAAAACAATATTATCACTGTTTTCAATGATATCTCTGAGTTTAGCAATTTCATTATTCATATAGCATACCTCCCCCAAAATATCATTAATAAATTATACAACTATAACGGAGTAATTTCAACACAAAGATATTATGCCCCGATGTCTTTCATCGGGGCATTAAGTTACTTATATAGTTCGTGGAATTCTTCAAGGGTGAGATCGTTTTCCATAATATATGCGGCTACCTCGTATCCAACATAGCGGAAATGCCAGGGTTCATAAATAATACCTGTAATATCCTGTTTGTTATCGGGATAACGAAGAATGAAACCGTATTCATGGCAATGAGCCTTCATCCATTTGAAGAGAGCGGTGTTTTCTAGGCTTCTGTCCTTGCTGGCATAGTATATATCGGTTATATCGGCACAAAGACCCGTCTGATGCTCGCTGGTTCCGGGAGGAGCAACGATGGTTGCAGCAACAGCAGGGTCACCGTACTGGCTTACCTTTCTATCATAAAGATAGCTCTGTTCGTTATAGCTGCGATAGGAAGAGCTGAGGTATACAGAAAGCCCCTCTGCCCTGGCGGCGGCTATAAAATCTTCAAGATAAGACACCGCACGGCTGTCAAAAGACTGATTTCCCTCTATAACAGTAAGATCGGGAACATAATCGGATATGTTGTTTTCAGCGTTAACAAGAACATATTCCCAACTGTTTATATCAATATCGGGTTTATCAGCATAGGGCTCGGGAGTGGGTGTCGGAGTAGGAGTTGGAGTGGGAGTAGGAGTAAGCTCAGGTGCAGCGTTATTATGCTGAGGAGCGGACTGTTCGGGTGGTTCCGGAGTGTTTATTGCGGGAACATTCTGCGTGGGAACTGAAATCTCCGCTTCGGGTTCTTTGGCGGTATGATGAATAACGGTAACCGCAGCAAGAATTACAACAAGGACTAAAAGGATTATGGTTTGTTTTTTCATAATAAAGCCTTCTTATAGAATCAGGCGCACACAGTGCGCCTGATTAAGATATTCGTAATTAGTTAGGTAAATAGAGATCAATGAATTCTTCCAGACAAAGGTTATTTTCTACCATAAATTTGGCGGCATCAAGACCTACATAACGGAAATGCCAAGGTTCATACCATCCGGTGATTTCTTCTTTGTCCTTAGGATATCTGAGAATGAAACCGTATTCATGGCAATGCTCCTTGAGCCAAAGAAGAAGCGGCATATTTTCAACATCTTCGGCAACAAGATATGTTTCGGATGAATCAACAATATCAACAGCAAGACCGAGCTGATGCTCACTTGTGCCGGGATATGCAACGAGCTCTCTTGCCATAACCTCAGCTTCGGCATACTCAACTTCTCCGCCCCATGCAATCTGGCTGGCTTTACCGAAGAAAATATATGCCTGAGTGGAATAGGGTCTGTAAGCGGTGCTGATGTATGTACTGTAGCCATTTTTTGCTGCACCCTGAATGAGAGCGTTTAAGGCATCAACGGCTCTGGAGTCAAAATACTGTCCGTTCATGACTTCACTTACATCGGGAGCGAAAGACTCTGTAAGATAGTTTTTGTTATTAACGAGCTTGAGGTTCCATTCGTGAATTGAGATGTCAGGCAAATCGTACTCAGGTCCCTCCGGCTCACCCGGTTCTTCTGAAGGACTGACTTCGGGAAGTGTAACATCATCAGGAACAGATGGTGTTACTGCAGGGTTATCTGTATTTCCGGGGGTACTAACAGATGTATCTTCAGGTGTAGGAAGTGACGGAGATACTCTGGAACTTACGATAGAAAGCAAAACGACAACAAGAACAAGAAGCAAAATGCGCCACTTATGCTTTCTCATATTCAGTACCTCCTTTCGTTAATAATACGCTAAAATTAATCAAATTGGCATTTAGAAAATCTAACGCGCGATATAATATCACAAATGATAAAAAAATGCAAGCTTTTCTCCACATTAGCACAGAAATGCTTAATTTTTATGCTAAAAAGACCCACTTTAAGCTCCGTTATGAAACGGAAATTTTTATATCTACCAATGAGCCCGGGTGATAGGAGCAATTGATATTCCAAACAAGGGCTTCGCCGCCAAGACGCATAAACACTTTTGCACTGTCTTCACTTTTTCCCGACCAATTTACCATTTCAAGATTATATCCGTACTTTTCAGCAATATATGAAGCAATATTCTTGCAGTCAGGACTTACTTCAAATGCTTTAAGGTATTCAGCGTTGTTATAAATACAGATTCCGCTTATATAAAGATAATAGACAAAACCCGTTTCCGCGTCGATATATACATCGACCCAATTTGTCCAGTCTCCCTGATCCTGAAGCCACATTCTGCAAAGTTCAATACTTTCGCCTTCATATGAGACTTTTATAAATTCGTATCCCTCACTTATTGTTTTTCTTGAAGCGTTATCAAGGACTCCGTCCGCAAGTATACCTTCAAATATTTCCTGGCAAAATTTAATTTTTGCATTTCCGGGCTTAGTGTCAACTTTGGATTTAACATATTTTTCTTTGTTAATATATTTAACAAAGACAACAGCCTTCTCGCTTTCATTTACAGAACTTGCGTCCGCTCCCCCGCTGAATGCAAGAGGTAGAAAACAGCTTATAAGAAAAACCAAAAGAGCCGTGCCGACATATACATATGTTTTTGTTCTTTCAGAGAGAGAATCCCTGAACTTTTTTAACTTCGCTATCATTGCTGCTTCTCCTCTTTAAGGAAAATCCGAACTGTTGTGCCCTCCCCGGGGCTGCTTTCATATTCCAGTTTTGTATTATGAAGCTCAGCGATACGCTGACAAAGTGCCAGACCGAGACCGGCGCCGTTTTGTGCGCGGGATCTGGATTTATCTATCATGTAAAACGGCTCAGTAATTTTACTGAGTTCCTCTTTTTTCATACCTCGGCCGTGATCTTTTACATAGAGGGCATATCCATCGTTTTCAGCCTTTCCGTAAAGCTCAATAGTATCATTTCTCTTACTGGCTTTGCGGGCGTTATCAACAAGGTTGATCATAAGAGTTTTAAACAAATCAGGCTCTACCTTTATCTCTCCCGGCTCCCAGCGCATATCGAGGGTCATACCGTCAGCGGATAAAGAAGGAACTGTCACAGCAGCTATTGAGCGGATAAAATAACCAATTTCATACTGTTTAAGCTCAAAGCCCTGTTTGCCTGCTACGATTATATCCATCAGTTTCAGAGAAAGGGCCTCAAGACGCTTTCCCTCAGAAAAAATATAGCCAGCTGCTGTGAATCTGGTTTTTGGGGTCATTTCTTTGCTTCGGAGCATATCGGCATAACCGATGATAGCTGTAAGAGGTGTTTTAAGCTCATGGGCAAAGCTTGCAATAAACTCCTCTCTCCTGTTTGCCACATCTTCAAGGTTGCTGATTGCCTGCTCAAGCTCTCTGATTCTTACTCTGCTCATCCGGATTTCATAATTATCCTTATCGGTAAAATACCATACCAAAAAAGTAACAATAAGGCTTCCGATGCAAGTTGCTATAATGAGGAAAATTATGTATATGCCATAAAGCCTCAAAGCATCGGGATTATCATGAACAACAATACACGCACCGATGCAAAGAACTGCCATTATAACAATTGCTGCAGAAAAAAATGTTTTTAAGGATTTTTTCATTTATGCCTTATACCTCCAGGCGATATCCTACCTTGTAAATTGCTTTAATTTTATCTTCCCAGTGAAGTTTTTTTCTCAGTCTTTGAACATGGAGATCGACGGTTCTGCTGTCACCCATAAAATCGCTTCCCCATACATTTTCGTAAAGGGTTTCTCTGAAAAGTGCTATATTTTTATTTCTTGCAAACAAAAGAAGAAGTTCAAATTCCTTCATGGTAAGAGCAATTTCCTTGCTTCCGCGGCGAACGGAGCGGGAGCGGGTATCGATGACAATATCGCCGACTTCAATCTCGGTTTGTGTTTTGCCTGCACGTCTGAGAATACTTTCTACTCTTGCAAGCAGCTCAACAATTTCGAAGGGTTTGGTGAGGTAGTCATCAGCACCAAGCTTTAATCCCTTTACCTTATCTTCTGTGCTGCCCTTTGCAGTCAAAAATATAACCGGAATATTGAGGGGCTTAATATAATCGAGCACCTCGTAACCGTCGGCACCGGGAAGCATGATATCGAGAAGCACAAGATCGAATCTCTCGTTTTCGATGCAATCGCACGCAGCAATACCGTCATAGACGCAGGTGCAATTATACCCTGCCTCGCTCAGGTTCATTTCAATAAGGTCATTTATGGGTTTTTCATCATCAACAATAAGTATTTTAATCATATATATCACTCCACAAGTACAATAGAGTATGTATGCATCTTCCTTGTATCATAACATAAATTTATGAACATATAAAGAACTCTCTCATCATTGAATAATGTTTCTCAATTTTTCTATTGCTTTTTTCTCTATTCTTGAGACATAGCTTCTGCTTATATTACATATAGCTGCAACCTCTCGCTGTGTTTTTGGTTCACTGTTATAAAAACCATAACGAAGCTTAATTATTTCGCATTCACGGGAATCCAAAACTGTATCAATATAATTGACAAGTTGTTTTCGGGTTTCGCTTGAACTGAGGTTTTCAAAGAGATCGTCATCACTTGACAATACATCAATTAATGAAAGGCCATTGCCTTCGCTGTCTGAATCGATTGCATCGGATAAGCTGAGCTCCCCTGCTGTTTTCTTTATGCTTCTGAAATGCATAAGAACCTCATTTTCGATACACCTGCTGCAATAGGTTGTCAGCTTTACTTTCTTATCAGGTTTATAGCTGCTAACACCTTTTATTAATCCAATTGTTCCAATAGAAATCAAATCATCCGTATCAGAGCCCTGTGCATAGTATTTCTTTATAATATGAGCTACTAATCGCAAATTATGTTCAATCAGCTTATTTCTTGCATTTATATCTCCATTTTTCGTCCATTCATCCACATATCGTTTTTCTTCCTCGCTTTTTAGCGGTCTGGGGAAGGAATTCCCGCTTCCGTTACCCAAGTGAAGCGCAAGAAGTGCATTACTGAAAAGAATCATAAATGTTCCTGAAAGCATTGCCTACCTCCAAAATGCGTTTTGATATAATTATATTAGACAGTGCTTGTCAAAGATAAATATTTTATTGCCTTTCAAACTTATTTAATCTATAATGATTATGTGTACTGTACGAAAGGGGTACTTGTATATGTCAAAAATTATGATAATTATGGCTGCCGGTCTTGGTTCGAGATACGGAGGCGACAAGCAGGTTGTCGGTGTCGGCCCCACAAACGAGATTCTTCTGGAGTATTCTGTTTATGACTCTATAAAATCGGGTTTTGATAAAATAGTAATTATCATCAAGTACGGACTTGAAAATATTGTATTTCCAATCGTCGAAAAAATGAATTCAGCTTATCCAGAAATTGAATTTTGCATAGCTTTTCAGGATTCCAGACCCGTTGATGGAATAGAGATATCGAAAAGCAGAACTAAACCGCTGGGAACTGTTCATGCACTGCTTAGCGCAAGAGATTTTCTTGACAGCGACTTTGCCGTTATAAATGCTGATGATTTTTACGGAAGAACGGCATTTGAGGCTCTTATCGATGCAATGAATAAATTTGACGGGAATATAAATGCAGCACTGATATCATACTCCCTTGATAAAACACTAAGTAAAAACGGCACAGTTACCCGTGGAGTTTGCCGCGTTGAAAACGGAATGCTTAAGGGTATTTACGAAGCATATAAAATTATGCGGGGAGAAGACGGTGTAATATATGAAGCTGTTGCTGATGGTATGAAGATACTGGCTCCGCATACTCCTGTTTCGATGAATATGTGGGCATTCAGCAAAGACACTATTCCCTGTATGCTTGATTATCTCAAATGCTTTCTTACCAATCTTACTCCCGATGATAATAAAAGCGAATGTCTGCTTCCCATAATGGTAGACGATCTTATGACTTCCGGTTTTCTTAATGTTTCTTCCATTCCCACTTCGGAAAGCTGGTTTGGAATAACCTATCGTAGTGACCTCGAAGAAGCCACCGCCAAAATTAAAGAGAGATATCTCAGAGGCGAATATCCCGAAAAAATCTTCTGAAAATTGAAAAAGACCGGTTAAAAACCGGTCTTTTTTTATACAATAACTTCTATTCCTGGACTTCGGTTAAATATGACAACATCCTGATGGGATCCTCCATCTTCCCCGTCTCTTGTCCATGCTACCGCTTCGTCAAACATGATACGAATTTCTTTGCTTTTAAGGAAAAATACATTGTTATTATTGAAATTGTTACTCAGAATGCTTGTGATAATATCGTTTAGATCCTTGAGCGCCTTAGGTGTTTTGATCAGCAAAACTTCGAATAAACCGTCTGACAAAGAAACCCTATTGCTGTCGAGCTTAAGAAAGCCGGCAACGGAGGTAGAATTTGTTATTGCTCCAAAAATGAAATCATCATTTATAACTCCGTCGTCATATTCTATCACCGCATGATGACCGCTGAGCTTTGGAAGCTGTTTAATTCCTTCCAGTGTGTATGCAAGATGTCCCAGTGTTTGCTTTGCCTCCTGAGGCGTAGCATAGCTTACGTCGGTAAATGCACCGAAAGCGGCAATATACGCAAAGAATTTATCGGGACCGAACTGACCTATATCGATTGAAACCGGTTCGCCCTCAATAATTCTTCTTGCGCACTCAAGGGGCTGCTTATGGTCAAGACCCAATGTGCGGGCGACATCATTTGTGGTGCCCATCGGTATATAGCCCACAGGACGCTGCTCAGGAAGCCGCATCAATCCGAAAGCGGTTTCGCTTAAAGTGCCGTCTCCGCCAATGCAGGCGACAATATCATAATCGAGGGCATTTGCTTCAACCAAATCGGGTATGTGCCCCGGATACCTGCTGAAAAATACTGTAGGAATAATATCCGCAGCAGAAAATTCATTGAGCACTTCGGAAAGTATGGACTTATACTGGCTTTTTCCGGCATTTGGATTGACAATAAGCATCATTTTCTTAGCCACGGATTATCACCTCCATTTCGCTTATATTATACTATTACACGCGTACATACTCAAGTATAGAAATTGTAAAGAATTTGTAAGAATATTATAGCTAAATTGTTAACTAATATTTTGCAGCATAATATTTCTTGCTTGTAAATAAAAATAATGTTATTATACAGCATGTCTTAATAAAGATGTGCTAAGGAGATACTTATGAGTAAAAAAATTATTTCATTCATTCTTGTTGCATTAATGGTTTTTTCATTTTCAATAAGCGCTTTGGCTTCTTCTCCCGAAGTTCAGATTGTTGAGCACGAGACCTTCGACTATCAAAGCGCATATGAAAGCTTCTCTCCCGATGAAGTTGTATATACAATCAACGGTGTTGAAGTAAAGTGGCAGGAGTATTTCAGCTGGCTTTATAACATTGTAATGCAGTACGAGATGTATTACGGAGCAGCTGATATTTGGGATGCTCCTGCAGATACAAGCGGCACTATGGAGGAAAGCTTCAAGGAATATGCCGAACTTATCAGCTCCAGATATGCATTTGTCACCGAGGAAGCTAAGCGTCTCGGTCTTGAACTCAGTGAGGAAGACCTTGAAGGTATAGACGCTGCCTATAATGCAGATGCCGAATATTACACTGCAAACGGCGTTGAAAGCTTTGAAGAATTTCTTAAAGAAACCTATATGGACGAAGAGTATTATCGCTACATAGTTGCAGCTCAGTACCACTACAGAAATATCTTCATCAACACCTACGGTGAGGATGGTGCTGATATAAGCGATGAGGAAGTATATGAATTCATCGAGACCAACGGTCTTCTCCATGCAAAGCACATTCTCTTCCTCACTCTTGACTCCCAGAATCTTCCCCTTGACGATGCTGCAAAAGCTGAAAAACTTGCTGCAGCGGAGAATGCTCTTGCTGAGCTCAATGAGATCAGTGATAACGAAGAGAGACTTTCCAAATTTGATGAGCTTATGAATAAACTCAGCGAGGACGGCGGACTTATAAGCAATCCTGACGGCTATTATTTTGCTCCCGGCGATATGGTTACTGAGTTTGAAAACGGCACAAAGGCCCTTGAAAACTATGAGATTTCTGAGATTATCGAGTCTCCCTATGGCTATCACATTATTCTTCGTCTTCCTATCGAGCCTGATGCAATCTACGAGCAGGATATGTCTTTCAGATTTTTGGCAGCTTCCGGCAATTTTGATGCTGAGTTCAGCAAAAATCTTGAACAAGCAGAGATAGTATATACAGAAAAATTTACTGATCTTAAGCTTGAGGATATTTTTAACACAATTATTGTCACAGAGGAAATTCCCGTGCCCTCCGTGCTTCCTGAAGATGACGGCTCCGCAGCTTCTGAAAAGGATTATTCTCTCGTTGTCAACACAGAAAACACTCAGAAACTCACATACGGTGAAAAATTCTTCCTTATTGCAATAATTGCAATACTGATTTACACCGTTCCTGTTTTCGTCTATCGTTTCAGAATAAAAAAATGCGCTCTTGAGAATAAGCCTGCAATTAAATTTACTGCAATTTACGGAGTTATTATGCTTGTAATACTCGGCACCCTCCTTGTCATTGCCGGTTATATTCCAATCGCTGTTGCTCTTCTTATTTGGACCTACATTAACTATTACGTAATTACTTATAAGGCCTGATAAATATGATTTATCCCGACATAACAAAACTCATTGGCAATACTCCTATTGTCAGACTTTCCGGTATTGAAAAGCTCTATGGCTGTAATTCCCGTATCCTTGCAAAACTTGAAAGATTCAATCCTGCAGGAAGCGCAAAAGACCGTGTTGCAATTTCAATGATAAGAGCAGCCGAAGCTGATGGCACACTCTCCCCCGGCGGACTAATTATTGAGCCTACCAGCGGAAATACGGGAATAGGACTTGCTGCCTGCGCTGCAGTTTTGGGTTATCGTTGCTGTATTGTTATGCCCGACAGTATGAGCCGAGAGAGAATTAGTCTTATTTCTGCATATGGAGCAGATGTTATTCTCACTCCCGGAGCGGACGGAATGAGCGGCTGTATTTCAAAAGCGGAAGAAATAAAGTCTCAAAACCCCGGAAGTATTATTGCCGGACAGTTTGATAATCCCAATAATCCTCTTGCTCATTATGAGGGAACCGGACCGGAAATATGGGATGGCTGCGAAGGAGAGATCGACATTTTCGTTTCTGCCGTTGGCACAGGCGGAACGATAAGCGGAACCGGCAGATTTCTCAAAGAGAAAAACCCCGATATCAAGGTTATTGCTGTTGAACCTGCCGCTTCTCCCCTCCTTTCCCAAGGCAAGGCTGCACCTCATGCTATTCAGGGAATCGGAGCTAACTTTATACCAAACGTCCTTGATACCTCTATTTTTGATGAGATAATCTGCTGTAGTGATGAGGATGCCCTCAGTACAATGAAAACTCTCGCAAAAACAGACGGCTTGTTCTGCGGTGTTTCCTCCGGAGCTTCGCTCTGGGCGGCTACTGAGCTTGGTAAACGCCCTGAGAATAAAGACAAAACAATTGTTGTGCTCCTTCCCGATACAGGTGAAAGATATCTGAGTATTTTTTAAAAAACTGCCCGATGTACTCGGGCAGTTTTTTATTCATATTTTCTTATTTGACATATGCTTTGTTAAATGATTAAATTTATCTATAACTCGAAAGGAGTTTTTGAAATGAAACTTATTACTCTTGGAAGTACCGGTATTGTTACGCCACAAAACGGCTTTGGCGCACTTCCTATTCAAAGAGATACCACCGAGATCGCGGTTAAGCTCCTCAGGAAAGCATATGAAGGCGGAATGACATTCTTTGATACTGCCCGTGTTTATACTGACAGCGAGGAAAAAATCGGCATCGCTTTTGGCGATATGGGTATAAGAGATAAAATATATATTGCAACCAAAACACCGGCCTTAACTCCGGAAGATTTCTGGCATGATCTCAACACATCCTTGAAGCTGATGAAAACGGATTACATTGATATTTACCAGTTTCACAATCCGCCGAAATGCTTTCTCCCCGGTGACGGAAGCGGAATGTATGAATGTATGCTTGAAGCAAAAGCTCAAGGCAAAATACGGCATATTGGTCTGACAAGCCATCTTCTCCATGTGGCTCATGAGTGTGTTGATTCTGGCATGTACGAAACTCTTCAGTTTCCTTTTTCCTATCTGACGGGTGAAGAAGAACTCGAACTGGTAAGAAAATGTGCAGAAACAAATATGGCTTATATAGCAATGAAGGGTCTCGCCGGCGGACTTATCACCAATTCTGCCGCTGCATTCTCATTTATGCTTGATTATGACAATGTAATACCTATCTGGGGAGTTCAGCACGAACATGAGCTTGATGAGTTCCTCAGCTATATGAAGGTACAGCCCGAAGTAACCGAAGAGATGCGACAGCAGATGATTATTGATAAAGAGGAGCTTAAAGGTGGATTTTGCAGAAGCTGCGGTTACTGCATGCCTTGCCCCGCTGAAATTAATATACGCCAGGCCGCAAGAATGAGCCTTATGATCCGACGCTCTCCTCATCTGCAGTTTTTGACTCCTCAGTGGCAGGAGGAAATGGCAAAGATAGAGAACTGCATAAATTGTGGGCAATGCCTGAAAAAATGTCCCTATGGTCTTGATACCCCCAATCTCCTCAGAGCAAACTACGAAGATTACAAAAAGATTGTTTCAGGCGAGATTGATGTAGCAAATCATTAAAAATAAGCAGCAAAATTTCGCTGCTTATTTTTTTTGTTTACAAAAAGTATGTAATTGAGGTATACTATGCAATCGTGAAAAATATTTCTTTGAAAGGAATCATATAAATGAAAAAGATTATTTCTATTGTGCTTTGCCTTGCAATTCTTTGCTCCTTCGGCAGTGCTTTTGCAGCTAAAGCTGATGTTGGCGAATCAAGAGCCGTTATAGGTGCTAACCTTACTGAAGAGCAGATCAACTCTGTGTATTCCATTTTTGGTATTAATCGAGGAGATACAAAAGAATTGACTGTTACAAACGCTGAAGAGCGCAGCTATCTTGAAGGCTTTGTCGAAAGCTCTCTTATCGGAACAAACTCTATCTCCTGCGTATATATTGAAGTTCTAGCCGAAGGCGAAGGACTTCAGATCGCAACTCAGAATATTAGCTGGTGCACCCAGGAAATGTTCGTTAATGCTCTTGTAACCGCAGGTATTTATGATGCCAAAATAATAGTTGCTGCTCCCTTCCCTGTTTCCGGCACTGCTGCAATGACCGGTATTTACAAGGCTTATGAGGATATAACCGGCGAAAAAATAGACGAGGCAGCTAAGCTTATGGGCACTCAGGAGCTTGTAATCACCGGTGAGCTGGCGGAAGAAATCGGTAACTATGACGCAACGGAAATTGTTACTCAGCTTAAGCTTATTCTTGATGAAACCAAAAATATGAGCGATGAACAGCTCAGAGAACAGATTAAATACATCGCACAGCAGTATAATGTTGCATTGACTGATAGTCAGTATGAGCAGCTTATCTCCCTTTGCAGGTCCTTTGAGAAAATGAACAGCGACGAGCTGAAAGAAAAAGTTGAGTATGTTCAGAATACTGCGAAAAAGCTTGCTGAAACCCAGGAAAAAATAAGCGGTATTACTCAGAAAATCAAAGTTGTTGTCGAAGAAGTCAGATCCTTTGTTGACAAAGTAATTTCAATATTTAAGCCTAAAAAGTAATAAAAGCTCCCGAATCATTTGATTCGGGAGCTTTTTTAATAAATCAGTTTTTGAGAGTTTCAGCAAACTCGGTGTATTTTGCAATTTTCTCTGCGCACTTCTCCTGAGATTCATCACGGACAAGAAGGTAAACCTTGACCTTGGGCTCGGTTCCGGAAGGACGCACGATAAAGCTGCTTCCGTCTGCAAGCTCGAAATAGAGAACATTGCTGCCGGATATGTGGGTCTTGCCGACAACACCCAAACCACTTACAGAAAGATCGCCACTCTGATAGTCGCGCATCTTTACAACGGGAACGCCGGAGATTTCTGCAAGAGGCTCTGCACGGAGTCTGGCCATAAGGGCTGCCATCTTCTGGAGACCGTCAAGACCGGGCATGACAAGATTGAGAGTCTTCTCGGCATAGTTGCCGTATTTCTCATAGAGGCTGTCAAGAGCGTCCTTAAGGCTCATACCCTTTTCGTAGTAGTATGCGGCCATCTCGGCAACCATCATGGAAGCAGTGACAGCATCCTTATCGCGGACATAGTCACCCATAAGGTAACCGTAACTCTCTTCGTAGGCAAAGATGCACTCATAGCTTCCTGCAGCTTCCCACTCGGCAATCTTCTCAGCCATAAACTTAAAGCCGGTGAAGGTATCAACAGTATAAACTCCGTTACGCTCGCAAACTTCCTTTGCCATTTCGGTGGTAACAATGGTCTTAAGAGCTGCAGGCTTTGCGGGCATAGTACCGGTGCGCAGCTTTGCGTTGATAACATAGTCAAGGAGCAGAACGCCAAGCTGGTTGCCGCTGATAGCTACATACTCGCCTGTCTCGCTCTGGCGAACCATAACACCGATTCTGTCGGCATCAGGGTCGGTGCCGATGATTATATCGCTGTTAACAGCTTTTGCAAGGTCAATAGCGAGATAAAATCCCTCGGGATTTTCGGGGTTGGGGCTGGCAACGGTGGGAAATGCTCCGTCAATAACCATCTGCTCGGAAACGCAGTTGATATGCTTAATTCCAAGTCTGGTGAGAGCTTCGGGAACAAGCTTATAGCCGGTTCCGTGGAAAGGAGTATAGACTACATGGAATTTATCGGCAACGCGCTTGACAACTTCCTTATCAATGGCCTGACCGAGAACTTTGCCAAGGAAGGCTTCGTCGGTTTCAGCTCCGAGAATTTCAATATCACCGGTATTGACAGCCTCATCAAAATCGACGCTCTTGAAGCCGTTGAAGATATCGATCTCGGACATCTGCTTCGCAATTTCAGAAGCCTGTCTGGGAGGAAGCTGAGCGCCGTCAGACCAATATACCTTATATCCATTATATTCCTTGGGATTATGGCTTGCGGTGATGTTAAGACCAGCTGCTGCGCCATAATGTCTAATGGCAAAGCTCAGCTCGGGGGTAGGACGAAGTGCATCAAAAATTCTCACATGGATGCCGTTTGCTGCCATAACACAGGCTGCCTCGCGGGCGAAAACTTCGCTGTTGATTCGGCAGTCATAGCATACAATAACGCCTTTTTCCTTTGCCTCCTCACCCTCAGCAGCGATTACATTGGCAAATGCCTGAGTTGCATGACGGATAATGTGGATATTCATCTGGTGAAGACCCACCTTCATGGTTCCGCGAAGACCGGCAGTGCCGAAATCAAGGGGAGCAAAAAAGCGGTTTTCGATTTCCTTTTCATCGTTTTTAATATCGTTGAGTTCTTTCCACTCACGCTCACTGAGAGAGGGGCTATCAAGCCATTTTTCGTATTCTGCTTTATAGTTCATCAGGTTCAGCCTCCATTAATTCTTTTGCCTGTTCATACATTGTTTCAGGTACATAGATGCAGCTTCCAGTTCCGGACATTCCAAGAACAAGCTTTCCGAAATCTCCGTCGCCGGGATGGGTAATCATAGCGGGGATGCCAAAGGACTCAAGCATATTGGCTATCATAGTATCTGCCATATCAAGACTTGTGATATGAATCAGAAGCTTGGGAGAAACCGGCTCGCCCCGCTCATCCTTTGGCCATTTTTTGTAGAGTTCACCGGGTTTGGGTTTTCGTCCGAATTGCTCAAACATATTAATCTATCCTTCCCGATTTATTTATGATATTTACTTCCTTCAATTATAGTAAATGCCCGATAAATCTGTTCTCCAACCATTACTCTTGCAAGATGATGCGGAAAAGTCATTCTGGACATTGAAAGACGAAGATCGGCATGACTTTTTATTCGTTCCGAAAGACCGCAGCTGCCACCTATCACAAAGCAGAATTTGCTTTTGCCGGAATTGGTCCACTTTTCGAAAACCGAAGCAAGCTCGGGGCTGCTTTTCATATCTCCTTCAATGCACATTGCGCAAAGGGCAGCTCCGGAAGGAATTTGCTTTTCGATTTCCGTGGCTTCCTTCTCAAGTGCGGCATAAATCTCCTTCTCAGAAGGATTTTCAGGAAGTCTCTGCTCGCTGAGCTCAAGCAATTCAAATTTACAGTAAGCCCCAAGTCTTTTCCTATACTCTTCAAAGGCGCTGATATAATGCTTTTCCTTCATCTTTCCTACGCAAATCAGCTTGACACTCAGCAAATATTTTCACCGCCAATCTCAAGAGTAAGCATCTCCGCCTCAGGCGCAACATATATTTTTGCATCACTGCCGCTAAGCGCTGGACTAACTGAGGAATAAGCCTTTGCAGGAGTATTGTTTTCTCTGCTTAAATGAGCAAGAATAAAATATTTTGTTCCCTCTATACAAAGCCTGGATACAAGATTTGCGCAGTCATCATTGGAAAGATGCCCGCAGGGAGAAAGAATTCGTTTTTTTAAGTGATAAGGATAATTGCCGAAGCGGAGCATATCAGTATCATGGTTTGCCTCAATTACGACCGCATCTGCTCCTTTTAGCCCTGTATAGACTTCGTCGGAAACAAATCCGGTATCAGTTGCAAAAGAAAAGGTCTGCTCCCCTTCTATTCTATATCCTACACTCTCTTCTGTGTCGTGACTTGTTGAAAAAGAGCTGATGTTCACATCTCCAAATGAAATTTTGGAGCCTGCAGGCATAATTTCAATCAAATTATGGGGACAGGACAAAGAATTGAGTAAATATAATGCAGTTGATTTTGGACAGATAACTTTAATGGGGTAATGTTTAGTCAGCATTCCGAGGCCGCTTATGTGGTCAGAATGCTGATGAGTAATAAGTATTGCGTCTATGTCCTTCGGAGTAAGCGAATTATCCGAAAGAGCTGAACATATACGGCGCATGGAAATTCCCGCGTCGATAAGAAAATTTCTTCCGTTAAGGGAAATCAAAGTGCAGTTACCGCGACTTCCGCTGGCAAATGTGCAAATTTTCATCGAACTTAAACAGCTTCCCCGATTCTGATGAAATCGGACTTGGGATGAGGATCAGAAACCTTGGCTATATCAGCGCCGAGATTTCTAAGCTTACCAACGAAATCCTGATATCCGCGTTCAATATAAATGATATCCTCTATAGTAGTTGTTCCCTCTGCGCAGAGACCGGCAATAACCATAGCGGCACCAGCACGAAGATCGCATGCGGCAACACGTGCTCCATAGAGCTTGTCAACGCCCTGAATAACAGCGGTTTTTCCGTCAACCTGGATTTCAGCACCCATCTTACGAAGCTCATTAACATATTTATAACGGTTATCCCAAACTCCCTCGGTAACAACGCTTGTGCCATTGGCTATTGCCAGAACAGTGCTAACCTGAGGCTGCATATCGGTGGGAAATCCGGGATAAGGAAGGGTCTTAATGTTGGTATGAGTAAGTTCACCGCTGCTTTTAACAGTAACGAAATCCTCACCCTCTTCAATTTCAACGCCCATCTCAAGAAGCTTTGCGCTAATGCAGTCAAGATGCTTGGGAATAACATTGGTAAGGGTAACTTCACCACCGGTTCCCGCAACAGCAGCCATATATGTTCCGGCTTCGATCTGGTCGGGAATGAGGCAATAGGTACCTCCGTGAAGCTTTTCAACACCGCGTACTTTGATAACATCAGTACCTGCGCCGCGGATATCAGCGCCCATAGAGTTTAGGAAGTTAGCGAGGTCAACAATATGAGGCTCACGGGCAACGTTTTCAATAACAGTAACTCCGGAAGCCATTGTTGCAGCAATCATAACATTGATAGTTGCACCAACCGAAACCTTGTCGAGATAAATACGGGCGCCTTTAAGTCTTCCGCCCTTGGCCTCGGCCTTAATAAAGCCGCGGCTTATATCCATAACAGCACCAAGAGCCTTCATGCCCTTGATGTGCTGGTCAATGGGTCTTACTCCGAAATTGCAGCCACCGGGCATAGTAGTGCTGGCCTTTCCAAAACGGCCAAGCATGGAGCCGATAAGATAATAAGAAGCTCTTATCTGACGGGTAAGCTCGTAAATATCATCGGAAAGATGAACATTTGTGCAATCAATATCGAAGGTATTGTTATTGACAAAGCGGATCTTGGCGCCCATAAGAGAAAGCATTTCAAGAAGCTTTGTTGTATCGCTTATCTGGGGTATATTCTCAATACGGCAAACACCCTCTACCATAAGGGCAGCGGGTATAATTGCAACTGCGGCGTTTTTAGCGCCGGATATATCAACTTGTCCAAAGAGCTTTTTACCGCCCTTGACTACATATTTATCCAAAATAACACCAACCTAATAGGTAATAATCAATTAAAGGTTATCACGCTATAACCCAATTTCAAATGTTACCATAACAAGCTAAAAATTGCAAGTTATTTGATGTATTTGAATTGCCTCGCTTACTTCAGACCGTCCAGATACATTTTCGCCTTCAGTATGGCTATTATGGTTTTGGCATCACAAAGCTCGTTTCGCATAACCATATCAACCAGCGTATCAAGGGGATATTTTACAACATCAAGAAACTCACCGTCATCGAGATGAGCATTGCCCTTTTTCAGTCCAAGTGCAAGGTAGGCATATAATTTTTCGTGGCAGTAACCTGGGGACGGATAAAACTCGCCGAGATATATATATTCATCAGCAGTAAAGCCCGTTTCTTCGGAAAGCTCTCTAACGGCGCAGGAAAGAGGCTCTTCCCCTTTTTCAAGCTTGCCTGCAGGTGTTTCTACTATACTTTTATCAAAGGCGTATCTGAACTGTCTGACACAATAAACATCACCGTTTTCATCTACCGGAATAACGGTGACACCGCCATCATGCTCGATTACTTCGCGGAGAGATTTGCTTCCGTCTATGAGCTCAACCTCATCCACATGAAGATGTACTATTTTACCCTTAAAGATATCGTTGCTGCTGATTTTAGTTTCAGTATATTCCAAAATATTCACGCTCCTTGTTTTATACGCCTATTTTACCATATATGTATTTTTATTTCCATATTTTTTGCATTTATTGAGGCTATTAATAGGACTATAATTCGCATATATTAAGTTTTTTGAGGTAGTTTAATATGAAATTACAAATGGTATGCAGCAGATTTATTATATTCACTTTGCCTTCCGATAAGCTTATTAATAAGGGAGCGATAATCAAAGCAATACATAACATTCAGAGAGAAAACTCCATGCCCGTTTGGAAAAAAATCAAAGTCGATATTTTTTGTTCTGGAAAGGAATGCCTGTATTTTATTTATCCCGAGGAAGTGCAAAACATGCATCTCGCCTCTTATGCTCTGCAATATTTGGGCGATTATTTTACAGAATAGACTTTTTTTATTCGCTCAGTTATGTTATAATGCACTGGAATTTTTGGTAAAGGAGGAAGAATATGTCCCCAAAGGCACAGGGTGTTAAACAGGCTGCCGCCAACAGAAAGGCATTTCACGATTATTTTGTGCTTGAACGCTATGAAGCGGGTATTGAGCTTTTTGGCACGGAAGTAAAGTCCATACGTGCGGGAACATTAAATTTGAAAGATTCCTTCTGCACCATAAAAGACGGCGAGATATTTATCCGCGGAATGCATATAAGTCCCTACGAGCAAGGCAACATTTTTAACCGTGACCCAATGCGTGCACGCCGGCTGCTGATGCATAAAAAAGAGATTCTCAAACTCAACTCGAAGGTTATGCAGGACGGACTAGCTCTTGTTCCCCTTTCTGTCTATTTTAAGGACAGCCGCGTTAAAGTTGAAGTGGGTCTATGCAAAGGCAAAAAGCTCTACGATAAGCGCGAGAGTGAAGCCAAGCGTCAGGCTGACAGAGATATCGACAGAACATTAAAAAACTATAGATAAACCAGGAGGAAAACTATGAATCCCATCGTAACCATCAAGATGGAAAACGGCTCCGTTATCAAAGCCGAACTCTATCCCGAAATCGCTCCCAACACCGTTAATAATTTCATATCCCTCATCAATAAAGGCTTTTACAATGACAAGATATTCCACCGTGTAATTCCCGGTTTTATGATTCAGGGCGGCTGCCCCAACGGAAATGGCATGGGTGGTCCCGGGTATCAGATAAAGGGCGAATTTGCTGCAAACGGCTTTAAGAATGATCTTAAGCATACTCCCGGCGTTCTTTCTATGGCCCGCGCTATGGATCCCAACTCTGCCGGAAGCCAGTTCTTTATCATGCATGAGGCTGCTCCTTATCTGGACGGACAGTACGCTGCATTCGGCAAGGTTATTGAAGGTATGGATGTTGTTGACCGTATTGCCCGCGCCAACCGCAACCTTGCCGATAAACCCATTCAGCCCCAGAGAATGGCAAAGGTAACCGTAAAGACCTTTGATGTTGAATATCCCGAGCCTAAGAAGGCATAAATGAAAACCGCTATTATTACCGGAGCTTCTGCCGGTCTCGGTCTTCAGTTTGTATCTCAGCTTGAGCAAAATTTTCCGGAGATATCTGAAGTTTGGCTTATTGCAAGGTCGGAAGATAAGCTCACCCAGGCTTCAAAACTGCTAAAAAAAGCCCGTGGTCGAATTATGCCCCTCGACCTTTCCAGTGAATATGATCTTGATAGCTTCGCTAAACTGCTTGACACAGAAAAGCCTGAAGTTTTGCTTCTTATAAATAACGCCGGCTGCGGTTATCTTGCAAATGTTGGCGAAACTGATTACCGTATACAGACAGGTATGGTGGATCTTAACATCAGAGCTTTGACCGCTGTCACCAGTCTATGTATTCCCTACATTATCCGGGGCGGCAGAATCATCAATATCAGCTCGATTGCATCATTCTGCCCCAATCCCCGAATGACGGTTTACAGCGCAAGCAAATCCTATGTTTCCGCCTTCAGTCGGGGAATCAGTGAAGAGCTTAAAGGTCGCGAAATCAAAGTTACCGCAGTTTGCTCCGGTCCCATGAGCACCGGTTTTCTTGACGTAGCCGGTATACGGGGTAATTCAAAGACCTTTGATATGCTCCCATTCTGCGATCCCGAAAAGGTAGTCTCCGGAACTTATAGTGCCTCAAAAAAAGGTCGTGCATTTTATACTCCCAGAGCATTTTTTAAGTTTTATCGTTTAATAGCAAAAATTTTACCGCAGTCACTTATGGTAAAATTTACAAAAACATGATATTATTATTTCAGTTGCAGAGCACCTGACTCCAAAGGGAGCTTATGCTCCCTTTCACATGGGGGTGTACCGGTTTCGACGGGGGTGTAGATGCAGGATAAGCGGGCAGATGCGCCTGGCATCTTAAAAACGGGCAATTATAAATTAAAGAACAACAATAGAACTGTTCTTGCCGCTGCTTAACTAGCGGCCGTCTGCACCGGGAGGACCACGGCCCGGATGCGGGCGTCGATGAGTGGTGAACGTGAGTATGCAAAGCTTTGAGCCTACCACGCATAATGAAGCTACCGACCCCGTCAGTGTGACATTTCACGGGCGGGTTAGGGAATAAAAATAAATGTCTGCGCCCGGAGAAGGTCCTGAGGAAGCGCTTTCGGACAGGGGTTCAACTCCCCTCACCTCCACCAAAAGAGCCAATACGAACTCAATACCGTTATCTATGTATTGCGGGATGTTTTCGTATTGGTCACTGACCTATAATCAGCAGAGGCATCACGTTTTATTGCGTGGTGCCTCTGCTACGTTCGCCGGTCTTGACGGGATACTTATAACGTATTCCGTGATAATCTAACATTTTCACCACAAATTCCCGGATTTGCGGTAGATTATCACTAAAGGAGCGGCATAAGTATGATTAAGATTTATTTGTCAAGAAAGCTCGGCGAGCTGCGCTTGACGCAAGCCGACCTTGCCCGGCTCACGGGCATACGTCCCACCACCATCAATGAGATTTACCACGAGATCGCAGAGAGGATCAACATCGAACATCTTGACCTTATCTGCGAAGCTTTGGGGTGCGACCTTTCGGAGATCGTTGTTTACATACCGAATGACCCACCCAAGATAAATCACTATCGTGCTGGTGCCCAGGCTAAACGGCGCAGGGACAATAAATAGAAACAGCAGGTGTCGTGTGGCAACGGCACCTGCTTTTCTTATTCATCGGGTAATATCTCGATAACGTCCTCTACCCTACAGCCGAGGGACAAGCAGATCTGCTCGACCACTCTGAGGGATACCGGCTCATTCTTGCTCATTTTCGCCACGGTAGCGGAACTCGTGATCTCGTACAGATCGGTTTTCTGCTTCCCAGCCTTAATGAGCGTGACCCACAGCGGATTGTAACTAATCACGTGAACACCTCCTTGACATTATAATACCTCAAAGGTTTAAGAAAGTCAAGAAAATATTTAGAAAGTTAAAGAAAAAGTATTGACTTTCACTATCATATGTGTTAATATATCTTTAGAAACTTAAAGGTAAAGTTTACAATCTCAAAGGAGGAGCCCCAAATGACATACAAAGACATCAACAACCGTTTCACTGAAATCGTAGCCGAGCATATCGCTAAAGGCTACACCTTCAACACTTCCAGTATGGGCGGTAGCCAAGGAGAGATCGCCAACATCGACCTCACCAACGGTAAAGAGATCATCCGAATTGTGCTCAGTAGTTTCAGCAACTGGAGAGAAAACCTTGAGGGTGTGGAAATCGCAATCGGACGATGTACCGATAACGTCCGCCCCCACTCCGGTCAACTCCACGAAACTGTGTGGAACTCTCACCTCGAGATCGTCCGTACAGAGTATTTCTATAAGATCAGCCGCTACGACAACTTCTACGGTACCCGTGAAGAAGCCGAGGCTGCAAGAGAGATCCGACACGCCCGGTACGCACGCCGCGAGTTCTCTCGTACCGAATACAAGCCGAGCGAAAAGGCTAAGGCTATTGCAGAGCGGATCGTCCGCAACAAGTTCGGCTACCTCCGGGTTAATCCCGCCGAGGTCAAGATCACCAAGAGCAGCGACGGCTACTGCGTAGTCTATCGTGGCAAGGTCTACTACCTGCATTAAGGGGGTGCAACAATATGAAGCTGACAGACTTACTCTACAAGGTGTACGAGAACACCACCATTTGGGTCGCAGAAGATCCTAAAAACTCCGAGGGCATTTACTTCGGGCCTGCCGGAGAAATTACCCTGCGAACCGCAGCCGCTTACGAAGTCGTTGAGATTTACCCCGAGCATTACCCGGCAATTAACGGATTAGTTGGAATCACCATCATCGTAAAGAAAAAGGAGGTTTAACCTATGAACAACACACGCCGCAAGTCCCTAAGAGCATTGATGGATCAGCTCGAAGAAATCAAGAGTTCCCTTGAGGAAATCCAATCCGAGGAAGAAGAATACCGTGATAATATCCCCGAGAACCTGCAAGGGTCCGAACGGTACGAAAATGCAGAGGATGCCTGTAGCAACCTCGAAGATGCCGTAAGCACTTTGGAAGATGTCATCAGCAGCATTGAAGCAGCCACCGAGTGAAAGGAGATAATTATGGCACGCGAAGAAATCGTATTGAAATTCAAAGTCGAGTTCGACAACCCCGAGTACAATGCCGAGTATGAGTTCAACCGGCACGAATCCCCCGCATTCGCCTACGGCAACGGCACAGCAGTTACAATCTGGAGAAACGGCACCTACGCTGGCAGCGTCGATACCCGTTACGACAGGAACGTTGTACGTGACTTCGAGCAGTGGTGCAAGGATTGGATGAAAGACTACTTCGACCCCTCCTACCACCCCAAATTCTCAAAGGTGGTGCAGAACGCATGAGCAGAGATTGGACACCCGACGAGCTGCAGAAAGCCAGCGAGATTATGAAAGCCAACGGGCATATGGGTTACGAAGAATTTTGCGAATACCTCGATGAACAGGAAGCACACGCCGCCCTTGAGAGATTCGGCAAAGTACAGACGCCTTTCATCACTTGCCCTCGGTGCGGCAAGCCGAATATGAAAGACCCCCTCCACACAAATGCCCTCAGCCGGTTCGTAAACGTGTACGTGTGTGATATGTGCGGTATGGCAGAGGCCCTTTTAGCTTCCCTCGGCACACCCCCTCGGCTCCGGAACTGGGCAATTATTGAAACGGTCAAGGAGTTATCCAGTGAGGATTAGCCCCACGTGCCACCACGAGCCATTTGCGGCGGTTATAACCGGCGCTTGAGCCGTCACCCGAGTTAACACCTATCCCCGGGAAAATCCCCCGGAAAACGAAAAAAGAGCCCCTCCCGGACGTTCAATCCGAGAGGGGCTTTTCTTAGTTCTTCAGACGGTTAATGAGGGCTTCGCCTGCGCCTTTGATAAGGGCGGTAATATCCACGCCGGCAGAGGTCAGTACGTTCTTTGCAGAGTTGGACATCTTATCCAATGCTTTCTGCAACAGCAGCGCACCCAGTTCCTCAATTTCGCTCTGCGTCAGTTTGCCGTCTGCACTGGCGGCTTTCATAGCTTCCACCGTGGTCTGCTGCAGTTCCAGCACGGTGGTCTGGGCAGCCTTGGTGGCTTCATCGGTGGCGGCGGCGATGTTGGCCAGCTCGTGCTTCTTGGCGATCGTGGCGGTCAGCCAAGTGCCGAGGACACCGATAAGGGTGATAAGCAGCGTGGCGACGATCTGCACCACGGTTTCGATGATGACGTTTTCCATTGTTGTTCCTCCTTACGCTTTGGTGAAAGTATTTTCATCTACCCAGCCATAGACGGTTGCGCCACCGCCGCTGACACGGATAAGGTGATACGGATGCTTGCTCTTGCCGAGCTGATGGATGGCGGTGATCTTCGCCTTGCCGCCCTTGCACTTGGAGCCGTTGGTGGCGTTGGCGCTGACGTAATGGACGTTGCCGTTATAGGTAACGGTGTCACCCACATCAGGCACCCACTTTTCCGGGGCCTTGCTGACCACTGCCAGATCCTTGATGTTGACCGGGGACATAATGGCGTGCTTGCCGTCCTCGCTCTTATTGATGACCACACGATCACCGGACAGAGAGTGAACGACCCAGTTCTTTGCCTTGACCCACGCAGGAATGTTCTGACCACCGTAATACTTGGTTCCGGTGATCTTCACCACAGAGCCGATGTCGATCTCGTTCTCAACCTCGGCTTCGGGCGCATCGGGGGTCTCGGGAACTTCCTCGACCGCACCAAGTCTCTTGTTGACCTCTGCGGCGATCTCACCGTGGCGGTCATAGAGGTACTGACCGGGACAGCTCTTATTGGCGTAGTCCCTATGTACGGTCATATTGCAACCGTTCAGATGGTTCACACGGTCATTCTTGACCGTGGACCACACCAGCTTCTTGATGCCGTTACGCTTGCAGATGTCGGTGACGAGATCCAGCAAGGCGGCGAACGCCTTGTCGTTGACGGCGTAGGGGTGCTTGGTGTCGCTGGCAACCTCGATGGTGATTGCCCGGTTATCGTTCGCAGAGGAAGAGGTACACCAGGAACGGTTCTTTTCCTCAACGTACATACCGATACGGCCGTCCTTGCCAACGCCGTAGTTACTGGAAGCCTGCCGGGACGTGGGAGCGAAGATGTTGCCGAGGGTTTCCACGGAACACTGACCAACCACGCAATGGATGGTGATCGTGTCAATGGCGTGCTTGCGCAGACCGGAGTGGTTCGGGCTCAGTTTGGTGTAGGACACCAGAGGGCTATTGGTATATCCCATTACTCGTCACCCCTTCCGTTGCTCAGTTCAGCGATGGTTTCCTCGGTGATTTCCTCGTCGTCGGGGATCTCAATACCGAGAGTCTTCTTGATGTCTTCCATTGCAATTTCCTCCTTATGCAAAGTCATCATTTTTCAACCGGTCATCGTAGCAGCGTTCAATGTTGGCAACTGCGTGGACAGCACGGTTGTTTTCGTAGTCCTTGTGGGCATCGCAGTATTTTTCGTACTTGTCGATGATGTCGAGGATTTCTATGTAATCCTCACGGGTGTGCTTGGTGTGCTTAACCAGTTCCATATTGAAGCGAAGAATATCCGCCCTCCAACCGTCTGCCTCTCTCTTGTCGGAAAGATCCTTTTGGCTGGATACCTCGGCTTTGATCTTCTTTTGCTCGTCCTCCAACGTCTTGAGTTGGTCGAGCACATCTTTGTTGAGGGCTCGGCCGATCGCACTTGCGATAGCCGTCCACGGGTCGAACTTTATGGGGCTAATTTGGATAAGGGTCAGCAATACCACTAACCCACCGCCCCCGCCAAGTAAAATGTCACGCAACGTCATTTCTTCACCGCTTCCTTACACGGTCACCTCAGTCCACCCATAGACACCGGGTTCCCAAACGTTGTTGTCGACGTCGCTTGTCCACGTCTTGCCGTTGTGGGTTACGGTATCACCGGCCATATAGGGATTGGTGGAATCGGGCTGCTCCCACTCAGGGATAACATTCTCGTCGGGGATCAGCACCTTGGCAAACAGAGAAGCCGCTGCGATGGGTGTCCATTCCTCTTGGGAAACGTGATCCTGCAGAACACGATACAGAACGCCGTTGTAGCGAACTCTCGTATCTGCGGTGTAGCTTACGCCATTGGGAGACCAGTTGGGGAACAGTTCCACAAACTGTACTGCCTCTTCATCGGGCATCACGGTGGCGTTGCTTTCGATCTGCGCCCTCAGCGCCTTGGCTCTTGCAAGAATAGACATCGTTATACCTCCTCTCCCAACAGAATCTTTGCGGCACGAATATAGTCGTTGTCCGCAATGCCGTTACCGCGCATATAGAAATGGGCGGTGATCGTGCCGGTACTGCCCACGAACTGGGCGCCATCCAAAACCACCTCGGTACAAGTCAAGGCGGTATTGCCGCCGACAGTAACAGAAACGGTCTTGAGGTTTTCCGGTGTGAGCGTGTCCCACAGAGCGACAAGCTCTTCCTTGGCTCCGTTTGCAACGATGTGCAACGGAAGCGAAAATTCAGCGATTGTAAATGCGCTGCCATCTGCCAGGATAACCCTAATTTCATCCATGACGTTCATCCTCCTAAAAGTCGATTATTTCTTGTGCAAGATCCGGTTACTTCTTCACAGATACCACCTCCGCAGAAATAGAAAAAGCAACCTATTTAGGTTGCTTTTCGGAAATGCAACCTTTTAAGGTTGCGTTTTATTTCTAACCGGGCAACGAAAAAGGAGCTGCCGAAGCAGCCCCTTTCTCATAAGTTGTCCGGGAATTCATTGGCACCAAGGATCTTGGAGTAGTCCTTTTTCGTGCCGTCCACCATTTCCTGTTCGGCTTCGGTCAGACATCGAGCCTGTTCCAATTCCATAGCAAGGTGGTGGATCACGGTGGCTTGGCGCTCCACGAGGTTGCAGAGCATTTCGATCATTTGCAGATTTGACATCACCATTCTCCTATGCCGCTTTTGCAAGGCGGCGTTTACTCTCGTCCCTCACTACGTCCTTTAGCCGTTTGACGCCTATGGAATCGAAATACTTGACACGCACTCCGTAGCCATCGCAATGCTTCAACTGTCCAACCCGGGCAAGAAGCCCGGCTGCGACAGTAAACGGGATAGAACGCCCTGCGTCAATCCTTTTCTGCACTCGCCGGCACTGCCGGGCGTAGCGGAGGAAATTCCTGCGCCGCAGAGTCGTATGGTCCTTGAAGAACCGAAACCCGACAAAGTCAATGGCTCGGCTCTTGACCGGAAACACCTGCCAGTTCTCCTTGAGCCGCAGACCGAGACGTTTTCCGAGGAATGCTTCGATCTCTTTCCGGGCTTTATGGAGTAGCTTTTTGTTCGGTCCCAAGATAACCATATCGTCCATATTGCGGACGTAGTATTTCACTCCGGGCAGCGTAAGGATGAAGTTGTCCAGAGGTTCGAGGTAATAGTTTGCAAGCCATTGGTTCACGTAGAATCCAATCGCAAGACCACCATCGGGATTTGAGGTGGCAATGTCATACACAAATTTGAGAAACCGTTTGTCTTTGACTTTCCTCGCCAACGCCCATATAAGGCGCTTCGGGGAAATACTGGGATAGTATTGCTTGACGTCCATCTTCAAGCAGTATTTCGTTCCTTTGGGATCGTTGTCCAGGGAACGTCGGACATAGTTGGCGGCACAGCGATTTCCACGGCCGGGAATGGAAGCACAGCTCCAGCGGTACATACCTCGCATCAGCACGTCCTCCATAGCCATTACACACAGCTGGTGCATAAGGCCGTCCGGGTAAAACGGAACGATGCGGATAACTCTCTGCTTTTGACTGCTCTTGTCAAAGATCACCTTTGACTTAGGCACCGTGGGAACATAGCTTTCTGTCATCAGCAGGCGGTACGCCTTTTCTATGTAGCCGTCCACGTCTGCCAGAACTTCCTCAACGTCCCACCGGCCCCGCTTCCCTCGGGTGCCCTCAATGATCGCCAACCGGATTGCGTCTTTGTCGCACATCTTCTCATAAAGATGTCCAACCCTTTTCGGCATATAGATCCTCCTTGTTTGCCTCAAGGCCTTTCGAGAGATACCTACTAAGCCCTGTCCTAACGGCAATATTTTCACCAAGCGGTGTGGGAGAACCGGTGCATCGTCGGGAGAAGAAACAAGGTGTCGGGAGCCGAGGTTGGCGTTGGTGTTCGAAGCGTTGTTGTTCGCATTGAAGTAGAACAGGCCGTAGTTGTCGTTGCTGTTATAGTTGCCGCCGACGTACAACGCGTGCGTGCCAGAGTTCGAGTTCACGGGCCACAAAAACCGGCTCGGAGTGCACAGATAATCCCGGGGAAATTATACTGCTCTATGCCGATCTATGCCGATTTTGGTAGAAAATAACGGAATACGTTATTTTTGAAAAATAAAATCGACGGGGCTTCGCCCCGTACCCCATAAGGAGTAGGAGCGAAACCGCCAATCTGCGCATCAAGGGAAGCCCCGGGGGTTGCGACCCCCGGACCCCCTTTAGGGGATATAAAGGAGTCGGGAGCCGAGGTAGGCGCCGGTGTACGAAGCGCTGTTGTACGCATAGAAGTAGAACAGGCCGTAGTAGCCGCTGCCGTAATAGTCGCCGCCGACGTACAACGCGCGCGTGCCAGAGTACGAGTACACGTAATCGGGGACGTAAGTCGAAGCACTACCGCCAGATGCAGCATCAGGCAACATTGCCCACGGGAACTTATTACTGTAACCGAAGCCAGTAATATACTGGGAGGACGGCAAGGTAACGTCCGCCGCTTTGAGGTTGGTGGTAGCGTCGGTGAATGTGCTGTTGTTGGTGCCGAGGTAGCAGGCTCTTGCAGATGCCATAAAGCCATCGACCCAATCGTAGCAACAGCCCCAAGGCTGTTCGATCCAGCGGTACTGGTTCGTGGTGTTGCCACCGTTGTAGGTGTGGTACACAGCAGCATCGGTAGAACCCAAAGCCTGCGAACTGGAGCCATATCCCTTGCCGAGTTTATTCTGGCTGTGGAAGTCAGCAAATTCAACAAGGAACAGGAGCTGCAGAGCGGACCACGTTGCAATATCGATCATCCACCAGTTGTCGCCCTTGTTATGGCTGTAGGTGCGGAAATTGGTTCTCGACGTACTTACCAAAGGCTGAACACCGGACTTGGAGAAGACGGCCGTGCTATCGCCGGAGGTGTGGTATCTACCGATATAGCGACCACTACCGGGGTGCAAAGCGTAGCCCTCTTTCTCCACGGGAGAGATCGACCAACGCCACTTGGTATTTGCCTCGTCCTTATACGCTGCGTAGTAGAACGGAGGAATGTAAACCACGGTGTCGTAGTCGGTCATAGAGAAGCCTGCGTCGTCCTCGGAATATGCAATAGCGCCGTCGATCACGTTGTACCGCTTCATGCCACTCCACGGCAGTACGTTGTCAAACGGGCTGCTGCCTGCGGCGGTAAGGCTGGTAGCAGGTGCAGGATTGCTAAATCCGGAGGCAAGACCAATTCTCGTAAGTGTGGTTGCGCTCTGGCTGTAATCCCATTCGACACCATAGCCCAACGAGAAGTCGGTGGACTCGAATACAGGTGCCGGGCTACCGAACTGTGCATAGCACGAGGTGTTGCCCTTGATATTGGTGGGTGCGGGAGACCAGCCCTCAAACGGGTAATCCTCTGCACTACCATCGGGGGACACAGGCGTATCGCCTGTGTAGGTAGCATTACTGCCATACGCGACATTGTTCACGGTCTGCAACAGCGTGGAGCCGTTGTAGAAGTACACAGTATAGGTACGCACCGTATAAGTGAATGCCGCATACACGTTCCGGGCTGCAGTCACATTGGTCAACGCCGAACTGCTTGCGCTACCGGTGCTGGACGTGCTCCAACCGCTGAACGTATAGGTGTACTGTGCCGTCTGTGCCTTGGTGGGCGTACTGCCGGAGTAAACTGCGGTACCACCACGGTCCACCCAATCGGTATAGAGCAACGTAGATCCGTTGTAGAACCGCACGGCATAACTTTCGGCATACTGTGCAGTAAGGGTCTGATTGCTCGTGATATTGGTGGGCAACGTACCCCATCCGTTGTAGGAATACTTGACGTCCTCGGTGTCTGCCATAGTGGGCGCTGCGATTTTGCCTGTGGTAACAGGGTCGATTGCATTGCCACCCTCTGCCACGGTATCCGTGTAGAGCAGAGCGCCGTTGGCGTTCTTGTAGTAGACGTAGAACGAAATGGTGTCGTAGGTAATGGTGATGTTGGTATAGCGGCTCTGCAGCGATTCTAACTCCGTTCCGGTAAGGGACGGAATATGAATCTTGCCGGAAACCTGTGCAGCATCGGTGTTGTTGCCGCTTTCGTCCAGACCACGCATCGTATCAAGGGTGTCGTACAGATCTTCCACGTCAGCGGCCTCGTCAAACTCCCAATTCACGCCGATCAAACGAACACGGCTGTTTGCGGCCATCGCCTTGAGGATGGCGACGCTGTCAACGGCGGTGCTTACGTTCTCCAGACGGAGGGTGGAAATGTTTGCGTAGCCGGGAATGGTAAAGTCTGTAATTGCGGTCTGATTACGAATGGTGAGGTTGGTAATGGTATCGGGCAGATGCAGCACCTTGAGAATACCGCCGTTGGGAAGCGAACAACCCTTAATGGTGGTACCGTCGAAATAGACGTTCTCGATGTTGGTGCATCCACTCAAGTCAACGGATTGCTGGATCTCACCGCTGCCGAGGTTCGGGCAATTCCGAACGTCCAACGTGTGCAACAGAGTGTTATTGCCGAGGTACAGTTCGGTAAGGTTCTCATTGGAGTAGGTCGCCGCGGCATCACCCAGTTTAAGGCTCTGCAGTTTCGTAGCCAAAGAGAACTCGGCGTAACCGACCTTAAGGCCACTCAAATCGCCCACACTCTTGAGCTGGGACGCAGAGTAGATGTAGATTTCCGTGTCGTTCACGTTATCCAAGGGACAACCAAGGGTGTACGTGCTGCCACGGAGAGCACGGGTCTGTACGAGGTAAGAACCGTACTTAATGGACGCATAGATATCGGCGTAAGGCTCGACGGTAATATCAGCCTTTGCGTAACCACGCAGAGTGATAAAGTCGCTCAAACTGTCGCCGGCATTGTACTTGGAGTCGAGGTACCGGAAGCGGTTGTAAAGCCACCACTTACGCTGTTCCTCTTTGCTGCCCTGCAGCATAGACAGGTATGCAGCGGAATTATCCTCGACCAAGGGTTGCAGGTACTTGTACCACGCATCCTCGTTCCAAATGGCCTCGGGCCACTTGCTTTGATGTTCCTCGTAGGCCTGTTCGATGACCGCATAGGAAAGAACGCCATCGGAACGGAGCTGCTGATACATAGAGCGGATATTCTCATAGAACGCCGCCCGGAGGTTGATCCAGAACACGGAATCTTGACCGTTGTAAACATCGGCACCGCTGGCGGTATGGTCGATGTCCTCCAGTTCATACCCGAACGCCAAAGCACCCTCGTTGTTGATACCGATGGCGGTATCCATATCGTAGGGCAGCCAACAGAACTTGCTCCCGCCGATCTTGGTCGGAAATGCGTTCTTTGCTCGGCTGTCAACCATAAGGAACAGTTCGGTAAACAGATAGTAGAATACGGCGCTGGTCAGTTCTGCGTGATCGTTGATCTCTGCCTTGAACTTTGCCAAGCGGTATTCCGCGGTATCCTTGGTGTAGGTTACGCCGTCATAGGTGACAGATGCAGACAGTGCCTTACCGGTGGCTGCGCTTTGGTCGGTGGTAACAACCCACGCCACAAATTCCGCCAGATTTTCAATGGCTGTGCTGTCTTCCGGGTAACGTGCCTCAAAGTCGTTCTGCCAATCTGTGCCGGAGAAATCGGCATCTTTGAACAGAACCCGGTTGGAGGTGTTGTGCTTGATCTCCCACGATTCGTCGCCCTCTGCGAAGCCAAAGACTTCGGGAGTGCCTTTATCGTTGTTGAAGTTATACTTGCCAACGAACGCAGCACCGGAGCCGCTGTCGTGGAAAATGACAATCGGGAAACCGTCGATGCCCTGTCGGACAGAGGTATTGAGCAACTGGGGCGGTGTCTTATAGGGGCAAATCCTGTTGTAGAGCCGTACCAGTTCCACGTTGTTTGCACCTTCGGAAGATGCGACGTCTGCCTTGAACGTAAAGGTATCTGTGGCGATACTGTCGTTCCGGAGCTGGTAGCCCTCGGAGGTTACGCCGTTAAGCGTAAATCCGTTCTTGAATTTGATCTTGTAGTTCTTCCGGGCATAACCGGCAGAGGAAGTACCCTGCACGTCAGCCTGTGCCTCAGCAAATTCAAAGCACTTGTAGGCGTTCTCCGGATCGGTGTAGTAACCGTCCACGTTCAGCTTGTTACCCTTGTATGCCGGGAGTGCCGGTGCCTGCAGAACGAGGTAAGGAAGATCCGAGGGAAGATTGGCAATGATGATAGAGCCGTAATCGTCGAAGATACTGTTTCTGCCATAGCGTGCCAGCTTCTCGGTGATGTCCTGCGTATCTGCAATCCAGTTATCGAGGATCTGATACCGGGTAAGGTTGTTGCTGTAAACACGGATGTTATACAGGTCAATGGTGCAGTCGTTGGAACCGATGGAGACGTCAACCGGGGATGCCTGGGAGAAATCGTCATCGTCCGGGTACTGGACAACGCCACTCATAATGCCATTGATGTAGATGTAAATGAGCCGGTTTTCGGCTCTCTTTTCCACCACAAAGGCAATACGGATATGTTCGTTCTCCTTGTACTGGGTGCTGATTTCGGACTGCTCGGACTTGAGCAATGCTTTCTGCGCGGTGATCGTGATACCTCTGCCGCCAGAGAAGCACGACAGAATTGTGGCGTCGTAATTCAGCACGTTCCGGGTAGCAAACTCGATCTCAATCGTCTTGCCGGTACCACGGAAGTCCTTAGCAAACAGTTTCAGCGGAATGGTCAATCGGGCATCACCGGACACTCTGTGAACCGTAATACCGTCATCATCAAGCAACCAGCCGTCGCTTGTCCAGTTGTAGTTGGAGAAAGAGCAAGCCACCGCCCCGGATGTCCAGGACGCAGGCTCCGCTTCGTTGTTGCTTCTGCCGTAACTGGAGAGGTGCAGTTCCAGATCATCAGTTACTGCCTCAACCTCGATCTCGGTCACCTCGACCGTGGTGGTGATCGTCTTGACGGTGTCTCCGCAGGTAATAGTCAGATTCAACGCGCCGACATTATCCGGTCGGTAGTTCCACGTCTGCTTGGTGCGATCTACCGTCTGCGTGGAAACGGTCGCCCCGTTAGCCGCCAGTACCACCTCGGCTGTAAGAGCAGCCGGGTTGTAAGCAATCCACTCGACAGCCACGTTCTCGAACTGTGCCACCGTTTCACGGTTGAAAGGACAGGAAATAACAGGGGTAGTGTCTCCGTCCACAATGCACATAAGGTCATAGAACAGATGGTTGGACGTGACGGTCTGACCGTCGATCTCTGCCGTGAACCAAATCTCAAAGGTATGAGACCCGTGTTCCTGTGCCGGGATCGTATAGGTCTGCTGTCTGCCGGACACGTTGACCACCTGCGTGTCCTGTTCCACGCCATCCAGTTTGTAGTGCATCGTCTTGGCGGCGTTGCCGGTGGGAATGTAGGTGTAGGCGATAGCACCGGAATAAGGAATGGTCGCATCGAAAGTGGAGGTCAACGACAGAGCCACCACAGAAATGGTAAAGTTAAGGCTTCTCCTGTTTCCGTATGCGTCCATAATAACCAGCTGAACTGCGTTTGCACCGACCGCAAGGAAATCGCCCACGTCGATTGTGATATCGCCTTGGGTAACGTCCTTCGTCTGTTTGGTAACACCGCCTACCTTGATGGACAAAGCGCCATTGCCGGTAGCCATACCATCTTCAACAGAGGACCAGTTCGCAGCAAGGGTACACGCAGAACCGTCCGCAATCGTCTTGGAAAGCCAGCCGGTAGTGTTGGTGAAGGTAAGCACCGCATTGTTACCGGAGCTGCTACCGCCACCACCTCCGCTTGTCGCCACAACAACGCCCTCACCAACAATCTCACCTCCGGAGGTAAGATAGAGTTTTCCATCTTCCTCGTTGAAGAAAAGGTTATCGCCCTTGAGGGCAATAGCAGCGTTAAGCAAGGTAAGTTCCTGGTCAATGTTGTCGGCGGCGTATTCAGCTTTAAGGCACGCCGCTTCTGCTCTGGCTGCATCCGACGTGGCGGTGTTGTTTGCCGTTTCGATAGACGCAACCGCCTGTTCAATCCGTTCAGCGGAGTGCTCAAACGAATCGGAGGCACTTTGGGCGGCAGCTGCTGCGTCCTCGGCTCTTTGGGCTGCCTGGTTGGCAGCATTGGTAGCTTCCTGCACTCCAGAGGTAGCGTCGGCAACGTCAGCAAGCAGAGCTACCAACAGATCGTAATTGTCGTCCTCGGCGATGTCCTCACCGGAATACGATGCCGGATCCACTTCGATTTCGAAATTCATAGTGGTCAGCTTACGAGCGGACGAATCAATAACGCTGATGTCGCAGACAACGACGTCATCCAACGCCAGCATCCACGAAGTAATGGGGACGGTAACGGTACCGTCCCCATTTACGCTGCCTGCATAACCCTTTGATGCTCCATCGGCTCGGCGGGCATTCATAACGACCGTGCAGTTATCCTCTACCTCAATGTCCACTCCTTCATTCTGGAACTGGACTTTCAAATAGCGGGATTTGCTGTCGAACTGTTTTGCCACCAAAGCTTGGAAGCGGTTTTTCTTGGCAACGTCGATATTCAGAATTTTTGTTATCTGTGCCATTGATTACTCCTCCTGTGATATTTCGGAACCGGAGTAGGATGCGCCCTGAACTTCTACCCTAAACGTCATCGTGGTAAGGCGGTTGTCCTCACCCTCCGACACAGAGACGTCGCACGTGACGATGCCGGCAATCTGCAGCATCCACGCATCCAGCGGCACGGTCACCGTACCGTCCTCGTTTACGGTTCCTGCAAAATCATCACTCTGCCCATCGGGGCGGCGAGCGTTAATAGCTACGGAAGCACCGGCATTAACAGCCACGCTTACGCCCTCGTTAAGCAGTTGGATTTTTAAGAATCGTGACCCAGAGTCGCCTTGCTTCGCAACAAGGAGTGGGAAAAGATTTCTCTTTGCCACGTCGACCTTGAGTTGTTTCGTGATAAAGGCCACTATATCCCTCCTTAATTCCACGTGCTCCAATTGGTGTTAAAGATACGGCTGACCACCGCACCCGACACACCGGTGAACCTGTGGAGTGTGATCGCGCCAAAGCACACGACCTCCAAGAAACCATCCTCGTTCGCCGGTGCGTTGGCAATCGCAGTAGAGCTATTGTACCAATAGATACCGCTGCCCTTGACGTTATTGAATGTCGTGTAGTCATCAAGAACGCTGACAAATCCCATCACGACGTAGCCGTTCTGCATGATCTCTCCATTGACGTCAAGTGCAGACTGGGGATTGTTATTGTTTATGCCGACCTTTCGGGATCGGTAAGCTACAAGGGGCGTACCTTTCGGAACAACGATGGTAATGGTGTAGGTACTCAGCTTATCCGCTGCCCGGATTTGGAGATCCCAAGAGTATTCCGGGTCGAATGTCGCAAATGCGTCATTGTCAACCGTAAACCTGTCATCTTCCTTATCTACACCGGACACGTCGTAATACTGGCTCCAAGAGGTCGCCGAGACTTTCTTGAACCGGTATTGCAGCGTTTGCAGGACGTTAGTCGGAACATCATCAACGTACACCGGGGACAGCGTACCCACCAATTCAAGCTGCGCCATTTCCTCGACTTCGTTTACTCGGCGTGTCGCCCAGGAGTTGATGGAAACACCCGTGAACTCAATCACCGGCAAGGTGATGGTCTGCGTCGCTGTCCACCCTCGGCTGTCCGTAACGGTGGCGGTCAAGGTCACCTCACCGGCCACGGATATTGCACCGAAGTCCACCGTTGTGGTGGCACTGGAAACCACCTTGGAGCCGATGGCTACCTTGTACGAGCTGATAGAAGCGCCGTTTTTGGCGGTACCGCCATTAAACACCACACGGAGGCTCGATTTACTCTGCACAAACAACGCATTACTGCCGGTGATACCAACGGTCGTTGCGTTGACGTCAGAATAAGAGAAGCCGCCGTGTGTAGGTGCTGAATTGGCAGCAACCGTTTTGATGGTCGCTGTCGTAGAGGATGTTGTGCCGATCTGCGTGGTGCCGCTGTACGTTGCCACCTCGAACGTGGCCTTAAAAGATGCCAACGCAGCCATAGCGTTCAAGACCTGTGTTCGCTCGGCTGCGGTGAAGCTATACGTTTTATTGTTCGTACCCACGCTACCCTTGACCTCGGTAACGGTTAGAACGACCGTGTTGCCGTTTTTGATGGTGAGGGTGTGTGTATAATTGGCATCGTAAACCGTCCAGTTGAGAGCCAACACAGGGGCAGCAGCGTCTATAGTCAGATCCGACACGCTGTTCAGCACAGTACCGCCCAGGGTCTTAATGGTCGATCTACTGGACGTGCCGTACAGATTGTTGGCGGTCTTTCTTGCCCGAACCTTGATCTTGTACTCCGTGTTGGGGGTAAGCCCGGAGATCGTCTTGGTAGCACTCGTGCCATTGGTCGTGGAAATCCGTGTCCACGTGCTTCCGTCATCAATGCTATAGTCCCAAATGTTACAGTTCACATTCGAGGACGCACTGATATAAACCGAACTGGCCGTGATGCTTGACGTTGTCAAAGTGATCGCCGGCAAAACAATGTCACCAGTTACTGAACTTGATGTGCCGTAAACGTGGTTACTGGCTTTCCTTGCTCGAACCTTTACCTTATAGCTTGCGCTGGTGAGGCCCGTAAGGGTCTTGTTTGCGGTGGTGCCGGCAGTAGTCGAATACTGCGTCCACGTTGCGCCATCATCTAAACTGTACTCCCAAATATCCGCATTGGCGTTGGATGTCGCTGCAAGCGTCATACTTGTGGATGATACCGGTGTAACAGAAAGAGAAACACCGGGGGCAGCACGATCAATGGCTGTTAAGGTGATGGTTTCCGAACCGGAAACGCCCCAACCGCTACCGTAATCGCCGCTGATTGTGTAGCCCTTGAGGGAGACTTCGATTTTTACACTCTTTGTGCCGTCCGCTGCGTGTGCAATAGCACCGGAACTTGCGGTGGTTTTCGTACCGCCGCTTGGCTTGATATGGTTATACGTGTTTAACGCAGTAACATAAACGTTGTGCGTACCCAATACAGAGTTCATCGTGATAACGGTGCTTCCGTTTATCTTGATTGTACCGCTTGGATAGT
>JAZNZR010000058.1:0-38756 GCA_045595025.1 Oscillospiraceae bacterium | reverse complement strand
GCGGGCAACTTCTTGATTGACAGGATCAGTAATCATATATGCCTTTCTTCCGGGGGAACATAGAGCCTACCAAGGTGCGCTTTAAGTTCCCGTTCTTTCTTATCCTTGGAGTACCACAGATCCTTATCTGTTTTCGCATCGTCCAATAGTTCTACAGCGTTCTCGTTGGCTACCTCGGAATATGCCTTGTTAAACGCCTCAAACTGTTCTGTGGTGAAGCCCATGCGTCCGAGAGCTATACACACATCGTCGAGGGTATAGCAGCGTGTGAAGTGGATAAGCTCACGCCTGAATGCGGCAAACTCAGCCGCCGAGCGGAAAAGACAGAAGATTCCTTTATTCTTTGGCATCGTCAGCCTCCGTTACTATGGTGTTATATGCAGACAATCTGATAATTGGTATCTCTGGTTCGCATAGATGGATATGTATACCATTTTCTCCTGAAATCTCAAAAGGCACTCCAAAAATAGTTTCATTTATTTGCCTGTAACCTCTTACGGAGAGGCCAAGACTATTTGCTTCCAAGTATGCATCCCTGCTCAGCAGAAGTTTTGCAGGGCTTCTGCCATTTCTATATTCATATTCCTTTATGGCGATTTTAATCGACAAAAGTATGTCTTGAGCGAGAAGAGGAATTGTGCTCATTCGGCCCTCCTGTTCCAAGCGTCAGCGGCTTTTTGCGCCAAGATTTCGGGCGGCTGAACTATGTAGTCGTCAAAAGCTGGGCCTTTTGCACGACAGTTGAGGCAAACAATATAGTATTCGTATCCATAATCCCCGTGCCCAAAACAGACATGCTTGCGCTCGTGCGCAGCTTCTCCACCGCACAAGAGACAAGGTTTAAGTTCCATTATCTTACCACCACGGAGTCTGCGCCCTGAACAGTGACCCAACCATGTTCAAGACGGGCTTCTGCTTCCTTCATCTGAATAAGTTCAGGAGTGATTGACAGAGCAATAATGCTGTTGGCCTCCGCTTCTGCTCTGGCTTCGATAAGCTCAACATCAGCGGCGGTCTGTGCCTTGGTGCGGTCAATCTCTGCCTGTGCCTCTGCCATTGCAAGGGAAGTTTCAGCCTGTGCGAGGGAGGTCTGGCGTTCAAGCTCTGCAATCTCGGCATCCTGTTTTGCCTGTTCCTTTGCCAGAACCTTTACCCGGAGTGCTTCGTCAAGCTGAACATCAATGATGAGTGCGCTGAGAACGGTGATTCCATATTCGCTGGAGAGCTTTTCGTTCAGATATTCGCTGATAGCCTTGTTGACTTCGGATTTTTTCTCACTGTATATGTCCATCACAGAAAACTTGGGGGTGACTTCCTTCACATAAGCAATGATGCTGTTCTGGATGTAGTTGGCGACAAGCTGTTCGCCGTCCATGCCGTTGAAGCGGGTATACAGCCTGACAACCTCGTCAGCCTGAAAAGCGTAGTTGACAGTGAGGTTTATCTTAACCATGCCGCCAGAAGCGGGAGCATCAATAGACCAGTCAGCGTGTTCTTTGTTGTTGTAGTCTGCGGGGTCATTGCTGAACACAATCTGCTGCTGTGAAACGGGGAAGGTTTTCACCCTCTTAATGGGTGAGAGCCAGTGCCAACCGGGGGAGAGCGTTTCCGCCTCAACGCCCTTGACCGTGTACACCACGCCAACTTCGCCAACATCTACCTTTTCAAGGCAGACCAGACAACCAAATGTCAGAACAAGTGCCAGAACAAATGCGATGATAGCTTTCATTTTTTGTTTCCTCCTAAAATATCAAAAATTATAAAATAAAATATTGTGAACGATATAATGCCAGCAAAGATAGGGAATCTCATTTTGGCTTTCCCTCCCCGCAGAAATGTTTGGGGTCTCTGTACCCCTCGTCAGGCCAGAATCCGCAAGTCTCAGAGTCCGTGTTATACCAGCCGCAGTCCTTACACCGCACCACTTCCACAGCATCAACGGCGGGAGCGGACAGGATAATTCCAAAAGTTGACTTCGGCTGCACTAAGGCTCTTTTTGCAGGATCATACTCAAGGTCTTTCAGCAGCGCAGAGCGTCTTATCAGGTCATCATTCATGTCAAATCCTCCACATAGCACCATGACTGAGGGGGTCGGGTAAGCCGCTGCGGTTTTGCCCACTCTTTTGTTTTCTCCAAGCGGCGAAACTCGCTCAGGTCTTTTGGCTTGTCGTAAATTTCAAGTTTGGATATGTGCCAGCCGAAAACTTCTTTCCCGCCTGAATATTCCAGTATCTTTTCCCGCCTTACGCAGCTCATTTGTTCAGCAATGTCAGCGTTTGCCATTTCGCAACGAGAGAGAATGGCATCACACACAAACTCGCCTATGACCACGCCATAAGGTTCATAGTCGCACCATTCATACTGCGCAGGTGTTGGACATCCTATTGTACAGTAGATATAGCACTTAAAAGGCAATTCCAGTTTTGGCTTGCTCTTACGCAGTTCCATAGACTTTCTGCCTTGTGCGATCTTCTCGCACCATTCCGGGCGAATACTTATCATTACAGCTTTCATCCCTCTACCTCCAAAAGCTCTGGATTATCGTGGATGTTGCCGATGACTTCTAAGTCAAAATCCATTCTTGCCAGCGCATATCTGCGGAATCCGTGGTTTTCAATCGTGCCGTCTATGGCGCAAAAACCACCGTCAAGATAAGCTATCAGCGCATTGTAATTTACACCTTTCCAGTCGTCGACTTCTTGATTACCAAGGATATGTACAACATCCCCCTCGAATATTCTTTCGTCGTTTTTATCGTAAAGTCCGGTGAACTGGGATATGGTAGAGGGGTCAACCTCGACTCCTTCGGGAGAAAGGTCATCAGAATAAAAGTTGCCGTAGATGTTATCTGTATAGCCAGAATGTATTTTGTGAGCTACACGCCCTTTGCTGTCATGCATACGAACATAAAAGCCTTCTTCCCACTCGCCGTTATCAAGGCGCTTGCCTCTGAATAATATTTCTCTTGTCATTCGTCTACCTCTCCTCTTCCGCTATCATCATCAAAGTTCACCTTGCATTCTGGCTTGCCGTAGCGGTCACACGCGAGATTGAAATACATAATGTATTCTCGCTGCTCATCTTCGGTGAATTCATTCTGAGCGGCTATTTTGCGCCAGAACTTATGCCACCCCTCAAAGGTGTATCGCTGGCAGCCAACAGCAAAACGGCGGCTATCGTACATAAATGCCGCAAATCGTGTGCCCTGTATGTACAGAGGAGATTTTTCCCAAGCATCGCCGTACACCCGAGCATTGCCGTACACCCGAGCATCGCCGCACACCCGAGCATCGCCGTACACCCGAGCATCGCCGTACACCAGAGCATCGCCGCACACCAGAGCATTGCCGTACACCCGAGCATTGCCGTACACCCAAGCATCGCCGTACACCAGAGCATCGCCGCACACCCGAGCATTGCCGTACACCCAAGCATCGCCGGACTGTTCAAGGTTGGTTTCGCTTTCGATATATCCTCCGGTTGTGCCAGCGTTAACCACGCCGGGAATATCACGCACTGCTCTAATTCTTTTCAGTTCGACACCGAAAAATGTTTTTGTTTCCCCGGTAAATTCGTATTTCTTCATGTTTCCTCCTTCGCAGGCTGCTTGAGCCATTCAACCGTCTTGCGGGATGCTTCGTCTCTATCTTCATAACAGCCGCAAGGCGTTTCAAAATCGCCCCAGTCATCACGCCAGAACATTAGCTGATTCGCCAATTCCTCATCCGACATAGCCCTTATGCGGTCGCCGTTGGTGAGGGGCTTTTTGCCGCCGACATTTGTGTCGGTTGCAAGCGTTACGCCGTGTGCGAGTAGGTAGTCGGCAAACTCTTCAAAGGAAAGCCTCGCTTCACCGTACAGAAGCCTGTCTTTCTCGCGGGTGAGCATTGCCTTGTTCATCAGCTCAATAAGTTTGTCTCTCATTGTTCCTCCTTATCCCCATTGTTCCGCCATCGCCTTTGCAATGCCAGGGAATGTTTTGCTTCTGAGCTTTGCTGTTCTTGGGTCATTCCAGCGGATGATTTTCCCGTCTTCATCCCTGGCCGTATCAGCCGATGCGCCAACAGAAAATTTGCGCCCATCTGGGGATGTGTAAAATTCGCCTGGGTCAACTATATTTGTAGGGACTAATGGAGCGAGGTTTTTAAGCCACACGCAAGTTGTCTTTTTTGCGGCATCACCGTGCTCATACGGCTGTATGATCTGCGAAGGTTTGATCGGGAAACCGAACTCTCGGCACAGATCGGGGAAATACTCCATGAGATATTCTCCCGATATAATTCCCATCGGATTTTCTATGGCAATCCTCACGCACTCAGCCGCCAGGATTGCTGCAAAGAACCGGATTGCCTTCTCTTGTTCGCCATTCTCTCTTTTTCTTGCGAAGTGTCGCGCCCCGCTGTTTGCCAGATGCGTACACGGGGGAAAAGCTATAATCATATCCCACTCACCGTCTATACTGTGCTCTGTGCCGTCCATCGTGGTGAAGGTGCATCTGCCATTCAGCAGGGGAAGTACATCTCCCGTAATGTGCCATTCAGGATGACCGCCGGAACACTCCATAATATCGCACGAAAATGCGTTATGGCCTTTGCGGCGAAATTCAATGCACACCCTCTGGCTTTCTTCGCAGGCTACAAGTATGTTCACTTCTTCTCCTCCCCTATATATCGCTTGAGCATGACCATAAGGGTTTCACAGCGTCTTCCGAGGATAATGAGGTCATGCTCTTTTTCTTTGAGGAGCTTTTCCGTCTGGCGCTTATAGCGGCGCAGCTCCTGGAGTTCTTTACACGGGCAGGTCATAAGCGCCTCCTTGCATATTCAGCCATCAGCAAGGCTTCTGCCATGCCGTCAGAATCTTTCTTGCAGCGGGGCGTGGGCAGCAGCGAGACTTCGGGAAACAGCCGCTTGCACACGGCAATGGAAGTATTTTTATCGGCGGTAATGGAAAATTCCTTTTTCCACTTCTGAGGCCGTACAAGCTCGTATGAGATATTGGCGCTGTCAAGGATACCAAGTATCCATCCAAAACCCTTGCCGAAGTTAAACATACTCGTAACGCCCTGTCCGGGCATTGCTGAGACGGATTCGACACAAGCCCTCGTCTGAACGGGAGCCTGAGCCAAGGCACGGATATGCCCAAGGTAGCGGGCCTCATCGAAGGGGATGACGGTTATACCCTCTTCCCCGATAAAGGCCATTGCGCCGGACTTGCCGGGGTCAATTCCGATGTATATCACAGTCAGCCCTCCCCAAGGCCGCATGAGAGGAAGAAGTTGACGGCCTCCTCCACATACTGCTGCATTGTCGGTATGTTAAGCCTTGCCATCTGCTCCCTGATGGCTTCGTTTACTTCCGGAGCAAACCGGACAGTATAGCCGTGGGGCTTTTTGCGATTCGCTTTCTTTTTCCGGGGCGGATCAACGGATTTGGGGTTGTAGCTGCCGTCGTCCACAATGGAGAGGCCGGCGCCAAAGCCGTAGTAGTCCACAAGGCGGTATTCGGCTTCCGGAAGAAGGCAAACGCCGGTGGTGTCGGGGTTGTCAACAAAGGACTGCTTGACTTTGTCGTATTTGGGAAAGACGGTTTTAATGGCCCGGATCATGTCATTGCGGGTGATTCCTTTTTCGGCCCGGTAGGCGTTGTAATCGGTCATATCAGTCTCCTTTGTTGTTTTCGGCCGAGATAGCTTCGTCAAGCATCTCAAGCGCAGAGAATATTGCGGTACGGACATTGCCCTCGTGCATGCTCAATGCCAGACCTTCGATTATCCCGGCGGCACGATGTACAAGGATTTCGTTTTTGGTGTTTATATACACAGCGGTTCTCCTTTCGTAATCAGATAAAAATTTCCATGCTGTCAATGATTTCCCCAAGCTCAGAAACGGCTTTGTAAGCGTCTGAAAGAAAATCATCATGGGGCGTAACTCCGGCAAAAAGGCCATGGATATAGCACAGGCGGCCATAGGTCTTGACGGATACTCTGTTGGCGGGTTCGGCAGCTGTGCTGCTCTGCGGGGCAATGACAGCGGGAGGGTGTTCTTTCTCCCATTCGTCAAGTCTGGCCTTGACATCAGGAGGGACAAGCTCCTCCAACTTCCCGACTGCTTTTGCCATGGGAGTGCCGTAGCGGACGAAGTTTTCCCATTCGGGGCTTTGTCTTGTTCCCTGCTTGGCTGCTGGTATCCCAAAGCTTTCAAGCTCCCTGCTGACAGTAACTCGGTTTACACCCATCATTTTTCCGATTGCGGCGGCGGTTGCGCCATACCGCTCACGGAGCTTGCGAAGATACTGCTCTTTCAGGTCGTCAGGAAGCTTTTTATATTCGGCCCACGACATGGGCTGGTTAAGGTTATAGCTGGCAACATCGGAATTCATTTGTTTTCTCTCCTTTTCGGTTAAATAATCACTGGGAAAGCGCACACGGCGTGGCGTGTATGCTTTACTGTGAGCGGAACGGGCTGTCCGCTTTTTATCTGCCACATCGGCGATAAAATCCTTTTTTATCTCGTCCATGGTAACCTCACTTCAACTCCCATGGAGGTGCAGTCCTGCGAGATTTGGTCAATAAACGCTGCCATCTGTGTCACTAAGATTTTCATATCAGCCTCCTCATATCTGTTCCAGCAGTTGGTCTAATTCGCCAAGCTTCACCGGCGGATCATACATACGCGCGTAGGCAGATTTGTTGGGTTCAACCGAGTCCTCCCAGCGCCCCTGATTTAGCCATGTGGTCGGGTGGGGAATGTACTGACCATCATCCTTTTGCCATTGCTTGGAATTTTTCTGCGCCTCAACAGCTGGCACAAGCTTCGGCCATTCAGCCTTGGGAACCTTGGCAAAAGCTTTCTGTGCCTCCTTTTTGCCCACTTTCTTCGGATAAGCAGACCAAAATTCGTTAAAAGCCTCGACCAGCGCGTCAGCGGGTTCGGATTCGGCAAGGGGGACAACAGGGGGTAGATAACATTCGTTCTCTACCTCTCTCTCTACCTCTCTCTCTACCTCTACCTCTTTCTCTTTCTCCCCCTCTTTCTTGCTTGCACTTTCCCCTTGCTTTCGGTTTGCTTCCTCGCTCCCCTTGCTTTCACTTTGCTTGGGTTTGCTTTCGTTTTGCTTCGATTTGCTTCCGCCGTGCTTTCCGTTTTCGGCCTTTCGGCGGGCTGTATCCAAGACAGGTCTTATCAGGTCGAATACGATGGCAACAGACTCAGGGAGAGAGTCAAAGTCGGGGAGCTGACCGGAGAGAGCGTAAGCACAGACTGCATCATAGGCGGCGCATCTGTCCGCAGCCTTGCGTATGCGTCCAATGGCGGAAGCAAAGGACGCATAGAAGGTAAACTGTTCTCTCTCCATAATAATCAGAAGGGAAGGTCGGACTCGTCATCGGGGCCGTGGACAACGGCAAACCCGGCGGGGACAGAATTCTTGCTCTTGAGAGGCTTTGCTTTGGGAAGGGTAACATCACCTTCACGGACGGCGGGAGAGGATGTGGCGGAACAGGCTTCGGTAGTCCAGCCGGTGCGCCCGTTGTAAGCCCACTCCTTGTCACGGTACAGCACTCCCAACTCCTTGCCAGGGAGCGTTGCTTCGTCCCATGCCCATTTATAGCCGGGGTTCGACTCCTCCAGCGCCCAGATAAAATTATTGAAGGCTCGTTTAGTCCACTCGTCCTTATCGGAGCCGTCATCCTTGGGGAGATTAATGCGGAGGTTGCCCCGCCACTTGCCGGAATCGCTGTTGTCGTGGTCGGCCTGCCAGAACCCGGCGTACTCGCCCTCAGAGATATCATGGGCAACGATAAGCACACTGCCCCAGTTGTATTCCTTGACGGTGGCCTCGGTGATCCTGACAACATATGCGCCAGCGGGGAGAGTTTCCTTGCCGCCCTGACTGCGGGCGGGCTCAAAACCAGAAAATTTATGAATCATGTTTTTCTCCTTTTTCAATTGGAATCAATGGGCAGTCATTGCCCACATATTTATTGGGATACGGAATTATTTCGCCGGTAATGCCGCAGCGGCGGGAGGCTTCCCGGTAGAGGTAGCAGTTGACGCAGTTGACAGAAGCAGAGCCTCTCTCGTCAATGGGGAAATGCACGGTTATCTCCGCTGCGGTATGGATATAACCGGACACACCGGAGGCAAAATAGCTCATGTAAGCCCCCAGTATTCCCGGATGGTGGTGTCTACAAGCTTGAGGTCGTTGTCAATCTCACGGGGGAACATATCAAGGGGAGACTTGGCGGTGGTATAGCCGTCAGACTGGGTCTCAAACCAATGGCGCTGACCATCGGTGCGGCAGAGCAGCACAACGGAGAACAGCCCCTCAAGGGTGAGCTTGCTGTCGAGCATCTTGCCGGAGGTCTTGGCCTTTATCTTGCCGGTGTCGGTGGTCTCGGTGTGGTGCAGGAAGTAGACAATGACATCGGGCGGCAAAGAGTTGATGCAGTAGCGGACAAGGTTGGAGAAATTCAGGGCCATGTCCGTGAATTTGCCGTAGCCTGTCTCCTTTGCCCGGTCGAATTCCTCAAAGGCCATGAGATACTGGCTGTCGTCTATGGCGTAGGCTTTCAGGGTGGGCTTGGTGAGGGATTTGGCTATGGTGGCGTAAGTGGCGTTGTTGATTACCTTGAGCTTTTTGCGGAAGGGCAGAGGCTTGGTGGCGACATTAAACACACCGATTTCATCTTCCGTAAAATTGCGAAGGGCGGTGGACTTGCCGGAGCCGGACTCGCCCAAAACAAGGACAGGGATTCCCATTTATTCATCCTCCTCAGTATCTTCATCTTCCTCAGTATCTTCATCTTCGCTGTCATCCATATAACAGCCGTAGTAATATTCGTTGGCGTACCGTTCAGGATCGCGTATCCAAGGCGCGTCAGGTATCTGTATCATGCCCAGCCAAGCCTCCTCATTATGTCTTTGCCGGTAATTCCGGCGGGGAGCAGAAGGGTATCTGCCCAATCAGATTCAAAAAAGCGGACAAGCTCCTTTTTGACCATGCTGAGGGGTGTGCCACGATAGCCGGTGTCATCGCAGCGGTTGAGGTATTCAGCGTCCTTTATTGCCTGATACACGATGGCTGCGGCAAGGTTGGTATAAGGGTCAAGCTCAGGGTCACAGAAGAAGTTGCGGTCATAGCGGCTCATCGCAGCGACACCCACTTTTCGTAATTCATCCACGAGGGGTCGTAGATGTCTTCAGGATCTATGAGCAGATGGGACAGGCGCAGCCGCTCAAGGAGCCGGATACAGCCGGACCTGGCTGCCCATGCGAGGCAATACAGGATGCCGGCGGCGATGAACACGATGGCAAGGGCCACAAGGAGCTGCTGGGCAAAGGTGAGCGCACAGAAAGCATCACAAAGCGTGTAATAGAAGTCAGTCATGGTGTTTCTCCTTTTTCTTTTTTTCGCGGTAAACGAAGTTGGTAAGCTGTTGTGTAGGGATACCCAAGCGGGAGGCTATGTCCTTCTGAGAATAGACACCGGAAGCCAGCATCTGGCGGGCCGTCTCCCAATCGTATTTTGTGCATCTGCGCGAGCCGCGGGCATGGGGGACAAACAGCTTACAGTCTGCCGGTTGGTCGCTCTCTCCCCTGTGGGCGGCAAGCCGACTTGTGCCCTTGATAAAACAGTAATTGCAATGGGAGGTGCTGCCCTTCCCGGCGCGGTAAATACAGTTGTGTCGGGTGCAGCGCCGGAGCTTTTCAGCCGGAGGGCCTTTGGATATGGTATGGTAACTCATTCAGGAGCACATCCTTTTTGCGAGGACAAGGGCGTCAATGCCTTTGGCGGGGTCAATGGAGTAGCGCTTCTGGACGGTGCGGCGGTCTGCGCCCTCAAAGCGGGCGACATCGGAGATTGTCAGGCGTCTTTTGCCGCCGGTAAATTTAAGGATATCTGCCATCAGGTCACGGCAGTATTCAGGTTCTCTGGGCATTGGTGGGTTCCTCCAGCAATTCTTTCTCGGTGCAGCCAAAGAGCTGGCACAGCTGCTTGCGGTACTTGGGGAGCGGGGGATTCTTCCCGTTCTCCCAGTTGCTCACCGCCGCCTGATCTACCATGAGCTTTTCTGCAAGCTCATACTGGGTCATTCCGGCGGCAAGCCGTTTGTCTCTTATGCTCAATTTTTACCTCCTTTCTCTGTCAAAAACTCACGAACATGAGTTTTCATGGTTGACAGGCAAAGGAAGGCGGTGTTATCATAGAGTCGCTACACACAATCAAACACCGCTTCCGATGCCTGCCGGGGGGGAAGTCTATCCCCGGCGAAACCGCGTTGCAAAACGCTGGTTCAGCTAAACCGGATGGGGCGAAGCTTAATCTCGCCCTGCCTGTTTTGTCCGTGAGCTTATGATAACTCATGTTCATCGGTTTTGCAATACCCAAAACCGATGATAAACGGTTTTCAGCACAAGCAACAAAAAATGCACAGCATAACTGTGCAAGATTGACATAATGCAAGAGGTGGGCCGTGAAAAAACTTTTTGCACTTTCGCTTTGCGTTTGTTTCTTTTTGGGGATAGGCGCATATGCTCACCCCGGCAGAACAGATTTACAGGGAGGACATCGGGTATCAGCCACAGGAGAATATCACTACCACCACGGGCGGGCGGCGCATCAGCATTCAGACATGGACGGAGACGGAGCCTTGGACTGCCCGTATGATTCGGTTGAGACACCAAAACCCACAGAAAAACGAGCCGACACACCCACAAGGCAGGCTGCGATTTCCCCACCGAAATACAAAACGCCCTCATCGCCTCCGTTGTTACCAAAAACATCACCAACGCCAACCGTGAAGCCCAAACAAGGAACCGAAAAACCTCAAGAAAATTCGGCGTGGGTGAAGATTCTGATTGCGCTTCCCATAGTCGTGCTTACCGGACGAGGCCTTGCAGCTCTCTGCGCTGATGGGCCAAGCACCAATGAATCACAGAGGCGAATGTTAAGCGCACAAAAAAATGCCGCTCAGGACAAACCTGGCGGCGCGGAATTATTAGCTACTGTAAGCATTCCAAAGGGCAGTTATATCGGGGCAGATGGTTTGCCCGCGAGTAAAGGCAAAGGAAAATGGGGAAGCAAATATACCTTTTATGCATCTCCGAAAGGACAAAAGTATCACAGAGAATACGGCTGTTCGGGAGCGCACATACCCATCAATATATCAAGGCTTGCCCATCGACAGCCGTGCAGAATATGTAAGCCTGTTGCGCCCCGAATAGATTGGTATTGGGAATACAAACGCAACGAACAGCTTAAAAAAGATTAGAAGGTAAATTATGGACATAACACTTGAAAGAATTTTATCCTTGATACCGAGAAAACCTGACGGGGCATATAAACACGGGGCGAAGAAGGAGTTCGCAGTTTCTATTGGATATGATAGCGGGGATGTAATATCCATGTGGGAAAAAGGAACAAGCTCATCCTACCGCCTCAAACTCCACGAGATCGCCGCAAAGTACAATGTATCCGTTGAATGGCTCAAGGGTGAGACAGACGAAAAAACGCCCGCTGCCGAAAACGGCAACGAGCGTATACCCGGTTATGATTTGTTGAATAAAGAAAACCAAAAGTTTATTGACGACTTGATTGATAAGCTATTAAAGTCTCAATCTGCCGAGTGACCTTTTGCTTGTTTTCATCGGTCAATAGCTGATATTTTTCATGTACTGTCATTCTGTTCACCTATAAGGAAGTGTACGCTTCTGCCGAAGAAATTATAGTGGAGAGTCTGTCGGCGTACTCCGGAGAAAAGCCCCTGTAGAACTCCACCAGCTCGTCAAGAGACATATTCATTCTGGCAGCGGTTTTGTTTAATTCTTCGAGTATGTCCATTGTCGTTCTCCTAAGAAGATAAATCTTGGCCTTAAATTATCCTGATTGGATAATACCAAATCTCATGGCTAAAAGTCAAACCCCCGGACGGGCCTTTTAAAAATTTTTTTTACTGAGCATATGTTTTTCGCTGTCGCTTGCAGCTCCAGCCATAGCAGTACCGGCAGCAGACCCGGCAGCAGGGGAAACAGTCAGGAGGCACACCAAGAAGCCCGTGAGGGCTATTGAGACGGATGTTCTTAACATGGGTATCTCTTATGTCATTCTGTCTGTTCACGGTGTGCGCTCCTTTCATTTTGTTCTCAAGGACACGATGTCCACAAGTATATAAGAGCGGCGGGGAGTCTGCCGCCAAGCTATGAACTCCCCACCGCGACCACTTGGGTTGCTTTAACAATAGCAGAATGGCAAGATTTATTCCACTGTAAAATACCAGTAATTTAACAGTATTTTGCAAATAGTTTTCCATTTTTTTCTGCTTAGTTAAAAAAACAGCCCCAAACTTCAAATAGGAGGGGCTTTTATGCCGCAAAGTGAAACGATTGAAAAATTAACCAGAGAGGGAATTATCTCACTCAACAAAATATGGGACGAGGAAGGTTGGACGATAGCCGCCATTGTTGAAGAAATGAAAAAACACGGCGAGCAGACTTCCGAGAGCACCGTGCAAAAAATGCGAAAGAAAGGCGCTGAAAACAATAGCTACAACTATAATCTGACCATCAAGCCAATGCTGCGTGTTTTTGCTCGTATCTCTAATGAGCCCGTGTCGGTCAGTGAAGCCGATACACCCGAAGAAGTTCAGATAGCGACGCTCAATAACACGATACTTATGCGTGAAGCAGATATCAAGGTATTGGAAACCAAACTTGATGCCGCAGAAACCTTAAATAGATCTTTGCAGATAAAGATAGAGGAAAACATGGCCGCTGAAAAGCGCAAGATTTCTCATCTACTGGAGCAACTGGCTGATCAGCGCCAGTTGCTCGGTGACCGCAAAGAATTTATGGGTGAGCGCAAGGAGTTTATTTTACGCCTCGAAGATGAGAAAAAAGCGCAGCGCCGTGTAATTGTAGTTTTATCAATTCTTATTTTTGTTCTTTTGCTTGTGATTTTTGCCGCCCTTATTGTTGATAGGGCTAACGGCGACATCGGCTTTTTCTGGCTGGAAGAAGCTGCGGCAAGGATTTTTGACGGCAAGACAAGAAAGGACTTGGCACAGGCATTCACAGCGTCGTTATCGTGCTTATGAATTACACCTATAAAAAGACACTACCCCGCATAGCATCTGCGCTCTGAGGGCAAAATGGAGAGTTAAACAAAGGGAAGTGAGGCAATGCACCAACGGAAGGACGGGCTTTGGGAAGATAAGGTTAAAATTCCCGGCTCAAAAAGGTTCAAATCGTTCTACGGCGCAACAAAGGCGGAAGTCAAAAAAAAGATGGTGGCATACACCGAGGCGCTTGAGAAAGGCATGACCATAGAAGAAGCGCTGGACAAATGGCTTGCCTACAAGGAAAAGAAAATTTCGGTCAAGACTTACGAGGGATACCAAGCCCCGATAAAGCGCATTAAAGATGCCCTGGGGGATGTTCTGTGCAAAGACCTTACGCCGGGACAGGTTCAGGCTTTCGTTGACAGTGTGGCGGCGCAGGGGTTCAAGCGCACAGCCGTTCAGCGGCCTCTGGATATTCTGCGGATGCTGTATAACTGGCTGATCATCGAAGGTGAGGGGATAAACAACAACCCCTGTACGGCGGTCAAGCTCCCAAGCGGCCTAAAACAGGAGCGGCGGGATCTGATCAGCCGTGCCGATGCCGAGCGGGTGAAGGCTGCGGTATCTTTGCCGTTTGGGCTTTTTGCATATCTGCTTATGCACACCGGACTTCGCAAGGGCGAGGCTCTGGCGCTGACTGACAAGGACTTTTCGGGCGGATACATCAGCGTTTCAAAATCGTTGAGCTGGGTAAACAATCGGCCCGCTATCAAGGAGCCTAAGACGGCGGCAGGCGTTAGGACTGTGCCGATACTCTCACCGTTGGCGGCGGTTTTGCCTAAGTGGAAGGGCTATCTCTTTTCCGCTGACGGCGGGAAAACACCGCTGACGCAGACGGAATTCCGCAAGCGGTGGGAAGGATACTGCAAGGCGGCGGGCTTGTCTGATGTGCGGTTGATAGAGCACAAGAGCAAGGGCAAGAATAACCGGGAGTATCGGCGGGAGGAACACACGCCCCGCATTGTGCCCCACCAGCTGCGGCATGAGTTTGCCACTTTGTGCCTTGACGCCGGGCTTGACGCTGCCGACACGCAGGAGATAATGGGCCACGCCTCAATCTCCACAACTCAGGCGGTGTATCAGCATATTACCGATTCACGCAGAACAAGAAGCTTTGACAAGCTTGAGAAATTCATGGCTCAGAAGTGAGCTTTTTTAGTGGCGTTTACTACGAAAAATTTACGAAAAAAACCATGCAAAAATGTGCTAAAATATGCTAAAATATGCACATCAGCACCAAAGCAGATAAGGAACAATAATCACAGAAAAGTGTAGAAAAACAAGAAAAATCCCTTGGAAACTTGACATTTCCAAGGGATTTATACTGGAGCTGCTACCCAGATTCGAACTGGGGACCTCATCCTTACCAAAGCCATAGAAACACAGTGTTATCAAGGGGCAGCGGAAGTTTTACGCCTGATTACGCAAAACAGAGTCGGGGACTTTTCCCCGGCTTTTTATCGATTTAGAAGCATATCAACCTTGTGTTTGCGCTTTATCATCTTGTCGTGCTCGTGCTCCCATACCGCAAGCATCGCGGCGGGAGGTTCGGCACCAGTGGCTTTGTAATTCTTGATAAGCCTCTGCGCCTGTTCATGGAGCATTTCGCTGTGCTTTATCTCCTGGCGGGACAGCTCCATGCACACACGGCTCAATTCCGGGTCAGAGTCTTTGAAGTGCTGGCCTTTCCACGCATAATTTTCTGCATCTTCCAATTCTTCCTCGATCTGTTCTGCAAGCCATTTGATTTCTTTCATTGTCAATCCTCCTATGACTGCTGTATATATCTGAGAATCAGGTCTAAGTCCTGCTCGGTGAATGTGATAGGGCTATTGCTGATAGGGAGCTTTATTGTGGCGGGAGTTTTTCTGGCGGCAGGCTTGAAACTGTTGATAAGCCGCTCAATGTCCACGGTTCCATCCGCACCAAATATCCCCGCGTAAGCAATGACAGGCTTTGATGCAACATCGGTGATTATGTTCGGGAGATTGGCGAGATAGAGAGTGGCAAAGCCGGGGAGCGTCCAAGCGTCAAGGCCCTTCATCTTGCCCATTAGCTGCTCGTCAAGATAGCGGGACACCCCGCGCTGAATTTTGTCAACTGTAACCATGTTTACCTCCTAAGAGTGAGAGGGGCTTGCGCCCCTCTCTTTTTGTTTAGCCTGCGGGAGTTTCCTGCGCGGTTGTAGTAGGTGCCACCCAAGAATTGTACCGCTGCATGTATTCAGGACAAATGCTGTCCTTGGGAATGATGCGCTTGGTGAGGCCAAGCAGCTCGGCAAGGTCGCCCTTCATGCAATTGATGGTGCCGATGGTGCCGGCGTTGAAAGCCTTCTGGTCGCCCAGCTCATGCTCAACGCGGTCAAATCTGCGTTCCACATAATTGCGAAGGTCATTGAGTTTGCTGTCCGTGTAAATGTTTGCATCTCTGAGCTTTACCTCGGTTTCAAGCTCTGCAATTCTGGCGCTCTGCTGCGCTTCGTAGCGATTAACGGCCATGTTATCACTGCAAGCATAAGCGGCGGCGTTGCAGTTGTTCCAGCCGTTGCCGCCAAACAGACCGCCAAGGCCGCCATTAAGCAGGCCGGAGTTGAGGACGCCAAGAGATGTACCAATGATGCCGGTTGTCAGGCCGGCGGCGCCTACGCCGTGAGAAGCATATTCTGCCATGTGTTTTCCCTCCAAATATAAGTGTCAGAGTGTGCACCCTCTGCACCTTGGAGAATGGCACGATTGCGAGATTTTGTGCAGTGTCCAGATGCGGACAGGGGATAAAAAAGGGAGGCTTAATGCCTCCCTTTACTCTCCTTATCGGCCCTCATATTTTTTGACGATTTCCACGCGGCAGTCTGTTGTGCCCTCCAAGGCTCTTTCTGTCCGGCAGATGTTGCCGGTGTTCCAGTCCAGCCAGTATGTGTATTTTTTGGTCTTGACATTTTCGCCTTTACGCATGGCTTTAATCATTCTTTCGGTTATCATGGTGTCCTCCTTCTAATTCTTCATATCTTGTAAAATCTACGGGATGATTAGGATTGTGTACAGACAAGGCTATATCTTCATTCGATATGCACCAGCAACACGGCTGCTCATATCCCTGCTTGTTGCCGTGTTTGCACTTCCGGCAAGGCGTTCCGGTTGTTTTCATTTTTTCTCCTTTATTCAGATAATTCAGTTTATTCCGGTCAAGGGCGTTTGTCAATGCCGGTCAATCGGCAAATTTTGCGACCGCAAGAATTAATGCCATTGATATGGTGTAGGTTTCAGCGGCTCCGAATCCCATTCGGTACAGGAGCATATTTTCAAATTTATGCGCTTATAGAGAAATAACGCGGGACGGTTATTTTCCGAAATTCGCCGGGATAATGCTGCACTTCCAGCGAAAACCATTTGTGCTCTAAGACATCTACGCCGTCAACCGTTACAGAATAAAATGGGCCAGCTCTGCGAGGCTCTTTATTTTCATACCAAGAGACATAAATTTTCGGTGAGTTTATAGCAAACATTTCATTTTCCTTTCTGCCGGGATTTGCCGCCCGGCTCGGCGTGTGACTATTAAAGCCCCCAAATTTTTAAGGCCTCACGAACACGGCGGATTGTCGGGTGTTCGTCTGCCTTATCTCCTAATAAATAGCATATTGCGGGTAGATCGGTCTTGAGAGTAAGAGGCCGCCCGTCCACAGGCAAGAGTCCATGTTCTTCGATGTGGTCAAGAGCTTCCTCAGCATATTTAAGCCGACCATGAGCCCATGATAAAGAATAACCGTCATATTTACTTATCATGTCTTTTCCTTTCTCCCCGTATAGCCTGATAGGTCAGCTTGATTATTAATAATACCAGCTCTCGTAGGTCTTAAGAGTGTCAGCCTTGCAGAGATAGGCGTTTGCAAAGCTGGCCAGTTTGAATGTGACTGAGCCCTCGCTGTATCCTTCGGTCAGTCGCTTGATGTCGCCGCGCTCCTGATCCTTGATAAACACGCTGGAGCTGCAAGCGGGAAGAAGTTCCCGAACAATCTTATATATTCTGTTTTCCGACATACCGGAAACGGCTTCACTGTCAACAATGGGAAGATGTACTTCACGGACCCGGACGGAGGAGGAGCCGACCAGCTCAACGACCTGAAAGAAATCGTTGTTGGTCTGCTCGTAGCCCCAAGAGGCAGAAAAGATATCACCGACTTTTACGCCGAATTTATTGGACTTCTCAGCTTTGGCCTTAGGTTCTGTGCAGGGCTTTCCCTCAATAGCAGCTCTGGCGGCTTCCTCGGTGGTGTAGCCGTACCAGACCTTTTTTACACTGTGCCAACGGAAATGCAGGGCTTTGAGCGCGGTTCTTATCTCCTCGCTGGGCTTGCCGTCAAAAAGTATCTCGATGCTGTTAAACTCAGGGTTGGGGGTGATAGTGTAAGTCATTGTTTTAATCTCCTTTGTGTTGTGCATACGGTTAGAGTATGTTATTATTTGTGAGGGGCAGTTATAACCCCTCTTTTTTGATTGTTTCAATGCCAATTCTGAATATGTCAGTGGTGCCGATTCGCCCTCTAATGCTTTCGACATATCGGATGAGGTCGGCGTCTTCATCTTTACGAAGATTTACTTGGTATGCCTTATAGGTTTTGTTTTTCCAACGCTGCTTAACCTCATTGCTGGTAGTGGTTTTGTGTTTGGCTATTGACTTTCGCCTCCTGTCCGTGATATAATCCCGCAAGGTCGGCTCTCTCCTGGCGTCAACAGGAGAACGGCCAATCAAGAATGGGTGAAATTGCCGTCTCTTGCTGTGGTCAGGGGGCGGTTATTTCTTTATCTGGAGACCCAGAGAAATAGCCATGAGAACGAGTGCAAACAGTGCAATGATGTCTGTTGTGCTCATTGGCATCATCTCCTAAGTAAGAGATTAGCCGCCGACCTTGCTTTGCTGGGGGCTACCGTTGGGCTTTCGTCCTTCGGTGGCCCGAATATATCACATACTCCAACCGTATGTCAACACCTATTTTCACATTTTTACATCTTGCACAAAACGCAAGCTCCGAAACTGTGCAAGTTGTAGTAAATCAAGCTAAACAAGCAAAAAAAGCAAAAATAAGCGGTAAACACCCGGTTAACTATGTTCCCTAGGCGTTCTGCCAGCGTTAATCCGAGCGGGAGCGGGAGAGGTTAATGTAGTTTATCTTATATAAGCTTTATATAAGCTCTATATAATATATTATATAATCAATGTATAGTATATATTATATTATATTATATTATATATATATATATTATACATCTATATCTGTATATGAGTATCTTCATCAATATCTATATCAACACCTCTCTTTGCCGACCAAATACGGTCGATATATAAATGTTGCGGCTCAGAGGTTACGCGCAGGAGCAGACAGAGGATTCAAGAGCATTTGAGAGCATTCAAGAGCAAAGCATAGTATAACTTCGTAGAATATTTATTATGCGAAGTTTTGTGTCTTTGTGTTGAGGACAAAAGGCTGGATTTGTGTCTGTTTGACGGAATAATGAATAATATGCAGACACTAAGCGAATATTGATGAATAAATGAATAGAGCCGATGAATGGCCAATGCCTGGAGGTGGGCGGCTGGGGGTGCAATGTCCCCCGGCGGGCTGGGCAGGGGTGCTGCCGGTGGGGAGGCTGAACCGGGATCGAGGAATTTTTTAATGAGGGTGGCGGAAAAACGGCGGGCACTCTTATAGATAGATATATATATATTCCACACACATTTCAGAGCAAAATATAAACTTCAAGGGAAAGATAATAAATATATAAGCAATAAGCATATGGGTATAGATATTATTATATATATTAATCTTGATTAAGACAGGTAAAGAGTAGGAATGTAGGGGTAGGGGAAAAAGGGTAGGGGTATGAGTTATAAACGGGGAATAAAAATTTCAAAACAGCTGTACAGAGTTTGGGTATACAGAGCGGGGAGTGTGAACAGAGCGTAAACACTCCCTTTTATTTTGTGAAAGTCAAGGTTTGAAATGAGAAAGTCAAGTTGACAGGGTAAGAAAGTGTGGTATTTTGATTATGACAAAGAGACAACAGAGGGGTCATGAAACATGGATTAGTTGGAGCGGGAGAACAGAGGATGGAAAAGGGACGGAAGTTTGCTCCTGAGAGAGCAAGAGTAGAAGCCGGACGGATACTGTGCCCATACTGCGGCGGGTATATAGGGGATGCGTACTACGAAGCGAGTTGCAGCCATGTAGACCTGAAGTGCCGCAATGACCGGTGCAAGAAGATGTTCAGGCTTGAGTTGTAAGAGATGTGAGCCACAACGGTATATCTGGACAGGTCGGCAACACCGCGACAGGCATCCGGTGTCCGAAACCCGCATAGGCCGGATAGGCTGTGATATACCGTTTTTATACGCCGCGTTTGTGTAACGGCAGCACACCGGACTTTGACTCCGGGGGAGAAGGTTCAAGTCCTTCAGGCGGTGCCACAGGTTCTTTATTCATTGGGGCCTCCTTTAGTTATAAGCCGCGACCTGTAAAAGCGGCTCTGCAGGAACAGCGCCGGTGCAATTCCGGTTGGGTAGATAAGCAAGGCTGGTGTAAGGAGCACAGCGCACTCTTCCCGCGAGGGTGGACGCGGGCCAGGAAAGAGGCTGCTTGAGCGCAAGCAGATGTCTTGTTCCGAGTGCGAAAGTGGCGGTTCGATACCGCCGCCTTGATCCAACGGGTTTTTGTTGTTTCCCAACCACTCTCCTTTCCCATGGGGGCGGGTTTATCCTTTTCCCCGCCCCCGACCTCCTGTAAATGAATATGTCCCGGCTTTAATTAGGGCTTGCAGAGCCGCCGGGCGTTAAATGGCCGATTAGAGGGCCGAGATTCACAGAGCGAATTTCTGTGGGTTTCGGCCCTCTTTTGCTTTTTCGGAGATATTACATGGCAAAACCTCAAGCGACAGTCAAAAAAGAATTTGTATGGGATCCCGGAACAGTCAGCGACAAGCAGATGCAGTTTCTCCATTCCACAACACTGTTCACGGCCTACGGTGGAGCCAAGGGCGGCGGCAAGAGCCACATAGCCCGCATCAAGGCTGTAGGCGGGGCCTTCTTCAACCCCGGCATAAAAATACTGATGATGCGTAAAACCTACAACGACCTTGACGAGGGCATCATCAGGCCGCTGCTGGCGATGCTGGACAAGAGCCTGTACAGCTACAACGGCACATCCCACCTTATGACCTTTGAGAACGGCTCGACAATCAAATTCGGTCACTGGGCGGGGCAAGAGAGCGAAACGGAATACGCCGGTCTGGAATATGACTGGATATTCATTGATGAGGCAACGCAGTTTACGGAGCGTGCCTTTAACTACATCGGCGGCTGTATGCGCGGTGCAACGCCGTTTCCGAAGCGGATGTACCTGACCTGCAACCCCGGCGGCGTAGGCCACAACTGGGTCAAGCGGCTGTTTGTTGACAGGCAGTACCGCACATATCCCGATGACCCCGAGCGAGACGAGCACCCGGAGCACTACAGCTTCATTTTCGCCACAGTTGATGACAATCCGTGGCTGCTGGAGAGCTCCCCAACATACAAGAAGCAGCTTGCCGACCTTCCCGATGACTTGAGGCGGGCATACCGCTACGGCGACTGGAACGCAATCGGCGGCAACTACTTCCCTGAGTTTCGGCGGCACACCCACACAATACGGCCTTTTGTGCCTCCGGCGCACTGGCCTTTGTACCGCAGCTTTGACTACGGCTTGGATATGTTTACATGTTTCTGGTGGGCGGTGGATCAGGACGGGCGCTGCTGGGCAATACGGCACTTTGAGCATGACAAGCTGATAGTAACCGATGCAGCCAAGAACATAAACGACCACACTTTGCCCTATGAGCAGATAAGCGCCACCTATGCGCCGCCGGATATCTGGAACCGACAGAAGGACACCGGACGGACTATGGCGGAGCTTTTTCAGGGCGAGGGGATAAACATAGTCCGGTCGGACAACAACCGAGTACAGGGCCACATGATCATGAAGCAGATGATGGCGCCGATACCGCTGATTGACCCCTTTGTAAAGAAGCTGTTTCCTGAAGGAGAAGCACCGGAAAAGCTGCCGGGGCTGATGTTCTTTGACACCCTCGACAGGCCCATGAGCGACATTGAAAGCATCCAGTCTGACGAGAAGAACCCCAACGACTGCGCCAAAGACCCCCACGACATAACCCACAATGTGGACGCTGTGCGCTATTTCTGCGTAACGAGAAAGCTGGCGGCGGAGGTGCCGGAGCAAAGGGAATACAGCTACGAAGATGACAGCAGCCCTGCCGACTATGACGAGTATATGTGCGGCAGCGGCGATGGAAGTTATCTCATATAAGGAGGTGAGAGCATGGGCAAAAGAGGCCCCAAACGCAAATACCAAAGCGCATACGACTTTGACCAGGCTGTAAATGCCTATTTCAAGAACTGTCTTGAGGACGGAGACAAATTCCCCGACCTTGCGGGTATGCGTATTTATTTGGGCTTGACCCAGCGCACCATTGACAAATACGCCACCGGTGATGACGACGAGGCCGGCAGGTTTCGCACGATTCTTGACACCGCCAAAGACCGCCGTGAGAGCTGGCTTGTGCGGCGCATGGTGACGGAGCCAAAGGCCGCAAACGGCTGTATGAGCGCCCTAAAGCAGCAAGCCAACGGCGGGTACACCGACAGACCCATAGACACTTCGGAGCGTTCACTGACAATCAATGTCTACAATGTGGGCGGCGAGAAAGCCTTCAAATGAGGTGAGACGATGATTTTTGACATTTGCATACTGATAGCGCTGACAGCGCTGATTGTCGCTGCGGCGTATCTGCACCGAAAGGTAGTTGCCGCCCAAGCGTTTATGGCCAACCTCAGTCTTAAATGCGTTGACTTGCAGCAGAGGATTGACGCTACTGAAACTCTTGTGCAGGAGCTGAAAACCCAGATTGAGGACATTGACCCTCATGCCGGTGTTGATGCGGAGGCGCTGGAGAAAGCATTCAACGAGGGAGTAAGCCGAATCATGAACTACAGCCTCTCTACGGCAATGGGAGGCGGAGTGAATGGATGAACTGAAGGGCTATTTCAACGGCAAGAAATCGCCGGACGAGAAAAGCGGCTGGGAGCTGTATGACAAGGCGCTGAAATTCAATAACTCCATACGGCTCAACGACACAGTCAATGTCAACGAAAACTTTTATATAGGCAAGCAATGGGAGGGCGTTGAATCCAACGGTCTGCCGACTCCCCAGTTTAACTTCCTCAAGAGAGTGGTCGGCTTCATTGTAGCCACCATAACTACGGACAATATCAAGGTCACAGCCTCGCCCTTGTCCAGCGTACCGGATGTGCAGAGCTATGTACAGCCAGCGCAGATACTCAACAACGAGTTTGAGGCGTTGGCGGAGCGCAACAAGATCCCGGCAATGATGCGGGTATATGCCAGAGACGCGGCAGTCAGGGCAGACGGCTGCATCTACTCATACTGGGATGAAGCGGCAGAGACCGGACAGGACGCCAAGGGCACAATCAAGTCTGAAGTCATTGAGAATAACAGGGTGTTTTTCGGCAATCCCAACAGCCGGGAAGTGCAGAGGCAGCCTTGGATAATGATTTCTTCAAGAGAGACCGTCCGGGACGCCAAGAAAAAGGCGAAGGAAAACGGCGTATCCGGCTGGGAAAGCATCGTGCCGGACACAGACCAGCGCAACATTGACTCTGCCAAGACCCCCGATGACAACAAAGTGACGGCGCTGCTGCTGCTTTGGCGCAACGAGGACACCAACACCATATGGGCATATGAGTTTACGGAGAAATGCGGCCTGAAGAAGCCCTGGGACATGGGCCTGAAGCTGTACCCCATCTGCTGGCTGAACTGGGACTATGTTCAGGACTGCTACCACGGACAGGCCATGATAACCGGGCTTATTCCCAACCAGATATTCGTAAACAAGATATGGGCGTTGTCCATGCTGTCCTTCCTGAAAACAGCATACCCCAAATACATATACGACAGCACCCGCATAAAGAAGATTGATAACGGCGTAGGCAGAGCCATAGGCATTGCCGGGGGCGATATAAACAACGCTATCAAGATTCTTGACCCAGCAACAATTTCGCCTCAAATAGCGCAGTTTATAGAACTGGCAGTAACGCAGACCGAGGAAAGCCTTGGCGCTACCAGCGTTGCATTGGGCGATACAAGGCCAGATAACACCTCCGCCATTATTGCCCTGCAAAGAGCCGCATCAACACCCACTGAGCTTACCAAGCAGAACCTTTATGGCAGCATAGAGGACTTGCACCGGATATATCTGGACTTTATGGCGGAGTATTACGGCAAACGCAAAGTGGATGTGGACACCCCGGAGGAGATAGCGCAAATGTATGCGTTTATTGGGCAGGCGGCTCCCGAAAAGATTCAGATGGAGTTTGACTTCTCCATGCTGAAAAACCACCCCATGACGCTGAAGCTGGATGTGGGCGCAAGCTCGTATTACAGCGAGATAGCCTCTATGCAGACCCTTGATAATCTGCTGAGAGACGGACACATTGACATACTTCAGTATCTGGAGCGCATCCCTGATGGCTACATTCCCGCAAGACGGGCTTTGATAGCAGAAATTTTAAGGCAACGACAGATGCAGATGGCATTGCCGCCTATGACAGGGCAGCCGACCATGCCGCAGGGGCTTCCCCCTTCCGGCGGCGGTGAGCTGATCGAAACAGGCGACAAGCCGGAAATTCCCACAGGCGGCGGCTTCTCCGCCTTGCAGCGCAAGGTATTGGAGACGGGCACCACTGCGGGGCTTGTTTAAGGAGGAAAAACATGAACTGGCTGAACATTCTTGAAAGAGCGGCGTGGACATTCGTTGAGGGCTTCCTTGGCGGACTGACCTTCTCTATGGAGATGGACAAGACCATGCTGCTTGCAGCACTGATGGCAGGGCTTTCCGCCCTGAAAACCCTTGTGCTGGAGCTTGCCCGTTCCAAGACCGGCACCTGACGGACGGAGGGCGCACGACATGAGCGAAACGCTTATCGTTGCCGCTCTGGGCTTCTTAGGCACCCTTTGCGGGGCGTATTTTGCGAATCGCAAGTCAAGCGCCCTTATCGCCTACCGTCTGGAGCAGCTGGAGGAGAAGGTTAACAAGCACAACAATGTTATTGAGCGGACTTACGGTCTTGAAAAACAGGCCGAAGTTATAGAAGAACATCTTCACAATATCGACAGGGAAATAGGGCGCCTTGGCGATTTCCACAAGCCCTGAAATTTAGTGCCGCCGACCATAGCGGCAGAAAGGACTACGCATGAACGAAGATTATCAGGTTGAATCCGCAGAAATGTCCGACAGCGCCGATGTGACGACAGAGGCTGACCTGTCAGCGTTTGACGATGCTTGGGACGACGACGGTTTTACCACTTCCGATGACGCGGACATGGACATGGACGAAACCACCGACAACGCACAGGAAGCAGACCAGCAGACTGAGAGCGGGCCGGAAACTGATAATAAGTCGGCTGATAAAGCAGCCGCAACCGTGGAGACTTCTGGCGAAGAAAAGGCGCAGGGAGAAGCAGACCAGCTTTTCACCCTCAAGCACCTTGACGAGACCCGTGAAGTTGACCGGAATGAGGTTATATCCCTTGCCCAAAAGGGCATGGACTATGACCGAAAGGTAGGAAAACTTACAAGCGAACTTGCGGAATACAAGGGATTTTTTGAGGAGCTTGCAAAGAACAGCGGCCTGACCAATGAGCAGTTTATGGACTCTGTAAGAGCCAAGCTGCTGGTACAGGCAGAAAAGAACGCTGGCAGACAGATAAGCGAGGCTGACGCCGTGTTCCGTGTGCAGCAAGCCAGAGCCAACAAGGCAAAGGCCGCACAGGAAGCGGCAGAGCAGCAGGCAAAGGCGGCAAAGGAGGAAGCCAAGCGCAAAAGCGATGAGGAAATCAAGGCTTTTGTTGCGGCATTCCCCGGCGTTAAGGTTTCCGACATCCCGCAGGATGTGTGGAATGATGTCCAGAAGAACGGCGACCTAATGGGCGCTTACACCCGGCACATATCGGCGCAGACCGCAAAGGAAAACGCCGAGCTGAAGAAGAAACTGGAAGCCTTGGAGAACAACGCCAAGAACGCAGCCCGCAGCACAGGCAGCAGAAAGACTGCCGGAAGCTCAAAGATTCTTGACCCCTTTGACGAGCCTTGGGACGATTGATGCCCAAGCGCCTCCATTCCGCACCGATAAAGATATGGAGGATAAATAAATATGGCAATTAATCTTGCAGAAAAAGCAAGCGACAAGGTTGTAAAGAGATTTACCACCAAGTCCTACACCGAGGGCCTGTTCACTTCCGAGTACGACTGGACCGGCGTTTCCACTGTCAAGGTATATACACTTGACAACCTTCCCATGCACGACTACAACCCCGCCGCCTCTTCCGGCTCCCGCTTTGGCCCTCTCACCGAGGTAGGCGACACCGTTCAGGAGATGACCGTTACCAAAAACCGCTCCTTCAACGGCTCTATCGACAAGACCTACAACACCCAGCAGCTCATGATTAAGAGAGCCAACCTCATTCTCAAGCAGCAGACCGATGAAGTGCTCATCCCCGAGGTTGACCAGTACCGCATCGGCGTTCTTGCCGCAAATGCCGGCATTGAGGAGAGCGTAGGTTCTCTGACCAAGGCCAACATCGTTGAGAAAATCATGCTGGCCAACGCCGCCATGAGCAACGAGAAGGTTCCCCTTGATGGCCGTGTCCTCTTTATGGGCCATGTGAAGGCCGTGCAGCTCAAGCTTGCAGACCAGGTAATCGGCATCGACAAGCTGGGCGAGAAGGCCATTGTCAACGGCGCAATGGGCATGATCGACCGCTGCCAGATCCGTCTCATCCCCGATGCGGATATGCCCGAGGGCGTTGAATTCCTCATTGTCAAGAAGGGTGTGGCCTGTGCACCCAAGAAAATCGAGACCTTCCGCATCATCGAAGTTGACAAGGATGTGGACGGCTCCATCGTTCAGGGCCATTTTATGCACGACTGCTTTGTTCTTGAGACCAAGAACAAGGGCATCTATGTCGGCCAGAGCGCATAAGCCAAAGCAATAGGGCGGGGCAAATGCCCCGCCTTTTTCCAAAGGAGTTGATTTTGTGGCGACAACCGCGCAGCAGATTTTTGAGACGAGCATGAGCCTGATGGACGAGCTGAACGAGGCCACAGGACAAGCAGACACCGGAGACACCAAGGAATACAAGAACCGGACAATACCTATCCTCAATGTGCTGAGAGGTGAGGTTTATCCCTACTCAGACACTTATCAGAGGGATGTGGAGCAGGGGAAAAGGCCGATTTGCCCGCCTATTATGAATTTTACCACTGAAATTTCCCTTGACGACTATATCTGTCAAAGCGTACTGCCCTATGGACTGGCGGCACATCTTCTTATGCAGGAAGACCCCAGCGCCGCAAATTTTTTTCAGCAGCGGTATGACGAGCTGAAAGCATTGCTGGCAAGAGGCAACCCGGCAGAGAGCGAGGACATATGGGATGTTTACGGCAGCAGCTTCCCCTATAACGATTTCGGAAGGTGGTTCTGATGGCAAGAATAGCGGCAAGCAGCGCAGAGAGCATCTTTCAACTGAAAGCCTTTGCGGGACTGCATGAAAACCCTGATGGAGACACCAAACTGAAAATCGGGGAAGCAGCCGAAATGCGGAATTTCGCTGTGACAAGGGACGGTAACCTACGCAAGCGCCCCGGCACCAAGTCTGTACAGCGCTTTAATGCGGCTCCGGCTGGGATGTGGCAGGGCTTTGTGAGCGGGACAGAGGTTTTTCTTGTGGCGGCGGACGGCAAGCTGTGGAGTTTGACGGATAACGGAGACGGCGGCTTTGACAAAGCAGAAATCGGCCCGGTGAACACGGAGGGCCGAGTGCACTTTATCGGTTTTGGGGGCATTGTGTACATCCTTGACGGCACGGACTATCTGCAATGGGACGGTACAAGCCTTGAAAGCGTACACGGCTACAGGCCGCTGGTTCAGGTTTCCACCCCACCTCAGGGCGGCGGCGAAACACTTGAGAATGTAAACCGCCTGTGCGGAGAGCGCAGAGTGTGGGTTTCCCCCGATGGAGAAGCGGCGGCGTTTTCCTTGCCGGAAAAGGGGCTTGAAAGCATTGACTGGGTAAAGACCGTGCCCGGAGGCGAGACAGTTAACGGCTATACTTCCGACCTTGAGGCGGGAACGGTGACTTTTGCTGAAATACCGGAAAAAGGCGTGAACAGCTACGAGATAGCCTATACCATAGCCAATCCCTTCCGCAGTCAAGTGACGGGGATGAAGTATGCGGAGCTGTACAACGACTCACAGGATACGAGGATATTCCTCTATGGTGACGGCAGCAACAAAGCCATTTATTCCGGCGTTGACGCAGACGGAAAGGCCAGAGGCGATTATTTCCCCGACCTTTTTGAGATCGCGGTAGGTGACGCCAATACGCCCATAACCGGACTGATTCGACATTATTCGACATTGGTCTGCTACAAGAGCCACAGCACATATCTTATCAGGTACGGTGAGCTGACCTTATCGGACGGGCTTGTAACGGCGGCATTTTACAGCATCCCCACCAACAGGATCATTGGCAACTCCGCTCCGGGACAGGCGCAGCTTGTTCTTAATAGTCCGAGGGCGCTGTTTGGCTCAGACCTTTATGAATGGAAAAATAACGGCAGTTATGCTTCCAACCTGTCAATGGACGAGAGACAGGCAAAGCGAATCTCCGACAAGATATACGGAAGCCTGAGCGAATTTAAGGCGGAGCGCTGTGTGTGCTTCGATGACAATGTCAATCAGGAATACTACATAGTCCATGAGGGAACGGCGCTGGTGCACAACTACGCCGTGGACGCATGGTACAAGTACACGGATTTCCCGGCGCTGATGTTTGTCAGCTTCCGAGGTGAGCTTTATACCGGGTGCTCTGACGGCAGCCTGCGCCATGTGAGCTACGCATGGCGGAGTGATGACGAGGCACCCATTGACGCATATTGGGAATCCGGCTCCATGAGCTTCGGAATGGACTATATGCGGAAGTATGCGGCAACGCTTTGGATAGGCGTCAAGCCCGAAGCAAACACAGAAGTTTATATAACGGTACAGACGGATAAGCGGGCAAATTACGCCGAAAAATTGGTGTATTCGTACCTTTCTACTCTTGACAAGGCCAACTTTGCAAAATGGAGCTTTGGGACGAACCGCCGCCCGCAGATGAAGCGGCTGAAAATTAAGGCGAAAAAGTTTGTGTTCTACAAGCTGATTTTCTCCACGGTGTCAGCGGACACCACAGTTACCATGCTGGCGGCAGACATCAAAGTCCGCTATACGGGACAAGCCAAGTAAGGAGGCTTATATGGCATTACCTAAATTTGAAAACGATATAGCTTATGTATCCAAACTGGACGATGAGCCTAACGATGTAGGCGGGCTTTCGGCTGACGAACTCAAGGCAGTATTTGATAAAGCAGGGCTTGAGCTTCAGGAATACATCAACGAGGAGCTTATACCGAGAGTTGAGAGCGATATTGAGGCTGCTGCCTTGGGCATAGGAGGCGGCGGTGCTCTGTCCGGCGAAATGCTTGCTCCCGGCACTGTGACCGCAGACAAACTGGCAAATGACAGCGTGACGGCGGACAAGATTGTCAACACAGCCGTGACCAGCGAAAAGATTGCCAATAAGGCAGTAAACAGCGAAAAGATTGCCGATAGCGGCATATTGACAGTCAACCTTGCGGACAAGGCCGTGACAAGAGAAAAGATAGCTGACGAAGCTGTGTCGGCAGACAAGATTTTCCCCGGCGCTGTCGGCAGTAGAAGCCTTGGCCCCGACTCGGTAACGGCAGAAAAGATTCTGACCGGAGCTGTGAGCGCTGCGTTTACGGCAAGCATCCCGACCAGCGGTTGGTCGGGCAATTCCGCACCCTACACCAATGAAGTGACAGTCAGCGGCATTACGGCAGCAGACAGACCTATTATTGACATTGTCCACAGCAGCACCTACTCCAGCGTGGCTGCCGAGCGTGAGGGCTGGGCAGCTATATACAAAGCTGTGACAGCAGCGAACAAGATTACTTTTTACGCCACGGACAAGCCCACGGTAGCACTCAATGTGCAGATAATGGCGGTGAGAAAATGAGCGAGGCATATCTTGTGAGAAGAGGCGGCGGTGCGACTGATGCCTACGCCGCAATTCAGGTGCAGTACACGCCGGGAGTTGTAGTGTCTGTCTCTAACGGCACTAAGACATTCACGCCCAAGGATAACTCCGGGGGCCGGTGGGTATGCTCAATACCTTCTGCGGGGTCTTGGACAGTGACGGCTGGGAGCAAGACCAAGACTGTGAGCATCACACAGGAAGGACAGGTCGAGATAGTTAATCTGGCTGTACTGACGCTGTATTCACCCGGTGACGAGCACAGCTCCACCACAGGCGGGTGGAAGGTATACCAGAACGCAACCATATCCAAACAGACCTCATACCTTAAAATCACTCCTACCAAGCAGTATGATGGCAATCAGGCTCTCGTTGGCTGTACGAACATGATAGACCTGACGGATATAAATGTTTTGTATGCGGAAGCCAAAAACAACTGCTCTGAAGCCGAGTATTTGGGCTTTGCCGTATATGACGCGCAGCTTGAACAAAAAGCGGTGACATGGTGGGCGGCAAATCAGAACACCACCAAAAGCCTCAATGTTGCCAATCTGACCGGGACTTACTATGTCGGCTTTGAAGTTTATTGGGGAGGCAGCGTGAAAGGCAGCGGCCTTGTATACAATGTGTGGGGTGAGCGAGCATGACTGTATATCTGGACAAGGATTTCAAGTGTCATGTGACCGATGACGGCACAATGACAGCTTATGAGACAAACTTTTTTGACGGCAAGTGCCCTCAGTTTATAGAGGGCTACAGGCTTGTACCCCGTGGTGAGGTATGGGTGCGAGAGGATGGCAAGGCGTTTGAGGGGCTGATGATAGCGCCCTGGCTGGATGCCAAAGCCCTTGATGAGGCGCAGCGGCAGTATGAACTTGCCGAGCTTGCGGACGCAAGGGCGGCACTGGAATTGCTGGGGGTGAGCATTGATGGGTAAATGGTATGAGGCTGCGAAAAAGCAGCGTGAAGCGATGGACAACGCCGGGGCTATGCTGACGGACGCACAGGCCGTTGAGTGCAAGAGCCTGTACAGGCAGTGGGCAGAGCTTATCGGCGTGACTGTCGATATCTCAGGGTTCAAGTTTCTGCACGGTAATACCCTGTATAAGCTCACAGGGGCTGTGCCTCACACCTTCAGCGCAGAATGGGAGCCGGGTGTTGGCACCGAGAGCATCTATGCACGGATAGACGAGAGTCACGCCGGAACGCCTGATGACCCTATACCCTACGAGGGCAACATGGAGCTTGTGAGCGGAATGTACTACATACAGAACGGCATTGTATACCACTGCTGGCGTGACACGGGAATACCGGTCTACAGTCCTCTGAGCGAGCTTGTGGGGCTTTATGTTGAGGTAGCGTAATGGACGATGATGAAAAGACCTACTCTGGACTACTGACGGAGGATTAAAGATGAGCATACAGACAATATATGCAAGGCTTAGACAGCTTGGAATGACGGCAGTTGGTGCTTGTGGTCTTATGGGCAATATGCGAGACGAGAGCGCAATGAGAGCCAACAACGCGCAGGACAGCTACGGCAGAAACGATGAAAGCTATACAGCCGGAGTAAATGCAGGCAATATCGGCTTTGTCAACGACTCTGTTGGTTATGGCCTTTGCCAGTGGACAGCACCAGACCGCAAGGCAAAGCTGCTTGCATATGCGCGAGGTTTAGGTGTATCAATCGACAATGAAGATATGCAGACGGCTTTCGCTGTTAAGGAAATGAAAGAGGATTTCCCCGGCGTATGGCAAGCTCTACAAGCTACCAACAGCGTATATGAAGCAGCAAGAATAGTATGTTTGAAATATGAACGCCCTGCCAATGCAGAAAGCAAAGTAGCGGCAAGAGCTGGATTTGCAAACGAGTTTTACATGAGCTTGGGCAGCATGGATGTATCACAGCCGAGCAACCCCGACAACAGCCCCACCGGAGAACCGGGGGATGAAATCTTCCACACCCCGGCGGGGGAAGTTTTCTGGCCTCCCAGAGTGTTGGAATACGGAATGTTCGGTGCGGATGTGCTGGCCTTGCAGGGGTTGCTCAACGCCCACGGCTATGCCCTCGACTGCGACGGGCAGTTTGGCAATAAGACCAAAACTGCGCTGATAGGCTTTCAGGCAGAAATGAGCGGCTACGGCAACGGCGTAGCTGACGAGGCCACATGGGCGGCACTTACAAAGAGATAAGGAGGGGCTGCAATGGCAACTACCGATGAGCTTCTTAAACAGAATACGCAGAACAGCTCTATAAGCGCCGGGATCTCCAGCAGCATGAGCAATGCCCAGCGCAACGAGGCAATCAACAAGATTTACGATGCCCAAAAGGCACAGCGGGAAACCGAATTAAAAAGCGCCTATGAGCAGAACCTTTCAGCCCAGCAGGCGGCAAAGGACAAAATAGCGCCTCAGTATCAGCAGAGCGCAAACGACCTTGCTACTCAGTACGAGAGAAACAGGCTGAATTTTGCGAGACAGGCTGCCGCCTCCGGGCTGAACACCGGAACGGCGGCACAGGAGAGCCTTGCAAGAGGCTCACAGTATCAGCGGGACTTCGGGGCGCTGCGAACCTCCGAAAGCGAGGCTATGAGCGAGGCCGACAGGGGCATTGCACAGCTTGAAACGCAGTACCGCAACGCTGTTGCCGCCGCTCTTGCAGAGAACGACTACAACAGAGCATCCGCCCTGCTCAACGAAGCCAACGACCAGTACACAAGAGATATGCACAAGGCAGAGGCCCTTGCACAGTACGGCGATTTCAGCGGATATGCCGCAATTTATGGCAAGGACGCAGCCGACAACATGGCGGCGCTGTGGAACATCCAGTATCCCGATGCTGCGTACAACCTTGGACGCATTGACGCAGAACAGTATTACTCCATCACCGGTGCTTATCCTGTCGGGTATACTGCGCCGCAAACATCAAGCTATAACGGCTGGGCAAACTATGTTACCGGCAAGCCCGGGCCATCTCCCGGTTATAAGTACGCTGGAATATATAATCCCGATTTATATGACTCTGGCACTCTTGACGAAAATTATCCCAAATTTTAAGGAGAGAAAATGAGTTCTGCTTACGAAAAACAGCTTGAAGAAGTAAGAGCTATAATTTTGCAACGGGAAGCCGCACAACAGGCACAGCAACAGCCTCCTCAGCAGCCTCAGACTCCCTCTGTCCCCGGCGGGCCCTCTGTACCGGGGGCTACCGGGGCAAAGGTTCCGCCCATTACACAGACCGGGCCGAGCGAAAACACCATTGCGGGACAGATGCGCAAAGACCAGTTTAATGACGACCTGAGAACTTTTGCGCAGAGAGCAAAAGAGCTTGAGCAGGGAATGAGCTACGCAACCGACAGGTGGACTCCTGAACAGTCGCAGAGCTATCTTGACGAGATGCTGAATCTGCCGAAGGATATTAACCGGATGATATTCGGTTATGATGACAGCTATGCCGCTCAACTCTACGGTGAGGCCGGGAAAAAAGCGCTTGAGCAGCTGCGGGCAGATTCCATATACACACCCCAAGAGATGTTCGGCAGTTGGGAGGATGCCAGCAAGGCCGCAACGGAGCGGGCCACACAGGAAGCAGATCTTGTCAGCATTGATGGAGTTGAAACCCTCTATAATAACTGGCAGCAGCAGGAAAAGACGCTGACGCAGCTCAAGGATCAGCTTGCAGCGGAGAAGGCCAAAAGCGCAGTCACGCCGGAAGCCCGCACAGCCGCTATGGCAAGGGCGGGGATTCAGGGTAGCCCGATCTATCGTAACGGCGTGGACATAAGCCGAGTGACAGGCGCTCCTTCAGCAACAAGCACAATCCCGGAAAGCAATATCTCCATTGTCAAGCTCGAACAGCTAATCAAGGAACAGGAGCAAGCGGTAAGTAAGGCCAAATCGGTATATGACTATTCCCTTGCAGAGCTTAACAAGGTTGCGCACCGCAGCGACTTTGCAGAAGTAAGTGAAAGGGGAGCCACACAAAACACCCTTGACAAGAGCGCTGAAATAGCCGCTCTTGACGCAAAGGACAAAACCTTTTGGACGGCAGATGACTGGAGATATTACGACAGCCTCAGAGCCGAAACCAACTGGCAGTATATGTCCGAAGAAGAAAAAGACATATATAACTATCTCCTTGGCTCCAATCCTCAAGTAGCTCAAATCTATCTCAACAGCATTGAGAGCACCGTCAACACAAGAGCGGGCATAGTAAAGGCAGCAGAGATTGACGCCATTGACAATCCCGTTGCCCGATTCGCTGCACAGGCAGAGGCTACCTTGGGGGGAGGTCTTGCCAATTTCGCAACCGGTGTGCAGCAGCTTTTTAGACCAGAAGCCGTTCCGACATCCGCGGCAAGCGTTACCGCTGCGCAGATGCGTGAAGACAACGCCGACAACGGCATTCAGAAAAGAACAGACAACTACAAAGACCTTATCAATCGAGCCGCAGGGCTAAATAAGGCCATCACCAATCAGGGCAACCCGGAATTTCTTGCCGAGATAGGCGCTTTTAATATGGCCGAGGCCAAGGCCGAACTGGACACTGTGCGGGCGGAAATGCAGCGCCTTGAGGCAAACAGCGAGGAATACCAGCGACTTCAGGGCGTTATGGCAGACTTTGTGGCACGATACTACAATGGCGAGACAAACCTTGCTTACCTGATACAGCAGACAGGCAAAGAGCTAGAGAAGATCGCGGAGGCCGGCCTTGCATATGAGCCATTGAAGATTTTTGGGGCAACAACCGCTCAGATACTTCAGGATGTTGGTCAGGCTGCGGCACAGATGGCCCCGTCAATGATCGTGGGCGCATTAAACCCTCTGGCGGGCGCTGCCGTTATGGGAGCAAGCGCCGGGGGCAACGCCTATACCGAGAAAATCAATGAGGGATGGACAAAGGCCGACGCAAAAAACTATGCCCTGCTGAAAGGTGCGGCGGAGGGCGGCTTGCAGTACATTACCGGCGGCATATCCAAGCTGGGCGGCAAATACAGCATATCCAGCGCAGTATCCAAGCTGTATGACAAGGTAGACAATGTGCTGGCAAGAGTGGCGCTCACCATGGGCAACAAGATAGTTGCCGAGGGCGGCGAGGAAATGCTTCAGGCTTACATTGAACCGGAGCTTGTGGCCACGGTTCAGAACACCGACTACGAAGCGCCCGAGTTTGAGGAAGTCCTTTACAACGGCCTTATTGGTGCGCTGATGGGCGTTGCCGGAAATGTGGGCGAGATAACCACAGGCGGCACACGCAGCACAGGAGCAAGCGCCGATACGGCAAACCCTGTTGAGTCTGTTTCTCCGGCGACAACGGACACGGCAGATGCCTTTGTTGCAGCCGTTAACGACATCAACGCCTCAAGCCCTCAGAGCGCACAGGAGAGCGCAGGGGATATACAGACACCACCCATTACCACAGAAAGCGGCATGGGCGATTCTGGCATGTTAAACAGCGAATCAGAGACAACAACGGAAGAAAGAACGCCCGGAAAGAGCAAAGTCCGTCCGCGCCCCCGGATAGAGACAGAGGGAGAATACGAGCTTGAAACCGATGCGGAGGCGTTAGCGAATGAATATCTTGCCAGAGCGGAAGTGGAGCGGGAAGCCGGGTTTATAGAAGCAGCGGAAGAACACGAGCGCAAAGCCGCAGAGCTTCTTGCAACAGCAGAAAAAGTTGAGACCCCGCCTACAGCACCCAAGAGTGCAGCGGACATCGTAGCAGAAGCGGCAATGGGGCAGCAGACTGCCCCGGCACGGCAGAATAATGCTCCCGCAGGTGTCAATAGTGCTCCACAGTCAAACCTCGGCGGTGGTACACGAACCAGCCAAAGTGCGGAGACCGTAGCCCAATCAGATATTACATCAGAAAGCCGAAAAGCAGAGCTTGAACCTTATGTGCAGAATGGCCGCTTTGATTATGTTCCTGACACAAACAAGCGCCAGACTCGCAGAGCAGAGCGAGACATTGCTGCAATGGGCTGGAATGAGGCGGCGGCGGCGTTCACGCGGGATGTGGCAGCGGGTAAGAGCGGAAAAAATCTTGTAGCTCGTGGCGCTGTTTTGCTTAATAATATCAGCAACAGTGATGCCAGCGGCAGAGAATATATGGACTTGGTGGACAGCTACATCGAGCTTATGCACCGAGCTGGAGAATCTTTGCAGGCAGGCAAGATAATCCAACAGCTCACGCCGGAAGGCAGACTTTATCTTATTACCAGAACCACAAATAAGATAAACGACAGTCTGACCGCCGGCCAAAGGGAAAAGGCAGCCAAACAACAGGGCGTAAGCGTTGACAGTGTCAGAATCGAACTTGACCCCAATCTCATTGAACAGTATGCCAAAGCCGAAAGTGACGCAGAGCGGGACAGCATTATAGAGCAAATGCAAGCAGATATTGCCGGTAAGCTTCCGGCAAGTTTTGCAGAAAAGCTCAACGCGTGGAGATATACAGCAATGCTGGGCAACTTCAAAACGCAGGGCAGAAACCTTGCTGGTAATGCTATTTCTGTTACGGCAAAGCTCCTGAAGGACAGACTTGCAGCCATAGGCGAATCGGTGGCGCAGGTTATTAACCCGGAGTTTGAGCGTACAAAGTCTGTGGCATATTCTTCCAAACTGGCAAAACAGGCGTGGAATGACTTTGCGGCAAACAAAAATGCAATCCTGGGCAACGAGAAGTACACCTCAACTGCACAGCAATTTGAAAAAGGCATACAGGATAAGCGTAAGATTCTTCCCGCACCTTTGGAGTGGTGGCGAAAAGCAACGCAAGTAGGTATGCAGTTGGGTGACGAGGTATTCGGTCGCATTGCCTATACCGACGCTCTTGCCGGGTATCTGAACGCACATGGAACAGATATGGAAACAGCAAGTCAGGAGCTTCTTGACCGGGCGAGAGAGTTTGCCGCCAAAGAAGCAAGAGAAGCTGTTTTCAGGGACAACAATGCTGTTTCGGACTTTGTGACAAGCCTTGGCAGCGGTTGGAGGCACAGCAAGAACCCAATAGCTAAAGTTGCTTCTGTCGCGGCAGAAGGTGTAGTTCCATTTAGAAAAACTCCGGCGAATGTGCTTTTGAGAGCGGAGGAATATTCTCCGCTGGGAATCGCAAACAGCCTTTGGACTGCCGGAAAGGCTGCCAAGGGAGAAGCAACGGTAAACGATGTTATTAACTCAGTAGCAAAATCGGCAACTGGCAGCGCACTTACCGCCGCCGGATATTTTCTCGCTATGGCCGGGAAGCTGCGTGGTGTGGAAGATGACGAGGAATTGGATAAGGCGCAGAAAGCCAACGGCGCAATGGACTGGAGCTGGGTTACAGATGACGGGGAATACATAGCGCTGAATCAATTCGCTCCTATGACCGTGCCGCTTTTCATGGGTGTAAGACTTGCGGAACTTACCCAAGGGCAGGACCTTGAGCCGAAAGACATAGCTGAGATATTAAAGGGCACGACAGCGCCTATGCTTGAAATGTCCATGCTCTCCGGACTTGACAATGCTTTCTCCGACTTGAGCAAATATGGGGATGATTCTTCGGCTTTCGGCCAGTTCATTGAGAACGCGCTTCTCAGTTATGCACAGCAGTATATCCCGGCAATTCTGGGGCAAGCAGAGCAGTTTGGTGAGAAATATCGGCAGACTGCATACACAGACAGTCAAAACCAGTGGATGGACACAGACACACAGTATGCCTTGAGCCGAGCCAGCGGCAAGCTCCCCGGCTATGACTACCAGCAGACTGATTATGTGGATATGTGGGGCAGAAAGACAAATACCGGTGATACGGCAGACAGATTTATCAATGCCTTTCTCAATCCCACTTATACTTCCCAAAGCAAAGCCACAGAGCTGGACGCTGCTTTGGAGGAATTGCACAGGGAACTGGAAGATACAGATGGCGCAGATTCGGTTTATCCTAGCTTCTCTTCCCGCAGCACAAAACTCGGCCCAAACGGCGAGACAATGAGTCCCGAACAGTATGAGCGCTATCAGATTGAAAGCGGCACGAGGGCAAGAGAGCTTGCAGAAGATTTTTATAACAGCACGGAGTGGGAGCGTCTTAACAGCGACCAGAAAGCAAAGGTTCTGGACAATCTGTATTCGCTTGCTGACTCTCAGGCAAAAAAGGCCATTAAAGCCGAAATGGGAGTGGCCGGTAATGCACTTAAAACTGACTGGGACACAGCCGCCGGCATGAAAGACCCTGTGGAGTATCTGGCTGAGAAGGTCGCATTGTCGGATGCTATCGACAGCCGGGATTACCGGGCTATTGACACACTTGTCTCCGACTGGTCAAAACTCAACAAAGATACTCAGGAGGCAATAAGTTCCAGCACCGCCGTAATCGATGACCTTATCAACGCCGCTGCTGCCAGTGTTGATTCCAAGGCATATTACAAGGCCGAAGACAAGCTCGACGCCCTGGAAAAGAAATACGGCACAGACGGCGGCGCCGTCAAGCTGGAGGCATACACAACAGCCGGACTCAAGCCCGAAGAAGAAGCGTATATGGTCAACACCTACGCTTCCGAATCCGTCAGAAACGCCTACAACGCATACGCCGAAATGGGCTGGGACACCGATGCTGTATACGACTTTTTCACCTCGACAGACCTACCCAACGAAAAGGGCAAACCCAGCGGCACTTTGTCACAGGCAGAAGTGTATTCTGCAATTTCTCCGTGGAACATACCCGAACAAGACAAGGCGAAGTTCTGGGAAATGCTGGGGCTTGGAACGACCACCTATTATGAATACAAGCCCAAGAAAAAGAAATAAACAGCAAAAGAGACAGCTATTCAGCTGTCTCTTTCTGTTTGTTATAGGGTTTCTCCCGGCTGCGGCCCCGATTCTGACGGAGCATATCCCGCCGCAAGCAGCCGCACGACCTGACTTTGCCGGTTCTGAGGAGAGAGCCGCTTACCATAATGGTTGTATGGCACTCGCACTCGCAATACCAATACGCCAGACCTTTATTATCGAGTCTGGGGGGATGCGCTCGGCCAACGACCTTCAAACGGCCATACACATTGTTGGTTTCGTCAATGACTTTCATTGCTTGAATCTCGGCCCCCTTTCACGGCGGTACTGGTCAAAGCCGGTAAACTCGTCCATGGACACATCCAGCGTGTCACACAGCCGCCAGAGATTCGCAAGACCGGGAAGTGTGCGGCCTGTCTCATAGGAGCGGATGGATTGATAGCCCACAGACGAACGATAAGCAAGAGTATCACGGCTGAGACTTTTGCTGCGCCGTGTCTGCCGCATATGGCGGGCAACTTCTTGATTGACAGGATCAGTAATCATATATGCCTTTCTTCCGGGGGAACATAGAGCCTACCAAGGTGCGCTTTAAGTTCCCGTTCTTTCTTATCCTTGGAGTACCACAGATCCTTATCTGTTTTCGCATCG
>JAZNZR010000057.1:0-15529 GCA_045595025.1 Oscillospiraceae bacterium | reverse complement strand
GCCGCTGGGCACTGCTGCGCAGCCTTTTCTCCCCCCTGCACACCGTCAACAAGTCCACCCCCGTAGCATCTTTTATCATTTTGCTGATTCTCTGGGTGGGACGGGATATCCTCCCCTCGGTGATAGTTGTGCTTATGGCTCTGCCCATAGTCTGGAGTAATGTGAGTACAGGCATCACGCAAACCGATCCCCTGCTCATAGAAATGGCCCGGGTCTTCCGCTTCTCTCCCTGGAGACGTCTGCGCCGGGTATATATTCCCTCCGTTATGCCCCATTTCCTTGCCGCCTGCCGCTCCTGCCTGGGGCTTGCGTGGAAGGCTGGAGTTGCAGCCGAGGTGCTCACCGTTCCCGCTTTGAGCATTGGAAAATTGCTATATGAGTCCAAGCTTTATTGGGAAACGCTGGATCTTTTCGCCTGGACCGTAGTGGTAATTATATGCAGCCTCATTATTGAAAAGGTGCTCATTGCCGCCATTGCCGCCTTGGCCAGAAAGTATAGTCCCGGAGGTGCTAAGGCATGATAGAAATTAAAAATCTCAGCCTAAGCTATGATGGCGAGCGGGTTATTGAAAACCTCAGTCTTTCCCTCGAAAAGGGCGAAAGAATCGTCCTTATGGGTCCTTCCGGATGCGGCAAAAGCAGCCTGCTCTCTGCTGTGGCAGGGCTTCTCACTCCCGAAAATGGCAGTGTAAAAACTGGCGGGCGCATTTCCTTTGTGTTTCAGGAGCCCCGCCTCCTCCCCTGGCTGAGCGCTCTTGAGAATATAAACTCCGTTCTTTCAGACTCCCCCGCAAGCCTCCCGGAGGCTCAAAAGTGGCTTGATGCCGTGGGGCTTGGCTCAGACGCTGCGAAGCTCCCGGGAGAGCTTTCCGGCGGTATGCAGCAGCGAGTTTCCATTGCCCGCGCCCTTGCCTACGGTGGCGATATTCTTCTATTGGACGAGCCCTCCAAAGGCATGGACGCAGAAACAAAAGCTGCTGTATGGAAACTTATCCTCTCTGCAGCGGAAGGCAAAACAAGTATTCTTGTAACCCACGACGATGAGGAGGCAGCCTCCTTCGGCGGAAAAATTTATCGCTACAGTAGCAAAAGTTTTATATAAAAGCAAAATGGGTTTCGGTTAAGAATACCGAAACCCATTTTTATGCTTTTGTTGACATAGATTGACCCTTAATTTATAATTAGTCCAATTGAATTTTGGAGAGATAAATATGCCCGAGATAGTTAAAACCCTTCTTATAGTATGCCCCCTTGTTTTCCTTGCGGGATTTGTGGACTCCGTTGCCGGCGGCGGCGGACTTATAAGCCTGCCCGCTTACCTTTTCTGCGGAATTCCCGCCCACATAGCCTCCGGAACAAATAAGGTCGTCAATTCCATCGGCACCAGCGTTGCCGCTGGAAAATACATAAAAAGCGGAAAGATAAACCTCCGCTTCGCCATTATTGCCGCCCTCTTCGCTCTTTTGGGCTCCGCCATCGGCACCGAGATTGCCGCCCTTTTCATCAGCGACAAGGTTTTTAAAATCATCATTCTCTGCGCCCTTCCCCTTGCCGCCATCATCCTCACTGTTAAGAAGGATTTCGGCAAAGAAGGCAGCGTCCCCAAGCGCAGCTATACAAAGCGTACGGAATATATTCTCTGCGCCCTCATCGGTCTTTTCATCGGCTGCTATGACGGCATGGTGGGTCCCGGCACCGGCACTTTTATGATAATGGCATTCACCGCCGTTATTGGCATGGATCTCCTGACCTCCTCCGGCTGTGCCAAGGTGGGCAATCTTGCAAGCAACATTGCCTCCGCAGTGGTGTGGATTATTAACGGCTATGTAATGTGGTCCATCGTCATCCCCGCTGCAATCTGCAATGTTCTGGGCAACTATCTGGGTGCAAGATTTGCCATCAAGGGCGGCAGCAAGCGCATAAGAGGAATGATATTCGTCGTCCTCGGTCTGCTGTTTATCAAGATACTTACAGAAGTAATATGAAAAAGAAGAAGCTCTTCCAGAGCTTCTTCTTTTTCATATTATCCAAGCAGCCACCACAGCAGCAGCGCTATCGCTGCACCGGAGAGATTGTTGAGAAAATTCACCGCGTCATTATCAATAAAACGCCAGCCTTTTTCTTTCACGCCTGTCACGCCGCAGTGGATTTTCTTTTCAGTAAGAGCACCGCAGACGCTGCAGCGGTATTTTGCCTGCACTGCGGAGCCCAGAAGGCTATCAATATAGGCGGCTGCAAAGCCCGAGACGAATATCACAAGCGAGAACAAAACTCCTCTCCCCTGTCCCAGACATACAGCGCCGATTATTGCAGCGCCGAGAGCGCTCATGGCAAAACCAAAGGCACTGACCCCTCCGGACATTCCCGGCTGCACCTTTTTCAATGTGCAGGCATCGCGGGGTCCTCTTTTGCTGAGTATGCCCAGCTCCGATGCCATAGAGTCCGCAAGAGATGCGGCAAGAGCCGCTCCGCTTGCGCAGAGAAAGGCATCCTCCTTTGTGATGGCATACAAGAGCGCCATAAGAGCGGACATGCCCACATTGCAAATTATCTGCACGCTGTCTCTTCTGCCGTGCTTTGCGTGGAGCTTCATTTCGGCCCTCTCCCGGGTTTTCCCGGATATCTTGCCCGCGATAAGGGTGAATATCAGCGTGGCAGCAAGGGCGCAAAAATCCACCCATCCGCCGCAATAGCAGATCACCACAGAGAAGCACCAGGCCAACGCCGTTCCGGGATATGTCAGTGCCCGCCGCCAAAGGGCAAGGAGCGCCAGAAGTGTGCTAAGTATTAAACTAAGCCAAATATTGCCCATAGCTCTTCCTCAAAGAACAAAAATACAAAGCAGAATAAACACACCAAGGGGCAGGGTCAGGTTGTCGGTACCCTTTACACCCACGATTTCGAATATAGTTGCGCCCCAGGCAATGATGAGAATATTCCACCATTCAAGCCCAAGACCGAAGAAAGCGCTCATCAGGCTCACAACAGCTCCGCAGATGATAAACACGCTGGCGCAGCCATAGAGGCTTCTCTTGCCGCCGAAAAAGCTGCGGTTTCCCTTTTTGATGCCACCAAACATTGGGGCAAAGCCGTCTCCGAGAGCCATGCACAATGCGGCAATTCCGTAGGGAGTCATAAGACGATGGTCTATGCAGGCGCATACAGCCATCACGGTCATGCTGAGAGCATAGAACACCGTGCCGTAGCTCTGTTTCTCCGCATCGGAGCGCTCCATCATGGAGAAAATATTTTTACGGCAGGATATGTAGTTGAGCACGATGAAAATAGCTGTCGGCACAGGCAGATGCCATGAGGTACCGAAGAAGAAATACATAGGAAACCATGTGAAGGCCACGGAAACATGGACTATTTTGCGTGCGGCTTCCTCTCCCGCCTTAAAGCACTTTTTCGCAACAGCAGCGGCACCAAGGCTGAGAAAAACCCAGCCGAAAACCACGATATATCCGAGAAGAATGTTCATCATTTCCACTCCAATCTATCCCATATACTATCTACTTTATCCTGCATAGCGCGCTCAAAAAAGCGGCGAAGAGGCTCCATCCGGTCAATGAGAAGGCTTATATATGCTATATACTCATCAAAGCTTTCGAAATCCTCTACGGGTACATCCTCGATAAATATCCAGCTTTTATGCTTAAGATACTCGGCGGCAGGATGATCCGGCTCATATTCCCCGGGGCAGCGTTTGAGCTTTTCGCCCACAAGGCTGAGACCGCTCTCCTCAATAAGCTCATCCAGTTCCTCCCAGCGCCGGGCAATAAAATCTCTCACACGGTGGAGATAATCCTTGTCGGGACACCATGCGCCTGTACCGAAATGACTGCGTCCGTCTGGAGCAACCATCATGAAATATCCAAGAGGCAGAAGCTGCTTTTTATCGGGGGAAATATACGCCCTCCAAGTGGGGTTATAAGGGGGCTTTGTTTTGTACATACGGGCATCACGGGGAATGCGGTAGAGCATGGGTTTGGGGTCTGCGAAGAGAAGCCTCTCCTGCAAAGAGGGGTCAACCCGCTCCACAACAGCATACTTCACCATATCCACAAGCTCGGTAAAATCGGCTTTCGCCTTTTCGTACTGAGCGTGGTTTTCGTGAAACCATGTGCGGTTATTATTCATTTCAAGCTCGCGGCAATAGCGGAGCATATTTTCAAATTCCATATAGACCTCATAGTGAATATAAATCGATATATTTTATCATATTCGCGTTTTTCTTGCAAGAGCGGGGCATTTTATGCTAAAATCATTAAAAACAATGTTCCGGAGTATGCTATGAAATCAAGCAGAAACAAAACAATAGACCTTTCCGTGGAGCAGGGGGAGAGCTTTCTCCGCCGCTGCGTCAGCGTGGAAAAGAGCGTCAGCGCGGATGACATACTGGATAAAACCATAATTGGGGATAGTCTTGCGGTGATGCCCCTTCTCCCTTCCGCCTTTGCTGACCTTGTCATTGCAGACCCTCCTTATAATATGAACAAGACCTTCGGAGAAAATGCCTTCCACCGCCTTTCCGAGAATGAGTATTATAAATACACCCTCGGCTGGCTGAGCCTTGTCCGTCCTCTGATGAAGGATACAGGCAGCATATATGTCTGCTGCGACTGGGGCTCCTCCGCCGCTGTTTCCGCCGCCTTGAGCGAGTTTTTCATAGTGCGCAACCGCATCACATGGCAGAGGGAAAAAGGTCGCGGCGCCGCCCGAAACTGGAAAAACAGCATGGAGGATATATGGTTTGCCACAGTGGGCAAGGATTATACCTTCAATCTTGATGCGGTGAAGCTTCGCAAAAAGGTGATCGCCCCTTACCGTGAAAACGGAAAACCCAAAGACTGGGAGGAAACTCCCGAGGGAAACTATCGCTCCACCTGTCCCGGTAACTTCTGGGATGATATAACCGTGCCTTATTGGTCCATGCCGGAAAACACAGCCCACCCCACCCAGAAACCGGAGAAGCTGCTGGCAAAGCTGATGTTGGCTTCCTCCAATATGGGCGACACCGTCTTTGACCCCTTCCTCGGCTCGGGCAGCACTTCCGTCACCGCCAAGAAACTTGGGCGGCACTACTGCGGCATTGAGCAGAACCCTCAATACTGTGTATGGTGTGAAAAGCGCCTTGAAAGGGCAGACACAGACAAATCCATACAAGGCCTCCGCGACGGAGTTTTTCTGGAGCGAAACAGCAGATAATATTTTAAGTTAAAAGCACAAGACTCAGTTTCTGTGAGTCTTGTGCTTTTTTATTACTCTTTTTTATTCTGCGGACGCAGTGCTTAGCTCATCCATCACGTCGCCGCTTTCAATATCGATATAAAGAGCGTAGTAGCTATCCAGCTCACCCATCTCCACACTACATTCCACATGCCATGCGACGGTATCCATATAAACCACTTTTTCAAGGCTTATTTCCTTAAACTCCTCACCTATTCCAAGATGCTCCGCTGCTATCTTTATAGCCTGAGCCTCGTCCACATTCTGCTCCACACCCTCAGGCATTACCGCGTTATTCTTGAACGCAAAGCTAAGCCGTCCATCTCCGGTGAAGCTGAAAGTGGCAGTGTTGAGCAAAATATCATCTTCCCATTCCTTGACCCAGTATCTGTATGCCTCCAGAGGGCTTCCGCCCGCACTAAACTCTATATCCAGAGCCTCCATAGCTTTTCCCGGAAAAAACATTTCCAGATAGGGCTCCAAATCCACATCCTGACGGTCCAGCTTACCCCATGGGGCAGCTGCAGCTATGGTCTCGCTCAACTCTGTTTTCATGCTGATAAGCCTTATTTGCTGCCGGGTCACATTGTAGTGGTACCGGTACTCATCATCCTCCATAAGCCGGATAATATGGCCGGAGGCATCGGTGCTCTCACTTATCTGGCGCAGTCTGCCGCTGCCGACAATAAAGGGATAGTCATCCTTGTTCGGCAGCGAGAATATAAAGAGCAGGGCAATTATTATGGCGAGGAGCACCAGAGCACTCAGCATTATTATCACTCGTTTCTTCATACCATGCTCCTTTCGCCCAAATTTACATATCTAAATGAAAGTCTATGAGATACATGAAAAAATACATATCGTTGATTTCCACATATTGCAGCTCACTTGCGCCCTCGCCGATTAGCTCATAACTGGGCTCCACATCGCTGATGCCCATATAAAAGTTATGTGTGGGGCTACCTCTCTTCACATTAATAAAGGTCCTAAAGGCATACTGGTTCCTTCTCGCATTTTCAGCAAATTCATTTCTGAATGGGCTTCCCCCCAGCCACGTGTAAAACTCGTCCACAACACTCATTGTGTCAAGGTCAAACTCAACATATATAGGAAGCCTACTATTCATTTGACCGGATCCGGGAACATAGACAAAGGCAGCGCTATCCTCATCAATACGTACAAGGCCGTAGTTTTCATGGCGAAGCAGCAGTTCCTCATACTCAATTGCAGCTTTAAGTCTGTTCTCAAAGGAAGTCAGTTTTCCGAACACAAGCAGCAGGATAACAAGAGCAAGAGCAGTCGCCACGACTATCAGCGTAATTTTTAATGTCTTTTTATCCATGGCGCTCCCTCCCCTTAATACTCCCAGTCGGGTTTGTTGCGTTTCCTGCCAAAGAGACCTTTTTTCTCTTCCCTGCCAAGCTTTACCGGCTCGTGTTCATACTTTTTTGTTTCCGGAGGCTTAGCATCATCCGCTTTTCTTTTGGCCTGTGCTCCAAGGCGCATAAGTTCATTGATATCAAGAGTTTCCTCGCTGGGCTCTGCGGTAAAGAATTCTTTTGAAAGAAGTTGGGGCTCCGGTCTGTCACTTTTTTCTACTACCTCAAATCCACGGTCCTGCACAGCTGCATAGACAGCTCCGGCAAAATCATATTCGGCACTCTCGGCAAAACCAAAAATATCATCTGTATTGGCTGTTGCCACAGCATCAACAGTAACTATATCATCCATAGCGCTGAGCAAAATGCTCAAATTGCAGATGCCGGCACGAAAAGAATATCCGTTAAAAACCAACATTTCCAGCCCGTTGCGTTTGACGGAATCAAGAAGCTGACACCTATACTCACCTTCCAACATTCGCGCCCTTAGTTGTTCGGAGATCTCCCCAACCGTTCCCGGGCCTTTCATACTGATGCGTGCCATAGTACAGGTCTCCTTTCTCATTCGTCGGTGTTTTTATTATATTATATACTCCCTGTATCATTTTTGCAAAGTGCTGATACCACAAAATTATGCTGCACCCATGCCTCCCTCTGACGAGGGAGGTGGCATTTGCGCAGCAAATGACGGAGGGAGAGAAAAATGTTCTCTCCCCCAGTCTGCTTCGCAGCCAGCCCCCTCGTCAGAGGGGGCCACTTTCTCTTAATATCATGTTGTCGTCATCCCTGCGAAAAAAAGGCCGTCCAAAGACGGCCTTTTTTGTTTACTTATACATACCAGATGGTATCTGCGTAATCCTGAATGGAGCGGTCTGCGCTGAACTTGCCTGCGGAGGCGATGTTCATAAGACACTTTCTGCCAAAAGCATCGCGGTCTTTCCAGTCGGAGATTGCGCGCTTCTTGGTGACAAGATAGGAAACATAGTCCAGAAGCAGATAGTAATGGTCGGGCTTATGGTAGCTTGCACCGTCAATGATGGAGGTGTGGAGCTCCTTGAGGCCGTCATCAGTGGGAACGGTGCCGTCAATGAGAGTGTCCACAACGCGGCGGATGCGGTAATCGTGCTCATAGATGTTTCTGGAGCGATAGGTATCCTTCACGCGGTTGATTTCATCGATGGTGGCGCCGAAGATATAGTTATTCTCGTGACCTGCCTTTTCGACGATTTCCACGTTTGCGCCGTCCAGAGTACCGAGGGTTACAGCACCGTTGAGCATAAACTTCATGTTGCCGGTGCCGGAGGCTTCGGTGCCTGCGGGAGAAATCTGCTCGGAGATATCGGCAGCGGGAATAATATGCTCTGCATAGGAGCAGTTATAGTTCTGGACGAAAACAACCTTCATCTTGTTGTTAACATCGGGATCGTTGTTGACAAGCTTTGCGATGCGGTTGATGTAGCGGATGATGCTCTTTGCTCTCCAGTAGGCGGGAGCTGCCTTTGGGCCGAAGATGAAGGCAGTGGGAGTAAAGTCGGGCAGTTTGCCTTCCTTCACATCGAAATAGATGTCCATAATGGAGAAGGCATTGAGAAGCTGGCGCTTATACTCGTGGAGACGCTTTACCTGAACGTCAAAGACGAAGTCGGGGCTGAGTTCCACGCCTTCGTGCTTGCGGATAACTTCGCAAAGCTGCTTCTTCTTTTCATACTTGATGGCGTTGAAGCGGTCGATCATTTCCTTGTCGATCTTGCCCTTCAGGCTTTCCAGCTGGTCAAGGTCGGTGAGGAAGCCCTTCCAGCAATAGTCCTCCAACATACCGGTGAGCTCGGGGTTGCACAGACCCAGCCAGCGGCGGGGAGTAATGCCGTTAGTAACATTCTTGAACTTTTCGGGGTATACGGCATACCAATCGCGGAAAATATCGTTCTTGATGAGCTCGGAATGGATCTGAGCAACACCGTTGACGCTGGTTCCCATATAAACGGAAAGGTTTGCCATATGGACAGTATCGTCCTTGATGATGTAAAGCTGAGGATGCTCGCTCTGGAGACGGTTATGAATCTTCCAGATGATATCAACAAGACCGGGAACAACGCTGCTCAGAAGCTCGAGAGGCCACTTTTCAAGAGCCTCGCTCATAACGGTGTGGTTAGTGTAGGAGAATACCTTGCGGCTGATATCGAAGGCGGTATTGAAGCTGTAGCCCTCGTTCATAAGCAGGCGGATAAGCTCGGCTGCGCTCATTGCGGGGTGGGTGTCATTGAGCTGGATAGTGATGAATTCGGGAAGACGGGTGTAGTCATCGCCGTGGTTCTCGCGGAAGTAGCGGAGAATATCCTGAACGGAAGCGCTGGAGAGAACATACTGCTGCTTGATACGCAGTCGCTTGCCCTCGCGGGTGCTGTCGTTGGGATAAAGGACGCGGGTTATGTCCTCGGCCTTGTTCTTTGCGGCGAGGGCGCGCTCATACTCCTGAGCGTTGAAGGCATCGAAGTCCAGCTCTTCCTCGGCTTCACACTGCCAGAGGCGGAGAGTACCTATATTGTCATTTCCATAGCCGATAACGGGAACATCGTAGGGAACAGCAAGGATGCTGTGATCGGGGAAGTCGATTTTGAGGGTATGCTTGTCGCGGCGGTAGGTCCAAGGATCACCGTACTTTGCCCAGTCATCGGCGCTCTGCTTCTGATCGCCGTTTTCGTCCCAGCTCTGCTTGAAAAGGCCGAAGCGGTAACGAAGACCGTAACCGGTGAGAGGCACATTGCAGGTAACTGCTGCATCCATGAAGCAGGCAGCGAGACGGCCGAGACCGCCGTTGCCGAGAGCGGCATCTTCTATATCCTCAAGCTCTGCAAGGTCAACGCCTTTTTCGGCAAATGCAGACTTGAGTTCATCAAGTATACCAAGATTGAAGAGGTTGGAATATACAAGGCGGCCGATAAGATATTCTGCGGAGAAATAATAGGCGTGGCGGCCTGTTCCGCGCTGGCGCTTGCATTCATACCATCTCTTGGTTATTTCCATCATAATTACCTGACCGAGGGCATCATGAAGCTGAACGGGAGTTGCCTCCTCGATACCTACATCGTGCTGCAGTCGGAGGAGTGTCCGGGTCTGGCTTACGATCTGATTGCAATTGAGTTCCATAGTTTCACCTAAATAACATATATTTTTAACCCATACCAAACGTATGGTCTATCTGTAACATTATGCACTAAAAGCTCACATTTTGCAAGTTATATTTTTTATGCACATTTTCTCCTGCTCGTTGCAATTATCCCCCGAATATGCTACCATTCATACTATGTGAAAGCACTTCATTTTGCGAAAGGAACTATAATATGATACTCGGAAATATCGAACCTAAAGCCGTTATGAGCATTTTTGAGACTATATGCTCCATCCCCCACGGCAGCGGCAACACCAAGCTTCTCAGCGACTGGTGCGTGGATTTTGCGTCAAAACGCGGTCTTGAGCATTATCAGGATGAACTTAACAATGTGATTATTATAAAAGAGGCCACTCCCGGCTATGAAAATGCAAAGCCCGTTATCCTGCAGGGTCACATAGATATGGTTTGCCAGCAGGAGGCAGAGCTTGCCAAGGATATGAGCAAAGAGGGGCTCGACCTTGCCGTTGAAGGAGATTATATCCGCGCCATCGGCACCACTCTGGGTGGAGATGACGGAATTGCCGTTGCAATGGCTCTTGCCATTCTCGATGCCGACGATATCCCCCACCCCCGTCTTGAAGTTATGCTCACCGTTGACGAGGAAACCGGTATGTACGGCGCTGCGGGTATTGATGTTAGCCCCCTCAAGGGCAAAACCCTCATCAATATTGACTCCGAGGAAGAGGGTATTTTCACCGTCAGCTGTGCCGGCGGAGCCAGAGTCAACTGCTTCCTTCCCCTTAAGCGTGAGAATGCCACCGGTGACTTTGTTAAGGTAGAGATCAGCGGTCTCAAGGGCGGACATTCCGGCGTAGAAATTGACAAGGGCAGAGCAAATGCAAATATCCTTATGGGTCGTTTCCTCAGCCTTCTTCCTGCCGGCTCTTTCCGCATTTATTCCATTGCCGGCGGCAGTGCGGACAACGCAATTCCTCTCCGCTGCGAAGCTGAGCTTTTCGGATGCTCCGGGGAAATTATTGCCGCCGCTGAAAAAGCTGAAGCCATTTTCAAAAAGGAATACAGAAACACCGATGCGGGTGTCTCTCTTACAGTAAGTCCCGCCGAGGCTCTCTGCCGGGCTGCGCTGGATGCCGAGGGCACGCAAAAGGTTTGCGACCTGCTCGTTCTTGTCCCCAACGGAATCCGTGCAATGAGCAGCGATATTCCCGGCCTTGTTGAAACTTCTCTGAATCTGGGCATTCTTAAGCTTGGAGAGGACACTCTCCGCGCCTCCTTCGCTCTGCGCAGCAGCGTTGGCAGCCGCAAGGAAATGCTGAAAACCAAGCTTTCCTCCGTAGTGCGTGTTCTCGGCGGACATGTTGAAATCACCGGCGATTACCCTGCATGGGAATACCGCGCCGAATCTCCCCTCCGCGACCTTATGACGGAAGTTTACCGCCGCCAGTACGGTGAGGAACCCCAGGTTCTGGCCATCCACGCGGGTCTTGAGTGCGGTCTTCTTTCCGCAAAAATCCCGGAGCTTGACTGCGTTTCCATTGGCCCCAACATGAAGGATATCCACACCACCTCCGAGAGAATGTCCATCTCCTCCGTTCAGCGAGTTTGGAAATTCGTTCTTGAAGTTCTGAAAGAAAGCAAATAAAGCAGCAAAAGAGTCTGTGGAAAATTTTCCACAGACTCTTTTATTCTTAAATCGCACTTCAGAACCCAGCCTGTTGACATTGTAAACAAATCGTGATATGATGTGTTTACAATGTAACCTACGTACCTGATAACAGAGCAAAGGAGGTTAATCCATGTCTTTGAATGAAGTCCGGCTGACACCAACGGAATGGCACCTTATGGAGTGCCTGTGGGAGCATGCCCCGCGTACCGGCAGGGAGGCAACAGAGTATATGGCAAAAAATGTTGGCTGGAACCGTTCCACTACGCTTACAATGCTTCGCCGTATGACAGAAAAGGGCTTTATCTGCTGCGATGAAACTAGCGGTATTAAAAGCTACTCACCTCTGATTTTTCGCGAGGAAGCAGCATTTCAGGAAACGGAAGACTTTTTGGGCAGAGTTTATCACGGCTCTCTTAGTCTTATGCTGTCTGCCATGACTGAGAAAGCAGCACTCAGCCGCTCGGAAATTGACGAGCTCTATGACATTCTTAAAAAGGCGGAGGAGGCGAAACAGGAATGATTGAATGGATAATCAGCTCCTCACTCCTTATTCTCGCCGTAATTGCACTGCGTGCTGTTTTTAAGGGAAAAATCAGACCCTTGCTGCAGTACGCACTTTGGGGAATAGTCCTTTTACGTCTGCTTATCCCCTTCTCTTTTTTCGAAAGCTCCTTCAGCATAATGAATATTTTAGATTCCCTGCGCTCTGTTGAGATCGCGCAGGCTGCCGAAGAGCTGAGCGGCTATGAGGACTTTGTCCTTGATGTTCATCCTCCCCTTTCTCTTGAAACCGAGGAAGAATTTGTTTCTTACCCGGGCGAGGTTTACGCCTATCACTATGGTGACAGCGACCGCAGTTTTCCCACAACTGTGCTGAATGACGTTAATGAGGCTGAGTTTCATAGGCTTGAAGCTGCGGTAAAAACACGAAATATTCTCATCCCCATCTGGGTGTGCGGAGCATTCGTTGTGCTGGGTGTATTTTTATGGAGCAATCTGCGTTTTAACGCAGGACTCCGCCGCAGCCGCGGATCTAAGCTTGAAAGCGGTGCCGGCATTATCCCCGTATATGTTTCCGCCGCTGTTGAAACTCCATGTCTTTTCGGTATTTTCACCCCTGCGATCTATGTAACGCCTGAGTGCGCGGAAGATGAGCGCACACTGCGCCACGTCCTTGCTCACGAAAGCACCCACTACCGCCATGGAGACAACATTTGGGGTGCTCTTCGCTGCCTTGCCATCGCTCTGCATTGGTATAATCCCCTTGTCTGGTGGGCGGCTATAATGAGCAAGCGTGATGCCGAGCTTGCCTGCGACGAAGGTACTATACGCCGTCTCGGCGACTCTGAACGCGTTGACTACGGACGCACCCTAATTGGTCTAACCTGCTCTCGCAGAGATTTCTCCTCCCTCGCTCTCACCGCCACCACTATGACAGGCAGCAAAAGAAGCATAAAAGAGCGCATCGTTTTTATTGCAAAGAAGCCCAAAATGGCTTTATATACGCTTCTGGCGGTGCTCATCATTGCCGCCATCGCCATTGGCTTCACCTTTTCCGGAGTGGACAGCGGATTTACCGACCGGGAAGCCCGCAGGGAAGCAAGATCACTTGCACAAAGCGTGGCAATGGCCAATTCCTGCCGTATTGAGGGAAGAGGGGAAATACTCCGCTATGAGGGAGCTCCTGCCGAGGCAAATCCCGAAACCAATGTTCAGTATGTGCGAGTAAGCTATCCCACTAGAAACGGTCTCCAAAAAATTAATGTGGAGTTTTGTATGACAGACGGCAAGGGTCAGCATTATGACGAACCCTTCTCAGCTACAAGCTGGCTAGGGCGCAGCTATACTCAGATTGTGCCCGTTCCTGCAGACTACATCGAAAGCGTTCATATTTGGCGCGATGGCTATGCCCCTCCCGTGATCCCTGAGGCTTACCGCGAGGAAATTAAAGAGTATGTCACCAAATTCTTCTACGCCGATGAATATCCCACCGGAGCATTAATGGGCGACTCTCTCAACGACGCAGGTTTCACTGTGTTTATGAAAGACGGCAGCAGCGTGAGCTTCGGTGTAGACTACGCGAAACTTGACGGCCGCTGTTATAAGATCGCAAAGCCCGAGGAAATGCCCGACTGGCTTACGGAGCTTTTAACAGCTCCGGGGAAAATGGAAATTGAGTATCATGAGCTCATAAAGGTTGATGACTCCATAAAAGCCAAGGTCGAACCCACAGTAATTTCCTATGCCGTGGGTATGCTCGACCAGCAGATCAACTACTTTTCTTCCATCCTCGGAGTAAATATCATTGATGCAAAACTCACTACGCTGAAAGACATCACCAATGGTGCTGCAGACCAGAGGGGAAACGCCATTGGAATGTACCTCGTTGGATACCGTCTTCTTCCGGAAAACACCGACGGCATAATTCTGCCCGATGGCCGGGAGATGGAGGACGGCTGGATAACGGAATGGACCAGCGAGGGACAGCCATATGTAATGCTTTGGATTGAAAACGGTAATTATGTCGGACTTGCTAAACATGTTACCACAAAGCAGCTTGATACCGAGTATTCCACAGACATTATGCTGGAACGCTATGGAGATAAATACACAGCCGCGGCCATGGAGTTCTATCACGAAATTATTGGGCAATATGAGTACGATTATTATGTAATGCTTGGTACCGGAGGCGCCCCAATTCCGCCCTACTACCACATGAAGCATGAACGCACCTACTTTGAAGGTAACTGGCTCTGGGGTGACGGCATACCTGTCAATATCGATGAGCTCTTCGTTCCCACCGTAACAATAAGCGATGACCCGGAAGATGTGCCCCCCGACTGTACTGAGCTAAAACTGTGGTTTAATCGTTTTATAATCCAGCGTGAATTGTGCATCCGTGACGAAAACTTTGAAATTATGGATTTCAGTCCCCAGGAATTTTATGAAGCCTCCGACCTATATGCCCTTCCTGTTGGCAGCTACTATGTCAGCTTTGACATCACCGTTCCCAGAAAATACATACCCAAATTGGGTGAACACGAATGGACAGTATATATGTGCATATTCCGGCTGGAAGTTGTGGACTGGGAAAATTATTCCGACCAACCCCAAAATATAAGAATAGACGTTCCACAGTCCGACGAAACTGCAATGTGTCTGTATGCATGGCCTGTTGTACTTGAAAACATTATGGAATGGCTACCGGTGGAAGATATAAGCTCTGTGATTGATGTAATTTCAACTTCCTCATTCACTGAGCTTGATGAAAACAACGATTCTTTCAATCCAAAGCTTGCCGAACTTAATATAACAGGAGATATATCAGGCGGTGATGTGCTTGACCGATATATTTTCATTCATACCCACGATTATAGAGAAGAACTTGTTAAAATGCTAAATTATGCGTCAGACGAAGAATTGAATGCACTCACGAAACCCCTCTGTATTCTAATTTATGATTACAACATAGAAAAGCAAGAAGAATTTGCGTATGCGATATTCAACGGAAGATACTATCTGGCAGACAATGAAAGCAAAATCCGTATAATGGATATGTTTGAAACCCTTGTTGATAAACACGATACAATCGCAAATTAAATATTGGAAAACTATGAAAAAACCAAAGAACCGTGACAAGAATCACGGTTCTTTGGTTTTTTCTTTATAGATAGGCAACTCATCGTCTTTTATCGGTCAAAAGTATAGCCTCTTCTGTATGCAATATTTAACAACAAAAAAGGCACCGCACATTACTGTGCGATGCCTTGGCAGGGGCTGAAGGGATCGAACCCTCGGCCTACGGTTTTGGAGACCGCCGCTCTACCAGCTGAGCTAAGCCCCTGTATATTTTTATAAAGTGGTGGACCGTCAGGGACTCGAACCCCGGGCCGACCGGTTATGAGCCGGTTGCTCTACCAACTGAGCTAACGGTCCATATAAGGATTGCCGCCACGATATCGTGACGGCAATACCGTTAGTGTGGCGCCTCTTGTAGGACTCGAACCTACGACACCGCGGTTAACAGCCGCGTGCTCTACCGACTGAGCTAAGGAGGCATATTTGAGCCTGAGTTGAGATACTCAGGCTCTTTGTGTTGGCGTCGACCTATTTTCCCGGTCC
>JAZNZR010000056.1:0-5713 GCA_045595025.1 Oscillospiraceae bacterium | reverse complement strand
ATCATTTGCAGGATGTGCCCATGATACGCACATACATAAATGCCTATACCGCCACGGAAACCACAATAAAGCTGTGCATAGAAAAGCTTATGGGACGCAGCCGGTTCAAAGGTGTGTGCCCCGTAGCTCCCTTCTGCGGTCTGCCGGACGCAAGGCTTTAAGCCTTTGCGGTGGATTTAAGTAAAAAAACAAGCCTTGTCTTTCAGACAAGGCTTGTTTTTTGGCGGAGAAGGAGGGATTCGCTTTTCTGCGGAAAAGCCACGGCGGTTGCAACATGCCCCGGCATGTTGCCAAGAGCCGCCTTTCGAATCCCTTATTGCAAAAAAGAACTGCCCTTACAGGCAGTTCTTTTTTTGGCGGAGAAGGAGGGATTCGAACCCTCGAATGGTTTTTGGCCATTACACGATTTCCAATCGTGCGCGCTCGACCGGGCTACGCGACTTCTCCACGTATTTGCGTCGAACAAAAATATATTATTTTGTCAGCTTTGCTATTATAATTGAATTTATTATGAATGTCAAGCAAAAATTATTGAATATATAAATAAAAATGCTATAATACACATATGTTCGAAAACATTGGAACTCTAAGGAGGAACTTTATGAAATCCAGAACTGCAAAAAGCATAGTCATCAATCTGATAATAACCCTTCTTTTCGGAGCTGTTTACTTCTATTTCAAGCTCCCTGCAATCAACCTTCACAATCAGGGCTTTTACAGCTTTTTCTTTCTGCTGGCTCTTGTTTACTGCGTGCTCAGCGCCGTCAGCGTCGGCCTTCACAAGGTCACCAACGGAGGCGAGCTTTGGCGCGGACTTAAAGCTCACTGCGCTGTCCCCGTCATAATCTGCGCACTTTTTATTGTAATTCTCATCGTCGGCAGCGTTATCGGTATGCCCATTTTCCGCGCAAGCTCCTACGCCGGACTCCTTGAGCTTTCCGAGGGCGATTTTGTTGAAGATGTCGACGAGATCAGCTATAACCAGATCCCCATGCTGGATGAGGACAGCGCCAAGCGTCTTGGCAACCGCAAGCTTGGTGAGCTCAGCGAGTATGTCAGCCAGTTCGAAGTGGCCGAGGACTACACCCAGATCAACTATAAGGGCCGTCCCGTCCGCGTAACTCCCCTTGTCTACGGTGATATTATCAAATGGGCAACAAACCGCAGCGAGGGTCTTCCCGCCTATCTTGTCATCGATATGGTGACCCAGAATGTTGAGGTCATCCGCCTTGATGCCCAGGGTGTTGGCATCAAGTATACCACCGCCGAGCACTTCGGACGCAACCTCGCCCGCCATATCCGCTTCCAGTTCCCCACCTTTATGTTTGACGATGCCAACTTCGAAATTGACGAGGAAGGTGTCCCCTACTGGGTCAGCCCCCGCATAGTCAAGCGCATAGGTCTCTTCTCCGGCACCGACATCAAGGGCGCCGTGCTCACCAATGCCCTCACCGGTGAGAGCACTTACTATGAGGATGTGCCCGAATGGGTGGACCGTGTTTACACTGCCGATATCATCATCCAGCAGTATGACTTCCACGGAAAATACCAGAGCGGCTGGCTCAACTCCATTTTCGGACAGAAAAATGTTACCCAGACCACCGAGGGATATAACTATATTGTCAACGGCGATGATGTTTATATGTACACCGGCATCACCTCCGTCATGAGCGACGAGAGCAACATCGGCTTTATCCTCACCAACCAGCGCACCAAGGATACAAAGTTCTACCCCGTTGCAGGTGCAGAGGAATATTCCGCCCGCGCCTCCGCCGAAGGCGTTGTTCAGCAGTATGAATACCGCTCCACCTTCCCCCTGCTTCTGAATATTTCCGGTCAGCCCACCTACTTCATGGCTCTCAAGGACGATGCCCAGTTGGTAAAGATGTATGCCATGGTCAATGTTCAGCAGTATCAGATAGTTGCCACCGGCACCACCGTTGCCGAGTGCGAGGCCAACTATATCCGCCTGCTCAATAATGCAGACCTTGTTGAAGAGCAGACTCCCACCACCAACACCGTAAGCGGCAGAGTTGGGGAGATCCGCTCCGCAGTTATCGAGGGCAACACCCATATCTATATCCGCTTCGAAGGCCAGAGCGTTTACTATGTCGTAAGCGTGGCCGATGCTCCCATCGCCGCAATACTCAATCCCGGCGACGCTGTAACTCTCTCCGCCGCAGAAGGCGAAGGCGAGCTCATCAGCGCATGGGATGTTAAAATTAAATAAGAACTTTCTTAATGCAATAGCAAAGAGTCCTCTCCAATACAGGCTCTTTGCTGTTGCATCGTGCCTTATAAAAATAGAAGTTGAGGAACAGTAAGAATGAAGAAAAGAAATAACATCATTCGTATGATTGCACTGATAATCGCAGTCGTAAGCCTGACAATGTCTTTGACCGGTTGTGTCTGGTTTAAGAGCGAGGTAAATGACCTGCGAGGCGACCTTGCCGGTGTCTCCTATCGCGCTGAGTTTTACGATAACAGCGGAAATCTGAACATGGTTACCACCGGTGAGCGAATCAATATTACCGGCAACAAGGTTGCTGAGCGCGGTTATGACAGCGAAGGTAATTCCATCACTACATACTCTCTGTCTTCCGTAGTTACCATTACTATTGACGGCAGGCAAATGGTGACTTGCGGCGATACCGTTATCTTTGCCGAGGACGGCATGAAAAAGGAAGTTGATTTCGGTCTGGAAGATATCGGCGAAATCAATAGCGAAAGCAATGGTGAACTTGGAGACTATACCGGCATTGCCCGTTTCGTTAATAACTACAAAAATGCCTTTGGCAAGCCTATGGTCGTAGTTATCCAGTCTCAGCTCGGTGTGCCTATTTGCGCATATTCCGGTAACGATGTGTACTGGGAAGTTTGCAAGGACCTCCCCAAAACCACTAAGTTGATGATTGACGGAAAGGCTTTATATATTCACCGTGCAAACTTCAAGATTATCGACAAGGGTCTGCTTGACTAAGATGCAAAACCCCCGATGCCTGAGCATCGGGGATTTTTTTATTTACTTCCACCAATAGTGTTTCAGGGATTCGGGCATCATTTCATAGAGAGCGTCCGCGGCAGCAGAAGGGTCTATTTTATAGCGCTGGCAAATCATGTTGCGGTAAACGGCGCAGATGCCGTTGCAGAAAACATCCACCTGCAGCTCCTCCACGGGGGTGAAGCCCGCTCCTTCCCGGTTGAGACGGGTGATTTTTAAAGCGGTTTCGTAGGAATATTCATAGATAAAGTTGCTGAGGGAGTTGAAGCCCGTGCTCTCCAGAGCACGCCTGAAAATCTTCAGATGGCGCTGTCCGAAATCGAAAAGATGATAACACAGATCCCGATAGTTTTTGCTGCGCTCGGGATGGATATAGTAATCAAGAGCCATCTTATAGTTGGCATTCATAACCTCATATTTATCCTTGAAGTAGCGATAAAATGTGGAGCGGCTCACCTGAGCTTCCTGCATTATCATCTCCACAGAAATTTTATGAAAATCCGTTTTGTCTATAAGTCTGTTGAAGCCTTCTATTATTGCCTGAAGTGTGCGGCTTACCATACGTCTCCCTCCTAATTCAGATGCTCGTAATACAGTTTTGCTTAATTGTATCATAATGATACAAAACACGCAATTTGTTTCAAGTCTTTACGCTCGCCGGATACTATAATAAATCTATAAAAATACGCAGGAAGGTATCGCAGGAATGCATGAGCTGGGTGTTTTGACCCGCGCCCTCGGGAGAGTGCAGCGGGCGGCAGAAGAAAACAAAATAGCATTGGTGAAATCCGTCACCCTCGAAGTGGGGCGCGAAAGCAGCTATGTGCCAGCCTATTTTAAAAAGCTATTTCCCGCCGCAAGGGAGCTTTTCCCTGCAACAAGGCTTTCGGAACTGAAAATGGACATAGTGGACGGAAGCGGACTTTTCATAAAAGAGATAGCATACTGAAAGGCCTAAGGATATGGAAGAAAAAAGACAGATAAGTAATATCAGCGAATCGGGAAAGGTGCTTTATCTGGACGAAGAGCGTCTGAAGCGCAAGGAAGTGGGCTTTCCTCCCTATAAAAACAAACCCAACGGTCTTGGCATATATAACTGGCTCAAGGAGCATGTGATATATATGTCCGATAAGCGCTGGCCTCTGGCGCTGAAGCTCTACAAAGTGTTCATCCGTTTTTCCGTATGGATGAAAGAAGGCGGACTGAAGGGCAAAATATATAAAAAAGGCATTATGCTCTATCCCGATATGGAGACCCATACCTCCACGGTGGTAATGCCCCTCAATGTGGACATCGAAGAAGAGCAAGAACGCAGCCTCCCCCTGAATCTGGATATCTCCCGGGAGGGGGAAAAGGTGGTGCTGCCTCTGGACATCATCAAGGCAAGCCTTAAAAACGCCGATTTCATCGGAGGAATGGATTCCTGCCTCTGCCGTGAAGCCAATGACTGCAAGGATTATTCCCATCATATAGGCTGCCTCTTCCTGGGCGAGGCAGGCAAGGTCATAGTGAAGCATAATCTGGGTCGGCAGTTGACTTACGAGGAGGCCATGGAGCGAGTGAACACAGCTGCCGAGGCAGGACTTATGGGTCAGGCCGTCTGGGTGGAGGTGGAGCAGCTTCTCTGGGGCATACGCAATGACCAGCTGGATAAGTTCCTGGAAATATGCTTCTGCTGCCCCTGCTGCTGCATAGCGATGCGCCTCGCCCGCAATGCCACCGCTGCCGAGCGCCACCGCTTCCACCCCGCAGGCTGGACGGCTGTGCCCGACCGCAGCGCCTGCATAGGCTGCCGCGCCTGCGTTTCCACCACCAACGGCTGCCCCGTGGAGGCAATCAGCTTCGGAGAAGACGGCAAGGTCGTCATAGACCAGGAAAAATGCGTGGGCTGCGGAATATGCAAGGCTCACTGCAAGCCGGGCGTTATAAAAATAAAGCAGACTATGCCCATGAGAGCAGACCTGCACGAATACTTCCTGAAGGACTTTAATCTTGATTTGAAAATCTGGGAGGACAAATGATGGAAAATGTGAAAATAATCGCTCTGCGGGAGAGCGTTTTTGAGGATAATAACGCCGATGCGGAGGCGCTGCGCCGGGAACTTTCCCAAAAGGGCTGTTTTCTTATAAACCTTATGTCCGCCCCCGGTTCGGGCAAAACAAGCACCCTCCGCGCCCTTTTGCCTTTGCTCAGTAAGGAGCTTTCCGTGGCGGTTATGGAGGCAGACATAGATTCCTCCGTGGATGCCGAGGCAATCGCCCGATGCGGTGTGAAAGCCATTCAGCTCCATACGGGCGGAATGTGCCATCTGGACGCGGATATGTGCCGCCAGGGTCTGAGCGAGCTGGGGTTTGAGGAATTTGAGCTTGTGATTTTGGAAAATGTGGGCAATCTTGTCTGCCCCGCCGAGTTTGATACGGGTGCCCATCTGAATATGACCATTCTCTCCGTGCCCGAAGGCCACGATAAGCCCCTCAAATATCCCCTCATGTACGAAAGCTGCGGTCTTCTTGTCGTGAACAAGACCGACGTTCTTCCCTACTTCGACTTCGATATGGATAAGCTCCGGGAGTATGCCCTGATGCGCAACCCAAATATAGAGATTATTCCCATCTCCGCCAAAACCGGCGAGGGTATAGCCGCTCTTGCGGAGTGGATATTGAAAAAAGTCAGAAAATAAATAAAAAATCCCCGATGCAAATGCATCGGGGA